>NZ_CP019724.1:6167500-6467500 GCF_002005225.1 Streptomyces pactum
CGAACACCGTCCGTACGCCCGCCTCCCGGGCGGGGACCGCGGCGGCCTCCCATTCCACGCACAGGGACGGCAGGAAGCCCTCGCCCGCGGGTGCGCTCTCGTCGACGGCCCGGTCACCGGTCTCCCCGTAGAAGCCGATCCCGCTGCCGTTCACGAAGACCCGCGGACGCCGCTCCAGCGAGGCGACGGCCTCCGCGAGCGCCGTCGTGCCGTGCACCCGGCTGCTGCGGATGCGTGTCTTGTACGCGTCGGTCCAGCGGTGGTCGCCCACCCCGGCCCCGGCCAGATTGACCACGGCGTCGCACCCGTCGAGCCCGGCCGCGTCCACGCGACCCCCCTCGGGATCCCACCGGACCTCGTCCGCGTCCCGGGGCGCGCGGCGTACCAGGCGCACCACCTCGTGCCCGTCCGCGGCCAGGGACCGCGCCAGCGCGCCGCCGATGAGACCGGACGCGCCGGCCACCGCCACGCGGGAACGTACCCTGTCCATGCGCCCATCCTCCATGCGCCCATCCTGCCGCGCGGGCCCGGAAAAACCCCGGACCGGCTCCCGGTTCCCCGTCGTACAGTGATCGTCATGCCAGTCCCGCACATACGCCACGCCAGACCCGACGACGAGCAGCCGCTGCGCCGGCTCGACCAGGAGACCTGGTCCTCGCTGCACGCCGTCTCGCCCCCGCCGGGACCGGACGACCCCTTCTTCCGCGAGACCTCGGGCCCCGCCGACCACCTGGTCGCCGAACTGGACGGCGCCGTCGTCGGCTACGTCCGCCTCGGCTTCCCCACGCCACTGGCCTCCAACGCCCACGTACGCCAGATCCGCGGCCTCGCCGTCTCCGACGCGGCCCGCGGCAACGGCGTCGGCCGCGCGCTCGTCCGGGCCGCCGTGCAGGAGGCCCGCCGCCTGGGTGCCCGGCGCGTCACCCTGCGCGTGCTGGGCCACAACACCGCGGCCCGCAAGCTCTACGAGTCCGAGGGCTTCGTCGTCGAGGGAGTGCAGCCGCAGGAGTTCCATCTCGACGGCGAGTACGTCGACGACGTGCTGATGGGGCAGTCGCTGGTCGGCCCCTGACCGGCTCCTGACCGGCCCCTGACCGGCTCGTGGCCGACCCTCGGCCCGCTCCCGGCCGGCCCCCGGCCGACTCGTGACCGGGTGATCGGTCCCTGACCGGCTCGTGACCGGTCGCCGACGCTCACGACGTGACGGGCTCGCCGGTGTCCACCGCCTCCGTCGCGTCCGCCGCGCGCCGCGCGTCGTCGGCCACCTCGTCCGCCGTCAGCACGTATCCGGTCCGGGCGTCGGAGGTGGAGCGGGCGAAGACCACGCCGTACACCCGGCCGTCGGTGGTCAGCAGGGGACCGCCGGAGTTGCCGGGGCGGACCGTGGAGCGGATCGAGTAGATCTCCCGGGTGACGTTCGCGTCGCTGTAGATGTTCTGTCCGGTCGCCCGTATCCGGTTCGCCACCGTCGCCGCGCGCAGGTCCAGGTCGCCGTCCTGCGGATAGCCCGCGACCACCGCGGGGTCGCCGCGCTCCGCGTCGTCGTCGAACCGCAGGACGGGCGCGGCCAGGTCCGGGACGTACAGCACGGCCACGTCCTCGCCCGGGTCGAACAGCACCACCCGCGCCTCGTACGACGGGCCCACCCCGCCGACCCGCACGGTCGGGTCGTCGATGCCGGCCACCACGTGGGCGTTGGTCATCACGTGCTCCGGCGCGTAGACGAAGCCGCTGCCCTCCCGGCCCTGGGTGCCGGCGACGCCCTCGACCTTGACCGTGCTGAGCTTGGCCGCGTTGGTGGCCGCCGCCGTGACGCTGTCGCCGGAGGGGTCGGCGACCTGGGCGGTCGACTCGTTCTCGAACGGGTTGAAGACCCGCGGGAACCCCGCCTCGGTCAGTGCGGACGTCGCCCGGGAGAACCACGCCGGGGTGGTGTCCGGCATCGTCCGCTGCACCGCGCCCAGCACCGTCGAGTCCCGGATCGCCGAGGTCAGCAGCGAGGACGAGGACGCCGCCAGCACGCTCGCCGCCACCCACGCCACGATCAGCGCGGCCGCCGCGTTGGCCACCGCGCCGCCGACACCGTCGGCGACCCGGAGCGGGCCGGCGTCCAGCTCCCGGCGCAGCCGCAGCGCCAGCCGCCCCGCCAGTTCGTGGCCGGCCACCGCCGGCAGCAGCACCGTGAACACGGCGGTCACCGTCGCCGCCGTCGACCCCGGCGACACCAGGTCCATCACCCACGGCAGGACCCACACGCCGATCACCGCGCCGCCCACGAAGCCGGCCAGCGAGACACAGCCGGCCAGCAGTCCGCGCCGGTAGCCGGAGGCCGCGTAGGCCAGCACCACCAGCACCAGCACGATGTCGAGCAGGTCCACGCGAGCCGCCTTTCCGTCCGGGCCCCGCGGGCCTCGGTCCCTGAGTACGTGCCGGACGGTCCCGGTGATCAGCCCGCGACGCCGTGGCTGTCCGGCTACGGCCCCCGTGCGTGTCGGCGAGTGAGTACGAGTGAGTGCGAGTGGGAGCGGTCAAACGGAAAACGTCGTGGACCGGGACGATGGTTCCACCGCGTGGCACAGCACACATCGCGGGCGGACCGGATCCGCCGGACAGTGGATCCATGCGTGTCTTCCGAGGACCGCCCGACGCCCGGGAACGGCGCGCGGTTCCCATGCCGGGCGCCGCCCGCCTGCCGGGCGCGGTACGCGTGCTGCTCGGCTGCCTGCCCGGTCTGGCCGCCGTCGCCGCACTGGCGCTGTGCGCGAGCGGGGTGGAACGGGCCGCCGCGGCGCACCCCCGGCCGGCCGCGGCGGACCGGCACACCGCGCCCCGGCCGCCCGTCGTGCCCCGGTCGGTCTGGCTGGGCGACGCCGCCCGCGCGCAGCCGCCCCCGCGCTACGACGACAAGATCCTCGCCGTCTTCGTCCACCACACGGACACGCCGAACGGCTACGACTGCGCCGACGTGCCGGCCATCCTCCGCGGCGTCTACACCGGTCAGACCGGCGCGCGGGACTGGGACGACATCGGCTACAACTTCGTCGTCGACCGCTGCGGCACCATCTACGAGGGCCGCGCGGGCGGCATCGACCGGGCCGTCACCGGCGCCCACACCCAGGGCTTCAACCACCGCACCACCGGGATCGCCGCCCTCGGCACCTTCACCGCCGGCGTGCCCGTGCCCGACGCGCTGACCGACGCCATCGCCGCGCTGACCGCCTGGAAGCTCGGCCGTACCGACACCGATCCGCGTGGAAAGGCCAGCCTGGTCTCCAGCAACGGCCTCAGCCGGTACGCCGTCGGCGCCACCGCCACCCTGCCCGCCGTCGCGGGCCACGACGAGGGCTACCAGACGAGCTGCCCGGGCGCCGCCCTCACCGCCCGCCTCCCGGACATCAGGCAGGAGGCGGCCCGGCTCCAGGGCCGGCCCGGCTGACCTCGGCGCCGACCGGCCCCAGGCGTACCTCCCGTCGGACACGGGCCGCCGCCGTACCGCGTGAGCGGGGGCGGGCGGGTCAGTCCTGCCCGAACCGCTCCCACAGGCGGGGAAACCGCGCGGCGAGCGCCCGGTCGTCCTCCAGGTCGATCGGGGCGCCCAGCGGCTCCGCCGGAGCGGGCGCGATGCCCAGGTCGGGGGCGACGGTGCCGGTGAGCTGCTCGTAGGCCTCGTCGGCCGCGTAGCCGAGCTCCTCGCCGTCGCCGTCCAGTTCCTCGTCGAAGTCGTCCAGCAGCTCGGCGAGCGAGTCGGGATCGTGCACCGCGCCCTCGTACACCTCGCGGCCCTGGCCGATCAGCCAGCACCGGAAGTAGTCGAAGGCGTCGTCGCTCGCCCCGCCGAGCAGCACCCACGCGGCGCCCCACAGGTCCCAGGTGCAGGCGCGGTTGTAACGGGCCTCGAAGTGGCGGGCGAAGTCGAGCACCAGGTCCGGGTCCATCCCGAGGAGCCGCTCCACGAGCAGGTCGGCCTGGTCCTCGGGGTCGCCGTCGGCGCCCTGCCGGGTGGCGTCGATCAGCTCCCAGAACTCCGTCTCGTCCATCACGGGTCCAGCATCGGCCCTGCAGGGGTGGTACGCACGTGGAGTGCGGCGGATCGTTATGTGCCGGCCGGATCCGCCTCCCCGTCCACCCCGCCCCCGTCCAACCCGTCCCCGTCCACCCCGTCGGCCTCGGACCTGTCCCCGTCCACCCCGTCGGCCTCCGACCCGTCCACGTCCGCCCCGTCGCCTTTCGGGCCGTCCCCGTCCGCCCCGTCGCCGTACAACCCGGCCAGCCGCCGTGCGTCCCGCGCGAACCGCTCCCGCAGCGTCCGTGGTGCCAGCACCTCCGCCTCCGGACCGAGCCCCGCGAGCTGCGTGTACGCGACCTCCTCGGACTCCACGGGCAGCGTCACCGTCACCCACCCGTCCGCGTCCGGCGCGCCGGCGGCCGCCAGCGCCTCCCGGGCGGACAGCGCGCCGACGGCGTACGGCAGCCCCCGCGCCCCCTGCGCCGACAGCCGCACCACGACCTCCGCCCGCAGGATCGACCGGGCGAACTGCTCGGCCCGTTCCGCCCAGAACGCGGGCAGGTCGAAGCCGTCGTCCCGCGCGAAGCGCTCCTCACCCGCCTCCACCGCCGTGAACCGGTCGATGCGGTACACCCGGAAGGCCCCGTCGTCCGCCGCCCGCGCGACCCGCGCGCACAGGTACCAGACCCCCGCCTTCAGCACGAGCCCGTACGGCTCCAGCTCCCGGACGACCTCGTCCTCCCCGCGCCGGTAGCGCGCGGCGACGGTCCGGTCGTCCCAGACCGCGTCCGCGACCGCCGGCAGCAGCTCGGGCGTCTCCGGCTCCCGGAACCAGTTCGGCGCGTCCAGGTGAAACCGCTGCGCGGCCGTACGGGAGGCGTCCCGGAGGGAGGGGAGCAGGGCCGCCGACACCTTCAGGCGGGCCGCGGACGCGGCGTCCTGAAGACCCATCTCGCGCAGCGCCCCCGGCACCCCGGACAGGAACAGTGCCTCCGCCTCGCCCCGGGCGAGTCCGGTCAACCGGGTGCGGTAGCCGCCGATCAGCCGGTAGCCGCCGACCCGGCCGCGCTCCGCGTACACCGGCACGCCCGCCTCCGACAGCGCCTGCGCGTCCCGCGTCACGGTCCGCTCCGACACCTCCAGCTCCCGGGCCAGCTCGGTGGCGGTCATCGACGGGCGGGACTGGAGGAGGAGCACCATCTTGATCAGGCGGGCAGCGCGCATGCCCACATGATGCAGGAGAACGCGGAAGGCCCCCGCCGCGGCGGGGGCCTCCTCACGTCGTACCGGTCCTTACAGGCCGTAGCGCTCGCGCGCCTCCTTCACGGCCGTCGCCTTGACCTCGCCGCGCCCCGCGAGCTGGGCCAGGGCCGCGACCACGATGGACTCGGCGTCGACGCCGAAGTGGCGGCGGGCGGCCTCACGGGTGTCCGACAGACCGAAGCCGTCGGCGCCCAGCGAGGACCAGTCCTGCTCGACCCACTGCGCGATCTGGTCCGGGACCTGACGCATGTAGTCGGAGACCGCGAGGACCGGGCCCTCGGCGCCCTGGAGCGCCTGACGGACGTACGGCACCCGCTCCTCGCCGCGCAGCAGCGCCGCGTCGGCCTCCATCGCGTCCCGGCGCAGCTCCGTCCAGGAGGTCGCGGACCACACGTCGGCGGCCACACCCCACTCCTCGGTGAGCAGTCGCTGCGCCTTCAGCGCCCAGTGGATCGCCGTGCCGGAACCCAGGAGCTGGATGCGCGGGGCGTTCGCGGCCGGGGCCAGGCCCGCCGTCTCCGCCGTGTTGAAGCGGTACAGGCCCTTGACGATGCCCTCGTCCACGCCGGCGGCGGACGGCTTGGCCGGCTGCGGCATCGGCTCGTTGTAGACGGTCAGGTAGTAGAAGACGTTCGGGTCCTCGTCCGGGGCCGCCTCGCCGTACATCCGGCGCAGACCGTCCTTGACGATCGCCGCGACCTCGTAGGCGAAGGCCGGGTCGTACGTCAGCGCCGCCGGGTTGGTCGCCGCGATCGCGGGCGAGTGGCCGTCCGCGTGCTGGAGGCCCTCACCGGTCAGCGTGGTCCGGCCGGCCGTGGCGCCGACCAGGAAGCCGCGGCCGAGCTGGTCGCCGAGCTGCCACATCTGGTCGGCCGTGCGCTGCCAGCCGAACATCGAGTAGAAGATGTAGAACGGGATCATCGCCTCGCCGTGCGTCGCGTACGACGTGGAAGCGGCGATGAAGTCGGCCATCGAACCGGCCTCGGTGATCCCCTCGTTGAGGATCTGGCCGTTCTCGGCCTCCTTGTAGTACATGAGCTGGTCGCGGTCGACCGGCTCGTACGTCTGGCCCTTGGGCGAGTAGATGCCCAGGGACGGGAAGAGGCTCTCCATGCCGAAGGTGCGCGCCTCGTCGGGGACGATCGGCACCCAGCGCTTGCCGGTCTCCTTGTCGCGGACCAGGTCCTTGACCAGGCGGACGAAGGCCATCGTGGTGGCCACGCTCTGCGAACCGGAGCCCTTGTCGAAGGACGCGAACGCCTTCTCGGCGGGCGCGGGCAGCGGCGCGACCGGGTGCACGCGGCGGGCCGGGGCCGGACCGCCGAGGGCGGCGCGGCGCTCCTGGAGGTAGCGGACCTCGGGGGAGTCGGCGCCCGGGTGGCCGTAGGGGACCACGCCGTCGGTGAAGTCGCTGTCCTTGATCGGCAGGCCGAGCAGGTCGCGCATGTCCTTGAACTCGTCCACCGAGAGCTTCTTCATCTGGTGGTTGGCGTTCTTGGACGCGAAGCCCTTGCCGAGGGTGTGGCCCTTGACCGTCTGGGCCAGGATCACGGTCGGCGCGCCCTTGTGGGCGAGCGCGGCCCGGTAGGCGGCGTAGACCTTGCGGGACTCGTGGCCGCCGCGCGAGTAGTGGAAGCACTCGAGGATCTTGTCGTCGCTCAGCAGCTTCGCCATCTCGACGAGCGCCGGGTCCTTGCCGAAGAAGTCCTCGCGGATGTAGGCGGCGTCGCGCGTCTGGTACGTCTGCACCTGCGCGTCCGGTACCTCGCGCAGGCGGCGTACGAGCGCGCCGGTGGTGTCGAGCTGGAACAGCTCGTCCCACGCCGTGCCCCACAGCGACTTCACGACGTTCCAGCCGGCGCCGCGGAACTGCGCCTCCAGCTCCTGCACGATCTTGAAGTTGGCGCGGACCGGGCCGTCGAGGCGCTGCAGGTTGCAGTTGATGACGAAGGTCAGGTTGTCCAGGCCCTCGCGGGAGGCGAGGGTGAGCGCGGTGGTGGACTCGGGCTCGTCCATCTCGCCGTCGCCGAGGAACGCCCACACGTGGGAGTCGGTCAGATCCTTGATGCCGCGGCTGGTCAGGTAGCGGTTGAACCGCGCCTGGTAGATCGCGGAGATCGGGCCGAGGCCCATGGAGACGGTGGGGAACTCCCACAGCCAGGGCAGCCGGCGCGGGTGCGGGTAGGACGGCAGGCCGTTGCCGCCGGCCTCGCGGCGGAAGTTGTCGAGCTGCTCCTCGCTCAGCCGGCCGTCGAGGAAGGCGCGGGCGTAGATGCCGGGGGAGGCGTGGCCCTGGATGTAGAGCTGGTCGCCGGAGCCGTCACCCTCCTTGCCCTTGAAGAAGTGGTTGAAGCCGGTCTCGTACAGCCAGGCCGCGGAGGCGAAGGTGGCGATGTGGCCGCCGACGCCGTGCTTGCTGCCGCGGGTCACCATCGCCGCCGCGTTCCAGCGGTTCCAGGCGGTGATCCGCTGCTCCATCGCCTCGTCGCCGTCCACGGCGGGCTCGTCGGCGGTCGGGATGGAGTTGACGTAGTCCGTCTCGAGGAGCTTCGGCAGCGCGAGGCCGGCGCCCTCGGCGCGCTCCAGTGTGCGGCGCATCAGGTACGCGGCACGGTGCGGCCCGGCCGCCTTGGTAACGGCGTCCAGGGAGGCCCGCCACTCGGCGGTCTCCTCGGGGTCGCGGTCCGGGAGCTGGTCGAGCTCGCTCGGCTGGATGGCTTTGGGGTCGGTCATGTCGCCGCCTTCCTCAGTCGAAGGGGGTTCCCTCATCGTCAAGGGTTCGGGGGTGCCCTAGGTCTTTGGCAGGACAGGGCTGAGGCTCTGGTGGAAGCCCGTCCGTGACTGTAACTCGCTGATCGATGATCGATCAAAGGGTTGAGGGGCAAAACCTCTTGATCACGAGAAAGTAGGCACGGGGTGCCTCCGCCGATGGCACGGCGTGTCCCGCCCTGGTGGGTGTTCGTGCAGGTGAGCGCGGTAGAGCTCGGGTGGTTCGCAGGCGTGGCGGGTGCGGGTGCGGCCTGGCTGATCACGCGGTCCCCCGCGCCCCCGCAGCGGTGGCGGGGGCGACTGACTACGCGCGGGGGGCGCAGCCCAGGACGTGGGCCTTCACGATCTCGTCGATCCGCGGGTCCCGGCGCCGGAACGCTGCGACCAGCTCGTCGTGCTCCTCCGCGTACGACTGCTGCACCGTCCCCAGCCACCGTATCGACAGCGCCGTGAACACCTCGATGCCCAGGCCCTCCCAGGTGTGCAGCAGCACCGAGTTGCCGGCCGCCCGCACCAGCTCCCGGTGGAAGCCCACCGTGTGCCGCACCTGGGCCGTCCCGTCGGACACCCGGTCGGCCTCGTACAGTGCGGCGACGTGCGGTTCGAGGGCGGAGCAGTCCTCGGCGAGCCGGTCCGCCGCCAGCTCCGCCGCGATCGCCTCCAGACCGGCCCGGACCGGGTAGCTCTCCTCCAGGTCGGCGGCGGTCAGGTTGCGTACGCGTACGCCCTTGTTCGGCGCCGACTCGATCAGCCGCAGCGACTCCAGCTCCCGCAGCGCCTCCCGCACCGGCGTCTGGCTGACCTCCAGCTCGGTGGCGATCCGGCGCTCCACGATCCGCTCGCCCGGCTGCCAGCGTCCGCTGATGATCCCTTCCAGGATGTGCTCGCGGATCTGTTCGCGCAGCGAGTGGACGACGGGCGCGGTCATGAGAGCTCCTTCGGGAGAGGGCCCTTCCGGCCCCCTGGGGCGACTGACGTTGAGAAACAATACGGCCGTCACCGCCGGCCGGAAGGGCGCACGGGGGCGCTTTCACGCAGGTGAGACGAGACTTACACGACGGATACGGCCCGCACACGACGGTGCCCCCGCCCGGGAAGCTCCGGGCGGGGGCACCGTACAGGCCCACGGGCAGGGGGTTACAGGCCGAGCTCGACCTCGAACTCGCCCGCCTCCAGGATCGCCTTGACCGCCGTCAGGTAGCGGGCGGCGTCGGCGCCGTCCACCAGGCGGTGGTCGTAGGACAGGGTCAGGTACGTCATGTCGCGGACGCCGATGACCGGGCCGTCCTCCGTCTCGATGACGGCCGGACGCTTGACCGTGGCACCGATGCCGAGGATGGCGACCTGGCCCGGCGGCACGATGATCGTGTCGAACAGCGCGCCGCGCGAACCGGTGTTGCTGATGGTGAAGGTCGCACCCGCCAGCTCGTCCGGGCTGATCTTGCTGGCCCGGACCTTGCCCGCCAGGTCGGCGGTCGCCTTGGCGATGCCGGCCAGGTTGAGGTCACCGGCGTTCTTGATGACCGGGGTCATCAGGCCCTTCTCGGAGTCCACCGCGATACCGACGTTCTCGGTGTCGAAGTAGGTGATGGTCCCCTCGGCCTCGTTGATCTTGGCGTTGATCGGCGCGTGCGCCTTCAGCGCCTGGGCCGCGGCCTTGACGAAGAACGGCATCGGCGAGAGCTTGACGCCCTCACGCGCCGCGAACGCGTCCTTGGCGCGGGCGCGCAGCTTCATCAGGCGGGTGACGTCGACCTCGACGACCGACGACAACTGCGCCTGCTCGTGCAGCGCCTTGACCATGTTGTCGCCGATGACCTTGCGGATGCGCGGCATCTTGACGGTCTGGCCGCGCAGCGGGGAGGCCTCCAGGACGGGGGCCTTCTTCGCGGCGGGCGCGGCAGCGGCGGCCGGAGCCGGGGCGGCGGCCTTCGCGGCCTCGGCCGCGGCGGTGACGTCCTGCTTGCGGATACGGCCGCCGACGCCGGTGCCCTTGACGGTGGACAGGTCGACGCCGTTCTCGGCGGCGAGCTTGCGCACCAGCGGGGTGACGTAGGCGCCCTCGTCCACCGGCTGGGCGGCGGCCGGGACGGCCGGGGTGGCGGCCGGGGCCGGCGCGGGCGCCTGCGGGGCCGCAGCCGCGGGGGCGGCCGGGGCCTGCTGGGCCGGGGCGGCCTGCTGCGGTGCCGGCGCCGGGGCCGGAGTCGGCGCCGGGGCCTGGGCGGGCTCGGGCTGCGCGGGGGCGGCCGGGGCCTGGGTGGGCTCGGGCTGCGCGGGGGCGGCCGGGGCCTCCTGGGCCGGGGCGGCCGCCGGAGCGGCACCCGCCGCACCGATGACGGCGAGCTTGGCGCCGACCTCGGCGGTCTCGTCCTCGCCGACCACGATCTCCAGCAGGGTGCCGGAGGCGGGGGCCGGGATCTCGGTGTCGACCTTGTCGGTGGACACCTCGAGCAGCGGCTCGTCGGCCTCGACGCTGTCGCCGACCGACTTCAGCCAGCGGGTGACGGTGCCCTCGGTGACGGACTCGCCGAGCGCGGGCAGGACCACGTCCGTGCCCTCGGCGGCGCCGCCGCCGGTGGAGGCCTCGGCGGTGGGAGCGGGCGCCGGGGCGGCCTGCTCGGTGGACGGGGCGGCCGGTGCCGGCTCGGGTGCCGGCTCCGCGACCTGCTCGGCCTGCGGAGCCTGCTCGGCGGCCGGGGCCTCCTCGGCCGCGGGGGCGCCGGAGCCGTCGTCGATCAGCGCCAGCTCGGCGCCGACCTCGACGGTCTCGTCCTCGGCCACCTTGATGGAGGACAGCACGCCGGAGGCGGGGGCCGGGATCTCGGTGTCGACCTTGTCGGTCGAGACCTCGAGCAGCGGCTCGTCGGCCTCGACGCGCTCACCCTCGGCCTTCAGCCAACGGGTGACGGTGCCCTCGGTGACGCTCTCGCCGAGCGCCGGAAGGGTTACGGAAACCGCCATGGTTTCGGTTGCTCCTTACGAATTGCGGAAGTCTGTGTCGTCGCGCCCAATGACCGAGGGAGGTCAGTCGTGGGAGTGCAGGGGCTTGCCGGCCAGCGCCAGGTGGGCCTCGCCGAGCGCCTCGTTCTGCGTCGGGTGGGCGTGGACGAGCTGGGCCACCTCGGCCGGCAGGGCCTCCCAGTTGTAGATGAGCTGGGCCTCGCCGACCTGCTCGCCCATGCGGTCGCCGACCATGTGGACGCCGACCACGGCACCGTCCTTGACCTGGACGAGCTTGATCTCGCCCGCGGTCTTCAGGATCTTGCTCTTGCCGTTGCCCGCCAGGTTGTACTTCAGGGCGACGACCTTGTCCGCACCGTAGATCTCCTTGGCCTTGGCCTCGGTGATGCCGACGGAGGCGACCTCCGGGTGGCAGTACGTCACCCGCGGCACACCGTCGTAGTCGACCGGGACGGTCTTCAGACCGGCCAGCCGCTCCGCCACCAGCATGCCCTCGGCGAAGCCGACGTGCGCGAGCTGGAGGGTGGGGACGAGGTCACCGACGGCGGAGATCGTCGGGACGTTCGTCCGCATGTACTCGTCGACCAGGACGTAGCCGCGGTCCATGGCGACCCCGGCCTCCTCGTAGCCCAGGCCCTGGGAGACCGGGCCGCGGCCGATGGCGACGAGCAGGACCTCGGCCTCGAACTCCTTGCCGTCGGCGAGGGTGACCTTGACGCCGTCCTGGGTGTACTCGGCCTTCTCGAAGAAGGTGCCCAGGTTGAACTTGATGCCCCGCTTGCGGAAGGCGCGCTCCAGCAGCTTGGAGCTGTTCTCGTCCTCGACCGGCACGAGGTGCTTGAGACCCTCGATGACCGTGACGTCGGTGCCGAAGGACTTCCACGCGGAGGCGAACTCGACGCCGATGACACCGCCGCCCAGGATGATCGCCGACTTCGGCACGCGGTCCAGGACGAGGGCGTGGTCGGAGGAGATGATCCGGTTGCCGTCGATCTCCAGGCCCGGCAGCGACTTCGGCACGGAGCCGGTCGCCAGCAGGACGTGGCGGCCCTGGACACGCCGGCCGTTCACGTCGACGGAGGTGGGGGAGGACAGCCGGCCCTCGCCCTCGATGTAGGTCACCTTGCGGGAGGCGACCAGACCCTGCAGGCCCTTGTACAGGCCGGCGACCACGTCGTCCTTGTACTTGTGCACGCCCGCCATGTCGACGCCCTCGAAGGACGTCTTGATGCCGAACTGCTCGCTCTCGCGGGCCTGGTCGGCGATCTCGCCCGCGTGCAGCAGGGCCTTGGTGGGAATGCAGCCGTTGTGCAGGCAGGTGCCGCCGAGCTTGTTCTTCTCGATCAGGGCGACGTCCAGGCCCAACTGCGCCCCGCGCAGGGCCGCGGCGTAACCACCGCTGCCACCGCCGAGGATCACTAGGTCGAAAACGGTGCTGGCGTCGTTCGCCACGTCACGTCCTCCATGCATGTGCGCCACGCCGGTCTCCAGTGACCGGTCGGCGGCTGGTGTCCGGCCGCTCTTTGTTCTCGGCCCTTAGGTGGGGCCCTGTCCTGCCGAGCCCCATCTTCGCACTTGTGAGAGGCGAACGAGACGTGGGGCCGGGGTGTGAGACGCCCCACGTTCCCTTGTCAGGGGCGGCCGGACAGCGCCGTGCGGGGCGCGGGGACCGGCGCGACGAGCCACGGCGGGCCCGCGGTCACGATCACCCGCGCCCCGAGCGCGCGGGCGACGTCAGCCGAGATCCCCCGCGGCCGTCAGCTCGGCGACCCGCACGAGCGTCCGCACAGCCGTGCCCGTCCCGCCCTTCGGGGTGTACCCGAACGGCCCGCCCTCGTTGAACGCCGGGCCCGCGACGTCCAGGTGCGCCCAGGTGATCCCCTCGCCGACGAACTCGCGCAGGAACAGGCCGGCCACCAGCCCGCCGCCCATCCGCTCACCCATGTTGGCGATGTCGGCGGTCGCCGAGTCCATGCCCTTGCGCAGGTGCTCCGGCAGCGGCATCGGCCAGGCCGGCTCGCCGACCTCCTCCGCCGCCTCGTGCACCGCGGCACGGAACGCGTCGTCGTTCGCCATGATCCCGTACGTCCGGTTGCCCAGCGCCAGCATCATCGCGCCGGTCAGGGTCGCCACGTCGACGATCGCGTCCGGCTTCTCCTGCGAGGCCGCCCACAGCGCGTCGGCGAGCACGAGCCGGCCCTCGGCGTCGGTGTTGAGCACCTCCACCGTCTTGCCGCTGTACATGCGCAGCACGTCGCCCGGGCGGGTCGCGGAGCCGGACGGCATGTTCTCGGCCAGCGCCAGCCAGCCGGTCACGTTGACCTCGAGGCCGAGGCGGGCGGCGGCGACGACCGCGGCGAACACGGCGGCGGCACCGGCCATGTCGCACTTCATGGTCTCGTTGTGCCCGGCCGGCTTCAGCGAGATGCCGCCCGAGTCGTAGGTGATGCCCTTGCCGACGAAGGCGAGCGACTTCGTCGCCTTGGACGAGGTGTACGACAGCTTCACCAGGCGCGGGCCCGACGCCGACCCGGCGCCGACGCCGAGGATGCCGCCGTAGCCGCCCTTGGTGAGCGCCTTCTCGTCGAGCACCTGCACCTTGATGCCGTGCTCCTTGGCGGCGGCCTGCGCGACCGCCGCGAACGCCTCGGGGTTGAGGTCGTTCGGCGGGGTGTTGACCAGGTCGCGGGCGCGGTTCAGCTCCTCGGCGACGGCCGCGGCACGCTCGATCGCCGCCTTGTACGCCTTGTCGCGGGGCTTGCCGCCCAGCAGCGCGGCCTCGGCCAGCGGGGCCTTGCCGTTCTTGGCCTTGGCCTCCTTGCCGGGCTCCTTGTAGGCGTCGAAGGAGTACGCGCCCAGCAGCACACCCTCGCCGACGGCGCCGGCGTCGGCGGCCTCGGTGAGCGGGAGGGCGAAGGCGGCCTTCTTGGCGCCGGCGAGGGCGCGGGCGGCCACACCGGCGGCCCTGCGCAGCGCCTCGGCGTCGAAAGCGGCGTCCTTCTCGGGCCGGGCGCCGAGGCCCACCGCCACCACGACGGGCGCCTTGAAGCCGGACGGAGCGGGCAGCTTCGTCACCTCGCCCTCGGCGCCGGTGGCACCGAGGGTCTCCAGGACGCCGGCGAGCCGGCCGTCGTACGCCTTGTCCACGGCCTCCGCGCCCGGTGCGACGACCAGACCTTCGGACCTGGACGCCGTGCCCTTGGCGACACCGATCACGATCGCGTCGGCCCGCAGGCCGGGCGCCGCGGCGGTGCTGAGAGTGAGAGCAGTCACGGTGGTGAAATCTCGCTTCCGTATGAAGTCTTGCTGTGGCCGAATGCGGGTGGGTCGACCGGGCCCGACAACCGACCCTAGATCCCTCCTGCGATGCGGTCTTTACCCGGGCAGGCAAACACCCGGCACGAGCCTACGCTCGCGGCCGCCCCCGCTCGCTCCCGCGGGGCGCGGTTCGCCGCGCGGCCCCCGGGATGGGAGATCATTCCCGGCGTACACCACCTCGCCACCCCACACCCTGGAGCACGCCAGTGAGACGCCGGCCGGCCCTGTCGACAGCCCTTCTCCTGCTCCTCGCGGGCTGCGCGTCTGCCAACGACGACGATCCGGAGGCCGGCGACCACTGGCGGCCCCGGCCCGGCACCGCGTGGCAGTGGCAGCTCAGCGGCAGGCTCGACACGTCCGTCGACGTACCGGTCTACGACATCGACGGCTTCGACCACACCGGGGCCACGGTCGCCGGGCTGCACGAGGACGGCCGCAAGGTCATCTGCTACCTGTCCACCGGCGCCTGGGAGGACTTCCGCCCCGACGCGGACAAGTTCCCGGAGTCGGTGCTGGGCAGGGGCAACGGCTGGGAGGGGGAGCGCTGGCTGGACATCCGTGCGACGGACGTCCTGGAGCCGCTGATGGCCGAGCGCATCGACATGTGCCGCGAGAAGGGCTTCGACGCGGTGGAGCCGGACAACATGGACGGCTACAGGAACGAGACCGGCTTCCCGCTCACCGCCGACGACCAGCTCCGCTACAACCGGCTGATCGCGAAGCTCGCCCACGACCGCGGCATGGCCGTCGGTCTGAAGAACGACCTGGACCAGATCCCCCAGTTGGTGGACGACTTCGACTTCGCGGTCAACGAGCAGTGCGCCCAGTACAACGAGTGCGCCGACAACCAGCCGTTCATCGACGCGGACAAGGCGGTCTTCCACGTCGAGTACGAGCTGCCGGCCGACCGCTTCTGCGCCGAGTCCCGCGAGCTGGGGCTGAGTTCGATGCTGAAGAAGTACGAGCTGGGGGTGTGGCGGGAGGCCTGCTGAGGCACCCGCCGGGAGCCGGCGGGCGAGGCCCCGGGGGACCAGGGGCTCAGCCGAGGACCAGCACCACCAGCGACGTCGTGGCCGCCGTCTCCGCCACCCCGCCGAAGACGTCACCGGTGACCCCGCCGAAGCGGCGGACGCAGTGCCGCAGCAGCAGCTCGGCGACGGCGACGGCGCACAGGACGGCGAGCGCGGTGCGGAGCGCGCCGTACGGCCCGTCGCCGGGCCCGGCGAACGCGCCTGCCGCCGCACCGGCCGCCGTGACGACGGCGGTGGCCGCCAGCGCGCCACCCGCCGGCACCACCCCGGCGACCGCCGCGCCCAGTCCCTCCGGGCGGGCGGCGGGCACCCCGGCCCGGGCGGCGAGGGTGAGGGCCAGCCGGGCCGCGGCCGCCGAGACGACGGCGGCGAGCGCGCCCCGCGCCCAGGAACCGTCGTAGGCCCGGGCCAGCGCGGCCACCTGGGCCAGCAGCACGAACACGAGGACGAGTACGCCGAACGGTCCGATGTCCGACTGCTTCATGATCCGCAGCGCGTCCCCGGCGGGCTTCCCGCTGCCGAGTCCGTCCGCGGTGTCGGCCAGCCCGTCCAGGTGCAGCCCGCGGGTGAGCGCGGCGGGTACGGCTGCCGTGGCGACCGCCGCGAGCAGGCTTCCCGCGCCCAGGAACAGCAGCAGGAGCCCGGCCGCCGCGGCGGCGGTGCCGATGGCCAGCCCGGCCAGCGGCGCGCACAGCATGCCGCCGCGCGCCGCCTCCCGGTCCCATCGGGTCACCTTGACCGGGAACACGGTGAGGGTGCCGAACGCGAAGCGGAGGCCGTCGGGCGAGGGGGTCCTGAGCACCGGCGCAGACTACCCGGCGGTCACCGGGGCGCCGGAGGCCGTCGGGGATAAAGTGCGCATATGGGAGATTGGTGGCAGCGCAACATCATGGAACCGGGCAAGCTGCCGCTGCTTCTCGCCCTGGCGGCCTTCGTCCTGACGTTCGTGATCACCCGGGCCGTCACCCGCCTCATCCGGGCCGGCCGGGGCCCCTTCGGCAACGTCGAGTCGGGCGGGGTGCACATCCACCACGTCGTGCCGGGGATCGTCCTCACCGTCATCGGCGGCTTCGGCGCGGTCGCGGGGGGCCGGAACGGGTTCGGCTCCGCCCTCGCGGCGGTGGTCTTCGGCATCGGGGCGGGCCTCGTCCTGGACGAGTTCGCGCTGGTCCTGCACCTCGACGACGTCTACTGGACCGAGGCGGGCCGGCAGAGCGTGGAGGTCGTGGTGGTCACCGCGGCCCTGGTCGTCCTGGTCCTCGCCGGATTCACGCCGTTCGGTGTCGACGGCATGTCCGAGGACGAGTCGCAAAACCGCGCGGGCGTCATCGCGGCCGTCGCCGGGAACTTCTTCTTCTCCCTGCTCGCCCTGGCCAAGGGCAAGACCCGCCTCGCGGTCTTCGGGGTGATCGTCCCCCTCGTCGCCCTGATCGGCGCGATCCGCCTGGCCCGTCCCGGCTCGCCCTGGGCCCGGCGCTGCTACGGCCGCCGCCCGCGCGCCCGCGCCAAGTCCCGGCTGCGCGCCTACCGCCACGACCGCCGCTGGTCCGGGCCCCGCCGCGCCTTCCAGGACTGGATCGGCGGCCGCCCGGATCCGGCTCCGGACCACCGCTGACGCCCGCGGCGGCCGGTGCGGGTCCGGCGGGGGTGCGCGCGGCGCGGCTCGCGTGCCGGGTGGGCGGCCGGCGCCGGCTCACCGGGCGTCGGCGTCGACCGCGGCCTCGTCGGCCGCGGCCTCGTCGTCGCGGACCTCGGGCAGCTCCGCCGCCAGCGCCGCCGCCGCCTGCACCAGTGGCAGCGCCAGCAGGCCCCCCGCCCCCTCGCCCACGGTCACGCCCTGGGACAGCAGCGGCTCCAGGGCCATCCGGTCCAGCGCCTTGGCCTGGCCCGGCTCCCCGCTGTCGTGCGCGGCCAGCCACCAGTCCGGCGCCCGGAACGCGACCCGCTGCCCGACCAGCGCGCACGCGACCGTCACGACGCCGTCCAGGATCACCGGCAACTTCCGCACCGCGCTCTGCAGCAGGAAACCCGTCATCGCGGTGAGGTCGGCACCGCCCACGGTCGCCAGCAGTCGCAACTGGTCCCCGAGGACCGGCCGGGCGCGGCGCAGCGCGTCCCGGATCGCCGCGCACTTGCGCATCCAGGCCAGGTCGTCGATGGCCAGCCCGCCCCGCCCGGTGACGACCGACGCGTCGGTCCCGCACAGCGCGGCGACCAGCACGCCCGCCGCCGTGGTCCCGCCCACGCTCACGTCGCCGAGCACCACCAGATCCGTGCCGGAGTCGGCCTCCTCGTCGGCCACCGCCATCCCGGCCCGGAAGGCGGCCTCCGCCTCCTCCTGGGTCAGCGCGTCCTCGACGTCGATGCGCCCGCCGCCGCGCCGCACCCGGTGCCGTACGACGTCGGCCGGCAGTGTCTCCGGGTCGCAGTCCAGGCCCATGTCGACGACCCGCACCGGCACACCGAGGCGGCGGGCGAGCACGGACACGGGCCGGCCGCCCTCCAGGACCTCGCGCACCAGCTCGCCGGCGCTGCCCGCGGGCCGCGCCGAGACGCCCAGCTCGGCCACCTTGTGGTCACCGGCGAAGAGCACCACCCGCGGCCGTTCGACCGGCCGCACCGGTACGGCGGACTGCGCCGCGGCCAGCCACTCGCCCAGGTCGTCCAGGCGGCCCAGCGATCCGGGCGGGACGACCTGGCGCTCCCGGCGCGCCTCGGCGTCGCGGCGCACCCCGCCGTCGGGGCGCTCGATCAGATCGGTGAAGTCGTCGAGATTCAGCGAGCTCATTCGCCGAACAGTACCGGCCCCGGTCGAACGCCACGGAGGGCCCGTGCGCACCGCGCCCGGGCGGCGTCGGTGCACCCCGGAACGCGATCACGTACGTAACGTTTTGCCTGGTTTGTCGTATGGCGTCGTATGTCGCCGTCCTGTGTCCCCTTTCCGCGCCGGGAGCCGCCATGACCGCACCCTCCGCCCCCTCGGCACCGACTCCCGTCCCCCGGGTGCCTCCCGTGCCCGGGTACGGGCCGCACCGCGAGGACTGCCCCTGGTGCGGCTCGCGGCGGCTGGGCCACCGCCCGCGCCGCGAGGACCCGTGGCGGGCCGCACCCGGCCGGTCCGCGCTCGAACGCTGCCGGGACTGCCGGCACGTCTTCCGCAACCCTCCGCTCACGCCCGGCCCCGAGCACCCCGTGGTCCGCGCCGGCGTCCGCCTGAGACACGACCTCGCCGCCCGCGCGATGCTCCGCCGCCACCCCGACCCCGAGAGCTGGCTGGACGTGGGCACCGGCGACGCCGACTTCCCCCGCACCGCGCGCAGGCACTTCCCGTACACCTCCTTCGACGGCCTGGACCCCACCCACCGGGTCCTGCGCGCCCGCGCGGTGGAGCGTGTCGAGGAGGCGTTCGTCGGCCGCCTGACGGACCCGCACATCGCGGCCCGCCTGCGCGCCCGCTACGACGTGGTGAGCCTCTTCCACCACCTGGAACGCGTCCCGGACCCGCGCGCCGAACTGCGTGCCGCCCTCCACGTGCTCCGCCCGGGCGGGCATCTGCTCGTGGACGTGGCCGACCCGCGCCGCCTGCTCGTCCTCCCGCCCGGCGCCTCGCACCCGGCGGGCCTGCACGTCGAACTGGCGGCGCGGGGCTGCACGGTGCTCACCGGCCCGCGGACCCACCGCGTCATCGCGCGCAAGGACGCCTCAGCCCCGTAGCACCAGCGCCTGCCCGGCCACCACGAGCACCACCTGCTCGCACTCGGCCGCGAACGCCGCGTTCAGCCGGCCGAGTTCGTCCCGGTAGCGGCGGCCCGAGGCGGTGGCGGGCACGATGCCCGAGCCCACCTCGTTCGACACCGCGACGACGGTGCGCCGGGTGGCGCGCACCGCCTCCGTCAGCTCCCGCACCCGGTCCCTGAGGGCCCGTTCCCCGCCGTCCGCCCACTCCGCGTCGTCCCACGCGCCGACCGCGTCCATCGCGTCCGTCAGCCACAGGGACAGACAGTCGACGAGCAGCGCCGGCCCGTCGTCCTTCAGGAGCGGCACCAGGTCGCACGTCTCGGCGGTGCGCCACGAACCCGGGCGCCGCTCCCGGTGCGCGCAGACCCGCGCCGCCCACTCGGTGTCCCCGTTGCGGGAGCCGCCGGTCGCGACGTAGAGCACGTCCGGGAATGCCTCCAGCCGCCGCTCGGCCTCCACCGACTTGCCCGACCGGGCCCCGCCCAGCACGAGGGTGCGCCGCGGGACGTCGGGTACGTCCTCGTAGGAGCCCACCACCAGCGTCGTCCCGTCCGGCACCGCCCGCGCTCCGGCCGCCGCGAGCCGCCGCGTCAGTTCCGGGCCCGGCGGCACCTCGTGGCCGAGGTGGACGGCGACGACGTCCGTCGTCGCGCCCGCCGCACC
Source organism: Streptomyces pactum (assembly GCF_002005225.1). Taxonomy (NCBI): domain Bacteria; kingdom Bacillati; phylum Actinomycetota; class Actinomycetes; order Kitasatosporales; family Streptomycetaceae; genus Streptomyces; species Streptomyces pactum. The sequence continues at coordinate 6,187,250 of NZ_CP019724.1, forward strand.
CACCGCCCGCAGCCTCGCCACCGCGTCCGGCCGCCCCACGACGTCCGCGACGAGAAGGTCGTACGGCTCGGCGGGCTCCTCCAGACCGGCCGGCGCGCCGCCCGGCGGCAGATACAGCAGCCGCTGCCCGTCCGGACCGGTCACGGCGTAGCCGGTGCCCGGCGCGTCCATCGCCACCGCCCGCACCCGGTGCCCGGTCAGCAGCGCCAGCTCCCGCCCGTCCGGCACCCGCCCCGGCTGCGGCAGACCGGCCGGCACTTCCACCGCGGGCCCGTCGTGCGGGTGCGACAGCAGTGCCTGCCGTACGCCGGACAGGGAGTGCCCGGCGCGCGCGGCGGCGAACGCGGCGCCGGGTGTCAGGTCGAGCAGCAGCGCCCCGTCCACCAGCAGCGAGGTCGCCGCGCGCGCGTTGTCGCCCTGTGCGGCGGTACAGGCCGCGCAGGGACAGTCGGGGCGGGGGAGTCCCGCGGGGGCACCGGTGCCGAGCAGAGTCACGTCCACGCCTCGATTTTCCCCGGTCCCCCGGGGACGTGCGCGCCCGAGACCCCCCGGACAGGCCCCCAGGGGCGCCGGCGGTTCCGGCTCTCGCCCCCCGGCCTTCTACGGCCCGCCCCGCTCAGCGCATAGGCTGCGGTCGGAGGCCGGACCAAGATCCGGCTTCCGCTCTGCATGTGCTCACATCTTGGAGGCGTACATGGCGGCATGGACGTGGCGGTTCGAGACGGCCGGCGGGACGGAGGTCCAGCCCGCGGTGCAGCCCGAGGAGTTCACCACGCAAGGGGACGCCGAGTCCTGGATCGGTGAGTACTGGAAGGAACTCAAGGAGGGCGGCACCGATCAGGTGCGGCTGTTCGAGGACGCCACCGAGATCTACGGCCCGATGAGCCTGCACGCGCAGGAGGCGGAAGCGGCCGCGGAGCCGGAGGCCTGACCGGTGGGCGGGGCGGGTCCCGACCGGACCGGCCCCGCCTTCGTCACTGTTCGCCCAGCGTCACCTCGGTGGTGCGCTCGTCGCCGTCGCGGGTGTACGTCAGCTTCGTCCGGTCGCCCGGCTCCATCGACGCCAGCGCCTCGGCCAGCGAGGTGATCGTGGTGATCTCCGTGCCGCCCAGCCGGACGACGACGTCCCCGGGCCGCAGTCCCGCGTCGTCGGCGGCCCCGCCCTCGCCGACCTCGACGACGGCCACGCCCGCCGGCCGGTAACCGTCGTCGACGACCGTACGGGCCGTGATGCCGAGCGCCGCCCGGCCGGAGTCGGTCACCCGGCCGTCCTCGATGATCTGGTCGGCGACCGTCCTCACCATCGACGCCGGGATCGCGAACCCGATGCCGGGCGCCGCGCTGTCGCCGAGGCCCGGGTCGGTCGCGGCCAGCGTCGGGATGCCGATCACCTGGCCGTCGAGGTTCACCAGGGCGCCACCGCTGTTGCCGGGGTTGATGGCCGCGGACGTCTGCACCATGTTGCCGATGGTCGCGCCCGTACCGCCCCCGGAGCGGCCCTCGGTGACGGTCCGCCCGGTGGCCGAGACGATGCCCTGCGTCACGCTGGAGGACAGTCCGAGCGGCGAGCCCATCGCCAGCACGATCTGCCCGACCCCGACCTTCGATGAGTCCCCGAAGCGGGCCGCCCTCATACCGTCGGGCACCCTTTCCAGCTTGATGACGGCGAGGTCCTGCTCGGGATAGGCGAGAACGAGCTCCGCGGCCAGCGCGTCCTCGGTGCGGGCGGTCGTCACCCGGAAGGACCTGTTGTCCCCGACGACGTGGGCGTTGGTGACGACGTGCCCCTCGTCGTCGTACACGACCCCCGACCCCAGGGAGTCGCCCGCCTGGATCTGCACGACCGACGGGAGTACGTCGTTGATCACCCGCTCGTAGTCGGCCTGCAGGTCGTTGGCCGCGTACGGCGCCGCGGCCTGTGCCGGATCGCCCTCCCGCCCGCTCCCGGAACCCGGCCCGGATCCGGCACCGGAGCAGCCGGCGACGAGCAGCAGCGAGCAGGTCGGCGCGACGGCACGGCCGAGCAGCCGCGGCGGACGGGTACGGGAAGCGTTCATGCCCCGAGTCTCACCGCGCACCGCGGGCGCGGCTTGCCGAGAACCCCCGAACGGGCGCCGTCCGGACCGGACCGGTCCTACCCCCGCACCCCGCACAGGTGCAGCAGCGCCGCGATCCCGCGGTACGGGTCGGTCCGGCCGGCCCGCTCCTCGGCGGCCAGCAGGGTTGTGAGGACCTCCGGCCCCGGAGGGCCGTCGGGGGCCGTGTCCGTGAAGACCCGGACGCCGTACCAGGTGTGCAGCGGGGCGCCGATGCTCGCGAGCCTGGCCGTCAGCGCCGCCCGCCGGTCCGCGCGGACGGCCAGGCCGAGGCTGTCGCGACAGACGGTGGTGTCGAAGGCGGCGAGGGCGTCGGCCCACTCGCCGCGCAGGCCGGGGCGCATCGCGAGCGCGTCGCCGTTGCGCACCAGGAGCGACAGCAGCCCGCCCGGGGCGAGCATCCGGGCCAGCCCCGCGAGCAGCGGGTCGGGCTCCTCGACGTACATGAGCACCCCGTGGCACAGCACCACGTCGAAACTGCCCGGCAGGAAGTGCACGCCGGTGTCCCGGCCGTCGCTCTCGATGATCCGCATCCGCTCGCGGATGCCCTCGGGCTGGCCGGCCAGGGCGTCACGCGCCGCGGCGATCATCGTGGCGTCCCGCTCCAGACCGGTCACCTGGTGCCCGGCCCGTGCCAGCCGGAGCGCCTGGGCGCCCCGGCCCATGCCGACGTCCAGGACGCGCAGGCGCTTGCCGACCGGGAAACGACCGGCTATCTGCTCGTCCAGTTGCCGGGCCACCAGCTCCTGCCGCACGACGTCCCGCAGAGCACCCGGCCTGTCCAGCCAGGCATCGGCCGCGCCGTCGGCGAACGGCGTCGTGCTCAGGGCCGCTCCCCGCGCTTGACCTGGGGCTTGGGCAGGCGGAGCCGGCGCATCTGGAGGGAACGCATCAGCGCGTAGGCGACCGCGCCGCGCCTGCGCTCGTCCGGGAAGCGCTCGGCGAGACGCTTCTTCAGCCGGAAGCCGGTGACGATCGAGTCCAGCACGATCATCACGATCACGACCAGCCACAGCAGCAGTGCGACGTTCTGCAGCGAGGCCACCCGGATCATGCTCAGCACGAGGATGATCACGGCCATCGGCAGGAAGTACTCCGCGATGTTGAACCGCGAGTCGACGAAGTCGCGCGCGAACTTGCGGACCGGGCCCTTGTCGCGGGCCGGCAGGTACCGCTCGTCGCCCTTCGCCAGCGCCTCGCGCTGCCGCGCCATCGCGGTCCGGCGCTCCTCGCGCTGGCGCTTGGCGGCGTCCTTGCGCGTCATCGGGGTGTTGGCGACGCTGCGGCGCTGGGACTGGGCCGCACTGCGCTTGGGCGTCGGCCTTCCCTTGGGGGCCTGCGGGTCACGGGGCTGATTGGAGTCGGTCACCGGCGTCTTGACGAGGCTCGGTGACTTCTCTTCCTTGGCGCGGCTACGGAACACAAAACCCAAGGGTACGGGGTGCCGGGGTGTGGACCCCAGTCCGGTGGGGAACGATCCGGCAACGCCGGTCGTCTGTAAGTGGACAGAGGGGACGTTGCGTACACCCCAGGGCACCGGGTCATTCCGGACAACCCCGGGGAGCACCTACTCCCTACGCCGGACCGGGAGCGCACGCAGTCGTCCTTGGGGATGAGCGCATCCGTCCCCGAACAGTGCGGTAATGGATGCAGGGCCCGTACTGTGGGTTCTGTCGCAGGTGCTGGAGCTGGAGTCGGTCAGAAGGGGGCGCGCGAAGCCCATGAGCGGTGTCATGAAGCGTATGGGGATGATCTTCCGCGCGAAGGCCAACAAGGCCCTTGACCGGGCCGAGGACCCGCGCGAGACCCTCGATTACTCGTACCAGAAACAGCTGGAGCTGCTCCAGAAGGTGCGCCGCGGCGTCGCCGACGTGGCGACCAGCCGCAAGCGCCTGGAACTGCAGCTCAACCAGCTCCAGTCCCAGTCGTCCAAGCTGGAGGACCAGGGCCGCAAGGCGCTCGCGCTGGGCCGTGAGGACCTGGCCCGCGAGGCGCTCTCCCGGCGCGCCGCGCTCCAGCAGCAGGTCACCGACCTGGAGACGCAGCACGCCACCCTCCAGGGCGAGGAGGAGAAGCTCACCCTGGCGGCCCAGCGCCTCCAGGCCAAGGTGGACGCCTTCCGTACGAAGAAGGAGACCATCAAGGCCACCTACACGGCCGCCCAGGCGCAGACCCGCATCGGCGAGGCGTTCTCCGGCATCTCCGAGGAGATGGGCGACGTGGGCCTCGCGATCCAGCGGGCCGAGGACAAGACCGCCCAGCTCCAGGCCCGGGCCGGCGCCATCGACGAACTGCTCGCCTCCGGCGCCCTGGACGACCAGTCCGGCATGCACAAGGACGACATCCAGGCCGAGCTGGACCGGCTCTCCGGTGGTACGGATGTAGAGCTGGAACTGCAGCGCATGAAGGCCGAGCTGGCCGGGGGCGGCACCTCCGACCGGCAGGCCATCGAGGGCGGCCAGGACCAGGGCCAGGCGCAGTCCCAGCAGCCGCAGGACACTCCGCGCTTCGACAAGCAGTAAGCCCACGCCTAGGAGGGCGACATGATCGTACGGATCATGGGGGAGGGACAGCTCACGCTGGCCGACAGCCGTCTCACCGAGCTGAACCAACTGGACGACGAGCTGCTGGCCGAGATGGACAACGGCGACGGGCCCGGCTTCCGCGCGACCCTCCAGGCCCTCCTGGCCAAGGTCCGCGAACTGGGCGAGCCCGTCCCGGACGACTTCCTGGAGCCGTCCGATCTGATCCTCCCGTCCTCGGACGCCACGCTGGAGCAGGTTCAGGAACTCTTGAGCGACGACGGCCTCATCCCGGGCGGTGCGTGAATCCCGGCAGCCTGTTTCCCGGGCGGTACGGGCGGTACGGGAATTCCCAGCCCGTCCGGCGCTTGAGGACGAGGCCGCTCAAGCCGAAGCGGGGCCCGGGGGCGCAACCCCCGGCCAACGCCCACCGAATGCGGGCCCACACATGAGACACGCCCACTCCGGCTACCGTGAACAGCCGTGAGCACCCTCGCCCGCGCCCGCTGCACCATCGGTGCCCACCCCTCCGCCCTGGACACGGCCATCGCGGCGGCCGTCCTGGTGTGCATGGTCGCCGGCTCCTTCGTGGACCCGCACGGCCCCGAGGGCGTGAGCTGGGGCCTGCGCACCCCCGACGCGCTCAGCCTGGCCCTCATGGCCGTCGGCGCCGCCGCGCTCGTCTTCCGCCGCCGCGCCCCGTTGGCGGTCCTCGCGGTCACCGGCGGTGTCTCCGTCGTCGAGGGCGTCACCGGCGATCCCCGCGCGCCCGTCGTCATGTCCGCCGTCATCGCCCTCTACACCGTCGCCGCCTCCACCGACCGTCCCACCGCCTGGCGGGTCGGCCTGCTCACCATGACGGTGCTGACCGGCGCCGCCATGCTGGCCGGACCCCTGCCCTGGTACGCCCAGGAGAACCTCGCCGTCTTCGCCTGGACCGGCATCGGCGCCACCGCGGGGGACGCCGTCCGCAGCCGGCGTGCCTTCGTGCAGGCCATCCGCGACCGGGCCGAGAAGGCCGAGCGCACCCGCGAGGAGGAGGCCCGCCGCCGGGTCGCCGAGGAGCGGCTGCGCATCGCCCGCGACCTGCACGACGTGGTCGCCCACCACATCGCCCTGGTCAACGTCCAGGCCGGGGTCGCCGCCCACGTCATGGACAAGCGGCCCGACCAGGCCAAGGAGGCCCTCGCCCACGTACGGGAGGCCAGCCGCTCCGCGCTGGGCGAGCTGCGCGCCACCGTCGGCCTGCTGCGCCAGTCCGGCGACCCGAAGGCCCCGACCGAACCCGCCCCCGGCCTGGAGCGCCTCGGCGAACTCGTCGCCACCTTCCACCACGCCGGACTGCACGTCGAGGTGGCCCGCACCGACCAGGGCACCGAACTGCCCACCGCCGTCGACCTGGCCGTGTACCGCATCATCCAGGAGGCGCTGACCAACGTGCAGAAGCACGCGGGGACGCGGGCCAAGGCCGAGGTCAGCATCGTCCGGGTGGGGCCGAACATCGAGGTCACCGTGCTCGACGACGGCGCCGACGGGGGCGACGCCCCTGCCGGGTCCCCCGCCGCCGCGGCCGGCACCGACGGCGGCGGCCACGGCCTGCTCGGCATGCGCGAGCGCGTCACCGCCGTGCGCGGCACCCTCACCACCGGTCCCCGCTACGGAGGCGGTTTCCGGGTCCATGCGATCCTTCCGGTCAGGAACCGCACCGATGCCGCGGAGGGCCCCGTATGACGATCCGTGTCCTGCTCGCCGACGACCAGGCGTTGCTGCGCAGCGCCTTCAGGGTGCTGGTCGACTCCGAGCCCGACATGGAGGTGGTGGGGGAGGCGTCCGACGGTGCGGAGGCGGCCCGCCTGGCCGCCGAGCAGCGGGCCGACGTGGTGCTGATGGACATCCGGATGCCCGGCACCGACGGTCTCGCCGCCACCCGCATGATCAGCGCCGACCCGTCCCTCGCCCATGTCCGCGTGGTCATACTGACCACCTTCGAGGTCGACGACTACGTGGTGCAGTCGCTGCGCGCGGGTGCCTCCGGTTTCCTCGGCAAGGGCTCGGAGCCGGAGGAGTTGCTCAGCGCGATCCGCGTCGCGGCCGGCGGCGAGGCGCTGCTGTCCCCGACCGCCACCAAGGGGCTGATCGCCCGCTTCCTGGCGCAGGAGGGCACGTCCGGCGAGGACCGCGATCCCGCCCGTGCCGAGCGGCTGGAGACGCTGACCGTGCGCGAGCGCGAGGTGCTGGTCCAGGTCGCGGGCGGACACTCCAACGACGAGATCGCCGAGCGGCTGGAAGTCAGCCCGCTCACCGTGAAGACGCACGTCAACCGGGCCATGGCCAAGCTGGGCGCCCGGGACCGGGCCCAACTGGTCGTCACCGCGTACGAATCCGGGCTGGTCCGTCCAAGGGTGGAGTGATCCCGGGCCCGGTGTACTGCGGCCGGAGTATGCGCCGGATAAGGAAATGGACCTGGGGTCTAGGTGACGGGGGCCGCCCATGGCCCAGGGTGTTGGGGTGGGCGTCACTCGTGGCGTCCGCGTGTGGCGCTGCACGTGCCTCGTCCCCCGCTCGGCCACAGAAGAGAGACCCCGACCCATGTCCTGGCTGTCGAGATTCAGCCTCGCGCAACGGGCCCTGATAGGCCTGATGTCGATCGTCGCGCTCGTCTTCGGCGCGATCGCCGTCCCCCAGCTCAAGCAGCAGTTGCTGCCCACCATCGAACTGCCCGTGGTGTCCGTGCTGGCGCCGTATCAGGGCGCCTCTCCGGATGTGGTCGAGAAGCAGGTCGTCGAACCGATCGAGGACAGCCTCGAAGCCGTCGACGGAATCTCGGGCATCACCTCGACGGCCAGTGAGGGTAACGCCGTCATCATGGCGTCCTTCGACTACGGCAACGGCACCCAGCAGCTCGTCGCCGACGTCCAGCAGGCCGTCAACCGGGCCCGCGCCCAGCTCCCGGACGACGTGGACCCGCAGGTCATCTCCGGGTCGACGGACGACATCCCGACCGTCGTCCTCGCCGTCACCTCGGACAAGGACCAGCAGGCGCTGGCCGACCAGCTCGACAAGACGGTCGTCGCCGAGCTGAAGGACGTCGACGGCGTGGCCCAGGTCGTGGTCGACGGCGTCCGGGACGTCCAGGTCACCGTCACTCCCGACCCGGCGAGACTCGCGAAGGCCGGGGTGAGCCCGCAGGCCCTCGCCCAGTCCCTGCAGGCCGGCGGCGCGACCGTGCCCGCGGGCTCCTTCGACGAGGGCGGCGCCAACCGCACCGTCCAGGTCGGCGGCGGCTTCACCTCGCTGAAGCAGATCCAGGACCTCATGGTCACCGGTGAGGGCGTCGACAAGCCGGTCCGCCTCGGCGACGTCGCCACGGTCGAGGAGCAGGAGGCCAAGGCCGACTCCCTCACCCGCACCAACGGCGAGCCGAGCCTCTCCGTCGCCGTCACGATGGACCACGACGGCAGCGCGGTCGCGATCTCCGACGCCGTCGAGGACAAGCTCCCCGGCCTGCGCGAGCAGCTCGGCTCCGGCGCCACGCTCACCGTCGTCAGCGACCAGGGCCCGGCGGTCTCCAAGGCCATCTCGGGCCTGACCACCGAGGGCGGCCTCGGACTGCTCTTCGCCGTCCTGGTCATCCTGGTCTTCCTGGCGTCGATCCGCTCCACCCTGGTCACCGCGGTCTCCATCCCGCTGTCGGTGGTGCTCGCCCTGATCGTCCTGTGGACGCGCGACCTGTCGCTGAACATGCTGACGCTGGGCGCGCTGACCATCGCCATCGGCCGGGTGGTCGACGACTCGATCGTGGTCCTGGAGAACATCAAGCGGCACCTCGGCTACGGCGAGGAGCGCCAGGAGGCCATCCTCAAGGCCGTCCGCGAGGTCGCCGGCGCGGTCACCTCCTCGACGCTCACCACGGTGGCCGTGTTCCTGCCGATCGGCCTGGTCGGCGGCATGGTCGGCGAGCTGTTCGGCTCCTTCAGCCTGACCGTCACCGCCGCGCTGCTGGCCTCCCTGCTGGTGTCGCTGACGGTCGTCCCGGTGCTGTCGTACTGGTTCCTGCGCCCGCCGAAGGGCACCCCCGACGACGCGGCGGAGGCCCGCCGGCTGGCCGAGGAGAAGGAGGCGAAGAGCCGCCTGCAGCGCTTCTACGTCCCCGTCCTGCGCTTCGCCACCCGCCGCCGTCTCACCAGCGTGGCCATCGCGGTCGTCGTGCTGATCGGCACGTTCGCCATGGCACCGCTGCTGAAGACCAACTTCTTCGACCAGGGCGAGCAGAAGGTCCTCAGCATCAAGCAGGAGCTGAAGCCCGGCACCAGCCTGGGGGCGACGAACGCCCAGGCCGAGAAGGTCGAGAAGCTGCTCGGCGACACCGAGGGCGTCAAGGACTACCAGGTCACCATCGGCTCGTCCGGCTTCATGGCCGCCTTCGGCGGCGGCACGGACACCAACCAGGCCTCGTACCAGCTCATGCTGGAGGACTCGGCGTCCGCCGAGGACGTCCAGGAACACATCGAGGACGGGCTCGCGGGGCTCGACGGCATCGGCACCACCACGGTCGCCGCCGGTGACGGCTTCGGCAGCCAGGACCTCAGCGTCGTCGTCAAGGCGGCCGACGCGCAGGTGCTCCGCGAGGCCTCCGAGGAGGTCCGCGAGGCGGTCGCCGGGCTCGACGACGTCACCGACGTGACCAGCGACCTGGCGCAGAGCGTGCCGCGCATCTCGGTGAAGGCCAACGCGAAGGCCGCCGAGGCCGGGTTCACCGACCAGACGCTCGGCGCGGCCGTCGCCCAGGCGGTGCGCGGCACCCCGGCCGCCAAGGCGGTCCTGGACGACACCGAGCGCGACGTCGTCATCAAGTCGGCCCAGCCGGCCGAGACGCTGGCGCAGCTCGAGGCCCTGAAGCTGGGCCCGGCCGAGCTCGGCGACATCGCCACGGTCGAGCTGGTGGACGGCCCGGTGTCGATGACCCGCATCGACGGACAGCGGGCGGCGACCATCACCGCCAAGCCGACCGGTGACAACACCGGCGCGGTGGGCACCGAGCTTCAGTCGAAGATCGACGGGCTGGACCTGCCGGCCGGCGCCACGGCCGAGATCGGCGGCGTCACCGCCGACCAGGACGAGGCGTTCGTCAACCTGGGCCTGGCCATGCTCGCGGCGATCGCGATCGTGTTCATGCTGCTGGTCGGCACCTTCCGGTCGCTGGTCCAGCCGCTGATCCTGCTGGTGTCGATCCCGTTCGCGGCCACCGGCGCGGTCGGCCTGCTGCTGGCGACGGGCACCCCGATGGGCGTCCCGGCGATGATCGGCATGCTGATGCTGATCGGCATCGTGGTCACCAACGCGATCGTGCTGATCGACCTGATCAACCAGTACCGCAAGCAGGGCCACGGCGTCGTCGAAGCGGTCATCGAGGGCGGCCGGCACCGGCTGCGGCCCATCCTGATGACGGCCCTGGCGACGATCTTCGCCCTGCTCCCGATGGCGCTGGGCGTCACCGGGGAGGGCGGCTTCATCGCCCAGCCGCTGGCGGTGGTGGTGATCGGCGGTCTGATCACCTCGACCCTGCTGACCCTGCTGCTGGTCCCGACGCTGTACGCGATGCTGGAGCTGCGCAAGGAGCGGCGCGCGAAGAAGAAGGCGGCGAAGCGGGGCGGCGACGTACCGCCGCAGGCGGAAGCCTCGGACGCGTCGGAACCGGCGGAGGTCTGAGACCGCGAAAAGGCGCGGGTCCCGCTCCGACACCGAAGGTGGTCGGGCGGGACCCGCGCCTTTTGCACACCCCGCACGGGCGGGCGGGTGGGCGGGTGGAAAAACCCGCTACGGCAGCGCCAGCATCCGCTCCAGCGCCAGCTTCGCGAACGCCTCGGTCTCCTTGTCGACCTCGATCCGGTTGACGAGGGTGCCCTCGGCGAGCGACTCCAGCGCCCAGACCAGGTGCGGCAGGTCGATGCGGTTCATGGTCGAGCAGAAGCAGACCGTCTTGTCGAGGAAGACGATCTCCTTGTCCTCGGCAGCGAAACGGTTCGCCAGCCGTCGGACCAGGTTCAGCTCGGTGCCGATGGCCCACTTGGAACCGGCCGGGGCCGCCTCCAGGGCCTTGATGATGTACTCGGTCGAGCCGACGTAGTCCGCCGCGGCCACGACCTCGTGCCGGCACTCGGGGTGCACCAGGACGTTCACGCCCGGTATGCGCTCGCGCACGTCGTTCACCGAGTCGAGGCTGAAGCGGCCGTGCACCGAGCAGTGGCCCCGCCACAGGATCATCTTCGCGGCGCGCAGCTCCTCGGCGGTCAGCCCGCCGCCCGGCTTGTGCGGGTTGTAGACGACGCAGTCCTCCAGGGACATGCCCATGTCCCGCACCGCGGTGTTGCGGCCCAGGTGCTGGTCGGGCAGGAAGAGCACCTTCTCACCCTGCTCGAAGGCCCAGTCCAGGGCCCGCTCGGCGTTGGACGACGTGCAGATGGTGCCGCCGTGCCTGCCCGTGAACGCCTTGATGTCCGCGGACGAGTTCATGTACGAGACGGGCACGACCTGCTCGGCGATCCCGGCCTCGGTCAGCACGTCCCAGCACTCGGCGACCTGTTCGGCCGTGGCCATGTCCGCCATGGAGCAGCCGGCGGCCAGGTCGGGCAGGACCACCTTCTGCTCGTCGGAGGTCAGGATGTCGGCCGACTCCGCCATGAAGTGCACACCGCAGAAGACGATGTACTCGGCCTCCGGGCGCGCGGCCGCGTCCCGGGCCAGCTTGAAGGAGTCACCCGTGACGTCGGCGAACTGGATGACCTCGTCGCGCTGGTAGTGGTGACCGAGCACGAAGACCTTGTCCCCGAGCTTCTCCTTGGCCGCGCGGGCGCGTGCGACCAGGTCCGGGTCGGAGGGCGAGGGCAGGTCGCCGGGGCACTCCACGCCGCGCTCGCTCCGCGGGTCGGCCTCGCGGCCGAGCAGCAGCAGGGCGAGGGGCGACGGCTGCACGTCGAGCTCCTGGGTTTGGGCGGTGGTCACGACACGCACCTTTTCTACTTTTCGTCGAACTGACGCTATATATCATAACCGGTTCACGTCAGTTTGACGACGGCCATAGTGTCGGTGTGACGTGAATCCCGGTGCCCGGGCCGCCGTCCGCAGTCGCCGTCCGCAGTCGCCGTCCACAGCCGCTGTCCGCTCCCCGGGGCGTGTGCGAGCATGAAGGGAAGGCCGAGGAGCAAGACACGGGTCCGCCCCGGAATGAATCCGCGGCCCCGCCGGTTGGAACCGTCGGCAAGCAGTCTCCGTACAACCCGGGAGAGATGTAGATGTCCGTATCGGACGAGACCACCACCGTCACCGACGGCATCATCCTGACCGACGCCGCCGCGGCCAAGGTCAAGGCCCTGCTCGACCAGGAAGGCCGTGAGGACCTGGCGCTGCGCGTCGCCGTCCAGCCCGGCGGCTGCTCCGGCCTGCGCTACCAGCTCTTCTTCGACGAGCGCTCGCTCGACGGCGACGTGGTGAAGGACTTCGACGGCGTGAAGGTCACCACCGACCGCATGAGCGCCCCGTACCTGGGCGGTGCCACCATCGACTTCGTGGACACGATCGAGAAGCAGGGCTTCACGATCGACAACCCGAACGCGACGGGCTCCTGCGCCTGCGGCGACTCCTTCAGCTAAGCCGCGCGGCGCACGCGCCACAGCCGTACGAAAGGGCGGCGGCCCGGGGACCAACCCCGGGCCGCCGCCCTTTCGCCTGTCTGTCGCGTCTGTCGGGTCTGTCGCGCCGACGCCGTCACCGGCTCCCGGACGGCGCCGGCAGCCGCGCGCCGGGCTTGTGCACCGGGATCTCCTCGCCGTCCGAGCCCACGACCGTCCGGTCGCCGAGCGGCTCGTCGAGCGGCACCGTCCGCGCGTACTCCTTGGCGATCAGGATGCAGACCTTCCCGGGACGCGGGGTCTCGGTCACCGTGACGGTCACCTTCCCCGCGCTCTCCCGCGCCTTCGCCTCGTAGTCGGAGCACACCCCGCCCGTGAAGTGCACGGTCAGCTCCCGGCCCTCGGCCGTGTAGCCGCTCACCCCGACGTCCCGGGGCTCACCCGGCGCCGAGGCCGGACCGTCGGACGGGGCCGGGGACGGCGAGGCGGGAGCCGCGGACGTCAGGTACTCCGGGTCGACCGCCGGATACGTGACCGTGAAGGCGTCCTCGGTGCCCGGCGCCCGCACCTCGAACAGCCACGACGGCACCAGCGTCTGCCGGCCCCGCACCGGATGCGCGGCCAGCCCGAACACGGCGTCCTCGACGGTGATCGTCTGCTTCCCGGGCTTCTTCGGGGTACCCGTCGGCAGCTCGCAGGGTGTGTCGGCGCGATCCTGGTGCGGTACGGGGCTCGCGCAGCCGCCGATGCCGGCGCCGGAACCGCCGCCCGGCGCGTTCAGCAGCGCCAGCGTCTCCTCGGCGCCCAGGACGGGATACGTGTCGCCCTTGACCGGCTCCTTCACCTGGCCGCTGCCGCCGACCACGTCACCCTGCGCGCCGACCACCACACCGGTCGTCCAGCCGTACGTCGGCAACCCGCCGACCTCCGGTTCCGCGTTCACGGCCCGCTTGGCGCCCATGACCTGGCCCGCGTCCAGCTTGGCGGCGTCCTGGCCCAGCGCCTTCAGCACCGGCGCCGCCGCCTTCTTCGCGGCCGCCTCGCTCACCGGGCTCCCGTCGGCGGACGGGGCCTTGCACACGGCGCCCTTCTCGCAGTTGTCGGTGCCGGGCGTGTAGCGGTGGAAGGTCCAGGTGCCCGGGGCCCGCGTGTTCACCGTCAGCAGTGGTCCGGAACCGTCCTTGGCGTTGCCGGCCTTCCACGCCTCCCCCTGGACGCGCGGCGCTCCGTCGATCCCGAGCGCTTCGGCCAGCCGGGCCACCTCCGCCTCGGTGACCTCGCCCTCCGCCCGGTACACGGGCGCCGAGCCGGGACCGTCGGGAAGCGTGCCGCCGGCGCGGTAGGTGACGCCGTACGGGTTGGGCTCGCCGGGCGCGATGCCGTTCGTACCGTCCCGGGAGGGCGCCGGGTGGTCGTCCAGGACGAGCGGCGGGGGAGTGTCGTCGCCCGCCGCCCCGGACGCCGTACCGCCGTCCCGGCCGCCGCCGGAGGCGGACGTGGCCAGATACGCCCCGCCGGTCCCGACCACGAGCACGGCGGCGGCGACGGAAGCGACGACGACCGCCGGGGGACGCCGCCGCGCGGGACGCCCGGTGCCGGCCTCGTCGGCGCCGTCGGCGTCGTTGTCGGGTCGCTCGGTGTTCACCGCATCGCTCCTTCGGCTGTTACTGGGGACAGCGATGGGACGCGGTGGGCGAGGATCCGGTTCCCGGCGGCGTCACGCGTCGCCCGAACGGCCTCAGTCGCCGTACTCCGACATCGCGTCCAGCAGCCGGGCCGACGTCCGCGGCACCCGCACGCCGTGGATGAGGGAGACGGGGACGGGGCGGGTGGCGGCGTGTGCCGGGGCCTCCCAGCGCGGGGCCATCCGGGCGCAGTCACCGCGCAGCGACGCCAGGTCGCCGTCCAGGTCGGCCGGGGCGGGGTCGGCGGTCCTCAGGTTCGTCATAACAGAACCGTAGGCACGTCCCGGACCGCGAAGAAAGTTGTACTACCGGGTAGTTTTGCCTGCTTCGGCCAGGCGGCACCGCCGGGTAGCGTGAACTGTCAACCCGCCTCCCCATCAGGAGAGAGTCCACGCCGTGCGCATCGCAGTCACCGGCTCCATCGCCACCGACCACCTCATGACCTTCCCCGGCCGCTTCTCCGACCAGCTCGTCGCGGACCAACTGCACACGGTCTCGCTCTCCTTCCTGGTCGACCAGCTCGACGTACGCCGGGGCGGCGTCGCCGCGAACATCGCCTTCGGCATGGGACAGCTCGGCACCCGGCCGATCCTGGTCGGCGCCGCCGGCTCGGACTTCGACGAGTACCGGGCCTGGCTGGACCGGCACGGGGTCGACACCGGCTCGGTGCGCATCTCCGAGACCCTGCACACCGCCCGTTTCGTCTGCACCACCGACGCCGACCACAACCAGATCGGCTCCTTCTACACGGGCGCCATGAGCGAGGCCCGCCTCATCGAGCTCAAGACCGTCGCCGACCGGGTCGGCGGCCTCGACCTGGTCTCCATCGGCGCCGACGACCCGGAGGCGATGCTCCGGCACACCGAGGAGTGCCGCACCCGCTCCATCCCCTTCGCCGCCGACTTCTCCCAGCAGATCGCCCGGATGAACGGCGACGAGATCCGGATACTGCTGGACGGGGCGACCTACCTCTTCTCCAACGAGTACGAGAAGGGGCTCATCGAGACCAAGACCGGCTGGACGGACGAGGAGATCCTCGGCCGCGTCGGCCACCGCGTCACCACCCTCGGCGCGCGGGGGGTCCGCATCGAACGGGCCGGCGAGGAGACCGTCGAGGTCGGCGTCCCGGACGAGGAGCGCAAGGCCGACCCCACCGGCGTCGGCGACGCCTTCCGCGCGGGGTTCCTCTCGGGACTGGCGTGGGGAGTCCCGCTGGAGCGGGCCGCGCAGGTCGGCTGCATGCTGGCGACGCTCGTCATCGAGACGGTGGGTACGCAGGAGTACCAGTTGCGCAGGGCGCACTTCATGGAGCGGTTCACGAAGGCGTACGGGGACGAGGCGGCCGCCGAGGTCCAGGCGCACCTGGGCTGACCCCGGGCGGCGGCCACTCGCCCGCCCCGTGGGAAGTGTGGTCGGTGCGGGTGCGGGTGCGGGTGCGGGTGCGGGTGCGGGCGCTGGTGCGGGTGAGGGGCGGGTGCGTGGGGGCTGAGAGCGCGGTTCCCCGCGCCCCTCGCCGGCGTCAGCTCACCCGGCGTACCAGGTAGGCCGTGCCCCTGTCCGCCGGCTCCTCGCCCACGTATTCCTGCCCCCGCATCTCGCACCACGCCGGGATGTCCAGGCGGGCCGCCTCGTCGTCCGAGAGGACGCGGACCGTGCCCCCGACGGGGACGTCGCCGATGACCTTGGCGAGTTCGATCACCGGGACGGGGCAGCGCCGGCCGGTCGCGTCCACGACGAGGTCGCCACCGGTCCGCGGGACGGCCTCCGCGGCCACCGGCGCCCCGAGCCTCTCCCGCACCGCGGCCACCGTGCCCGGCAGCACCTCCAGGAACCGCTCGACGTCCCCGGCCGGCGTCCCCGGGGGCAGCGACACCCGTACGTTGCCCTCGCTGAGCACCCCCATCGCCTTCAGGACATGGCTCGGCAGCAGGGTGCTGCTCGTGCAGGACGAGCCGGAGGAGACCGAGAAGCCGGCACGGTCCAGCTCGTGCAGCAGAGCCTCCCCGTCGACATAGAGACACGAGAAGGTGACGGTGCCGGGCAGCCTGCGCACCGGGTCGCCGACCACCTCCACATCCGGCACGAGAGCGGGCACCCGCGCCCGGATCCGCTCCGTCAACTCCCGCAGCCGGGCCGCCTCCCCGGCCGCCTCCGCCCGCACCGCCCGCAGCGACGCCGCCGCGGCCACGATCGCCGGAAGGTTCTCGAAACCGGGCGCCCGCCCCGACTCCCGCTCGTCGCCGGGCCCTTGCGGCGCGAACCGCGCCCCTTTGCGTACGACGAGCAGTCCGACCCCGGACGGCCCGCCCCACTTGTGGGCACTGGCCGCGAGCAGGGACCAGCCGCCCGCCACCTTCCCCCACGCCAGCGACTGGGCCGCGTCCACCAGCAGTGGTACGCCCGCCGCCCGGCAGACCTCGGCCACCTCCGCCACCGGCTGCTCGGTGCCCACCTCGTGGTTGGCCGACTGGAGACAGGCCAGCGCGGTGTCGCCGCGCAGGGCGGCCGCGTACGCCGCCGCTTCCACCCTCCCCGTCCGGTCCACGGGCACCTGCGTGACGGTCCCGCCGCCGGCCTCGTGCACCTCGGCCGCATGCAGTACGGAGGAGTGTTCGACCGCTGACACGATCAGGTGAGTCCCGGCCCGCCGCCGCCCGGCCAGCGCCCCCGCGACCCCCGAATGGACCGCCCGCGTCCCCGAAGGGGTGAACACCAACTCGTCGGGCCGGCACCCCACGGCCTCCGCGGCCGCCTCCCGGGCGGCATCGAGCAGCAGACGGGCCCGCCGCCCTTCCCGGTAGAGCCGTGCGGGATCGGCCCACCCTTCGTCGAGCGAGGCCTGAAGAGCCTGCCGGGCCACGGGATGCAGCGGAACAGCGGAAGCAGCGTCGAGGTAAGCCACACGGCAACGCTATGACGTCCGGCAGGGTTGTGCCGAACAGGGGCGCGGGGCTGTGATCGATAGGCGGCTCCGCCGCGCGGGCGCGACGGGCCACGACGAGCCGTCAGCCGCCGAACAACCCCAGGCCCCGCCCCTGCAGGCGTCCCGCGGGCGTCCCGTCCCACCCTTTCAGGGCGCCCCCCGGCGCGTATGCCACCCTCCCCGCGAGCCCCCGGAGGACGTCGGCTAGGGTTTGGTCCGCATAAACATCAAACCCCTGCCCGACGCAGGGCGGCGACCGACCAGCGAGAAGGCCGCAGCCGAACAGCGCGGGCGAGACTCTCGGGAAGGCGCTACGTGAGTCCCAACGGCTCCGACCTCCCCCACGCCGCGGGCGGCGCGGGCGGTACCCCCACGCCGCGGCGCCCCATGCGGCGGAAGCTGCTGCAGGCACTGACCGCGGGCCTGGTCCTGGCGACCGCTACCGGTTGCACATGGGAGGACTTCCCCCGCCTCGGCATGCCCACCCCCACCACGGAAGAGGCTCCGCGGATCCTCTCCCTGTGGCAGGGCTCCTGGGCAGCCGCGCTGGCCACCGGCGTGCTGGTGTGGGGCCTGATCCTGTGGAGTTGCTTCTTCCACCGGCGCAGCCGCACCAAGGTCGAGGTTCCTCCGCAGAACCGGTACAACCTGCCCATCGAGGCGCTGTACACCATCGTTCCGCTCGTCATCGTCTCGGTGCTGTTCTACTTCACCGCCCGTGACGAGTCCGAGCTCATGAGCCTGGAGGACAAGCCCGACGTCACAGTCAACGTGGTCGGCTTCCAGTGGAGCTGGTGCTTCAACCACGTCGAGAACGTCGAAGGTTCCACCGGCGACGCGAAGACCTCCAAGGAACTGGCCGCGATCCCGGACCGGTTCAAGGAGGACTTCCCGGCGAACGCCGGCGGCGTCCACGACTGCGGTGTCCCCGGCACGCGGAACCCGCAGACCGACAACCCGGGCCCGACCCTCTGGCTCCCCAAGGGCAAGAAGGTCCGCTTCGTCCTGACCTCGCGTGACGTCATCCACTCCTTCTGGGTGGTGCCGTTCCTCATGAAGCAGGACGTCATCCCGGGCCACACCAACGCCTTCGAGGTGACCCCCAACAAGGAGGGCACCTTCATGGGCAAGTGCGCCGAGCTGTGCGGCGTGGACCACTCCCGGATGCTGTTCAACGTCAAGGTCGTCTCCCCGGAGCGCTACGAGCAGCACCTCCAGGACCTCGCGAAGAAGGGGCAGACCGGTTACGTTCCCGCCGGCATCGCGCAGACGAGCCACGAGAAGAACCGGGAGACGAACAACCTGTGAGCATCCTCAACGAACCCCAGGGTGCCTCGGCAGCGGAGGACTCGTACGAGAACGAGCTGCCGGTACGGCGCAAGCAGCCCGGCAACGTCGTGATCAAGTGGCTGACGACCACTGACCACAAGACGATCGGCACGCTGTATCTGGTGACGTCGTTCGCGTTCTTCGTGATCGGCGGCGTGATGGCGCTGTTCATGCGCGCCGAGCTGGCCCGTCCGGGCCTGCAGATCATGTCGAACGAGCAGTTCAACCAGGCGTTCACGATGCACGGCACGATCATGCTGCTGATGTTCGCGACGCCGCTGTTCGCCGGCTTCGCGAACTGGATCATGCCGCTGCAGATCGGCGCGCCGGACGTGGCGTTCCCGCGGCTGAACATGTTCGCCTACTGGCTGTACCTGTTCGGCTCGACGATCGCGGTGGGCGGGTTCCTGACCCCGCAGGGCGCGGCCGACTTCGGCTGGTTCGCCTACTCGCCGCTGTCCGACGCGGTGCACTCGCCGGGTATCGGCGGTGACCTGTGGATCATGGGTCTGGCCTTCTCCGGCTTCGGCACCATCCTCGGCTCGGTCAACTTCATCACCACGATCATCTGCATGCGCGCGCCCGGCATGACCATGTTCCGCATGCCGATCTTCACCTGGAACGTGCTGCTGACCGGTGTGCTGGTCCTGCTCGCCTTCCCCGTCCTGGCCGCGGCCCTGTTCGCGCTGGAGGCGGACCGCAAGTTCGGCGCCCACATCTTCGACTCGGCCAACGGCGGAGCCCTGCTGTGGCAGCACCTGTTCTGGTTCTTCGGGCATCCGGAGGTGTACATCATCGCGCTGCCGTTCTTCGGCATCGTCAGTGAGATCATCCCGGTCTTCTCCCGGAAGCCGATCTTCGGCTACATGGGTCTGATCGCGGCGACGATCGCGATCGCGGGTCTGTCGGTGACGGTGTGGGCCCACCACATGTACGTCACGGGCGGCGTGCTGTTGCCGTTCTTCTCCTTCATGACCTTCCTGATCGCGGTCCCGACCGGTGTGAAGTTCTTCAACTGGATCGGCACCATGTGGAAGGGATCACTCAGCTTCGAGACGCCGATGCTGTGGTCCACCGGCTTCCTGATCACCTTCCTCTTCGGTGGTCTGACCGGTGTCATCCTGGCCTCGCCGCCGCTGGACTTCCACGTCTCGGACTCGTACTTCGTGGTGGCGCACTTCCACTACGTGGTGTTCGGCACCGTGGTGTTCGCGATGTTCGCCGGCTTCCACTTCTGGTGGCCGAAGTTCACCGGCAAGCTGCTGGACGAGCGCCTGGGCAAGATCACCTTCTGGACGCTGTTCATCGGCTTCCACGGCACCTTCCTGGTCCAGCACTGGCTGGGCGCCGAGGGGATGCCGCGCCGGTACGCCGACTACCTGGACGCCGACGGCTTCACCGCCCTGAACACGATCTCGACGATCAGCTCGTTCCTGCTCGGCATGTCGCTCCTGCCGTTCTTCTACAACGTCTGGAAGACGGCCAAGTACGGCAAGCCGGTCAACGTGGACGACCCGTGGGGCTACGGCCGTTCGCTGGAGTGGGCGACCTCCTGCCCGCCGCCGCGGCACAACTTCCTCACGCTGCCGCGCATCCGCAGTGAATCCCCCGCCTTCGACCTGCACCACCCGGAGATCTCCGCGCTCGACCAGCTCGAGAACGTCGGTCACGGTGAGAAGGCCCTCGTCGGCGGCAAGGAGGCCGGGAAGTGAAGATCCAGGGACAGCTCTTCATCTGGCTGAGCGTCTTCATCCTCGTCGTCGCGATCGTCTACGGCTACTGGTCGATGGAGCCGGCCGGCACCACGGCGCTCTTCCTGGCCTTCGGCCTGGCCATCATGATCGGCTTCTACTTGGCCTTCACGGCCAAGCGGGTCGACGTCGGTGCTCAGGACAACAAGGAAGCGGACGTCGCGGACGACGCCGGCGAGGTCGGGTTCTTCAGCCCGCACAGTTGGCAGCCGCTGGCGCTCGGTCTCGGCGGAGCGCTCGCCTTCCTGGGCGTGGCGGTCGGCTGGTGGATCATGTACTTCTCGGCACCGGTCATCCTCGTGGGCCTGTTCGGCTGGGTCTTCGAGTACTACCGCGGTGAGAACCGCACCCAGTAGCACGCGCCGAGCGCCGAGGGGCCCGGACACTCCGTCAGGAGCGTCCGGGCCCCTTCGTCTGGCGCACTCTCCTCACTCGTCCGGGTTACCCGTCGTGCCGCTGTTGACGTCGCTCCCTAGCGTGAGGTCATGAGCAACCCGGTTCACTTCCAGGCGCGAGGGCGTACGGTCGTCGGCTGCACCCTGCTGGTGATCGCCCTCGGCGCGAGCGCCACCGCCTGCAGCGCAGACGACGACAACCCGCTGTCCGCCGCGCCGTACGACGCGGCCGGCCAGATCTCCTTCAACGGCCCCACGGACGCCGGCAAGAAGGCCGACCCGGACAAACCCCTTGAGGTCGTCGCCGAGGGCGCCGACGGGCGCATCACGGACGTCACGGCCGTGGACGCGGCGGGCCGCTACGTCGCGGGTGAACTCTCCGCCGACGGGGCCCGCTGGCACAGCACCTCACCGCTGGCCGCGGGCGCGAGCTACACGGTCCGGGTGAGCACCGAGGACGGCGACGGCGCGCCCGGCCGCAAGGTCCTCACCTTCGAGACCGGCCTGCCCAGCACCAAGAAGACCCTGGACGTCTCCTTCGGGCCCGAGGCGGGCGCGTACGGCGTCGGCCAGCCCGTCACGGCGGAGCTGAGCCGGCCGGTCCGGGACCGCGCCCAGCGGGCCATAGTCGAACGCGCCCTGAAGGTGGACTCCACGCCCGCCGTCGAGGGCGCCTGGCACTGGGTGGACGACAAGAAGCTCCACTACCGGCCCAAGGACTACTGGCCCGCCCACGCCACCGTCCAGGTCCGCAGCACCCTCGACGGCATCAAGATCGGTGACCGGATGTGGGGCGGTACCGCCAAGCCCCTGAAGATCACCACGGACGACCGCGTCGTGGCCGTCACCGACGCCGCCGCGCACACGCTCACGGTCTTCCAGGACGGCCGGGAGGTCAGGGAGATCCCCGTCACGACCGGCAAGCCCGGCTTCGAGACCCGCAACGGCGTCAAGGTCGTCCTGGGCAAGGAACCCTTCGTACGCATGCGCAGCAGCACCGTCGGCATCGCCGAGGGCTCCTCGGAGTCGTACGACCTGCCGGTGTACTTCGCCACCCGGGTCACCTGGAGCGGCGAGTACGTGCACGCCGCCCCCTGGTCGGTCGGCTCGCAGGGCATGGCCAACGTCAGCCACGGCTGCGTAGGCATGAGCACCGCCAACGCGGAGTGGTTCTTCGGCGCGGTCCAGGAGGGCGACCTCGTCGAGGTGGTCAACTCCGGGGGCGAGACGATGGAACCCTTCGGCAACGGCTTCGGCGACTGGAACCTGGACTGGGCGAAATGGCGCGCGGGAAGCGCCCTGACGGGCGCTACCGGCAACGCCCCGAACACCCAGGAGGCGGCGAGACTGCGGCCGACGGCTGTGTGAGGCGCTCAGAAGCGCGGGGAACGCCGTGACAAGCCACAGGAGCGCCGCCCCGACCGCGCGCCCGCCCCCCGACCCCCGCGCGCCCCTAGACGCCCTGCAGCCTCTTCTCCCGCAGCAGGGCGGCCAGCGCACCCGCGAACTCCACCGGTTCCACCGGCAGCGTCACAGCCGCCTCCGCACGGCTCCACGTCGCCAGCCACGCGTCCTGCGGGCGGGCGATGAGCAGCAGCACCGGCGGGCACCGGAAGACCTCGTCCTTGATCTGCCGGCACAGTCCCATGCCGCCCATGGGCACCGCCTCGCCGTCCAGGACGCAGACGTCGATCCCGCCCTTGTCCAGCTCCTTGATCGCGGCTGCCGGAGTGGCGCACTCCACGAACTCGACCACGGGAACGTCCGGAGCCGGCCGGCGACCGGTCGCCAGCCGCACCTGCTCGCGGGTGTTGGAGTCGTCGCTGTAGACCAGCACCGTGGCGGTCGGCTGCATGCTTCCTCCGATACGCAGTGAAACAGTCGTAGCCCGTCGCGCCGGATGCTACTCCTTTGAACACCTCGTCAACACTGGTTCGGACATGGCTTCGACCGGCCGCTCGATGGGCCATACGGGCAGTACAGACAGGGGGGACACTCCGAACGGCACCCCCCGGGGTGAGGGCGGGATAAGCGACCGACATAATGTCGGTCGTGGCGACAGCAACGACAGTAGAAACCGGGCACGCGCACCCGTCGGTCAACCGGCCGAACCTCACCAGCGTCGGAACCATCATCTGGTTGAGTTCCGAGCTGATGTTCTTCGCGGCCCTCTTCGCGATGTACTTCACCCTGCGATCGGTGACCGGCCCGGACTTCTGGTCCGAGAAGGCCGACGCGTTGAACTTCCCGTTCTCCGCGACGAACACCACGATCCTGGTGCTCTCCTCCCTCACCTGTCAGCTCGGCGTGTTCGCGGCCGAGCGCGGTGACGTGAAGAAGCTCAGGATGTGGTTCATCGTCACCTTCGTGATGGGGTCGATCTTCATCGGCGGTCAGGTGTTCGAATACACCGAACTGGTCAAGCACGAGGGCCTCTCGCTCTCGTCGGACCCGTACGGCTCGGTGTTCTACCTGACCACCGGCTTCCACGGACTGCACGTGACGGGCGGCCTCATCGCCTTCCTGCTGGTCCTCGGCCGCACCTACGCGGCCCGGAGGTTCACCCACGAGCAGGCGACCGCGGCCATCGTCGTGTCCTATTACTGGCACTTCGTCGATGTCGTCTGGATCGGCCTCTTCGCCACGATCTACATGATCAAGTAGTCGCGGCAAGCACCCGCGCAATACCAGAAGCATCGACGCAGAAGATCCTGACACCGGGGTAATCCGTGAAAAAGCTCTCCGCACGACGACGCCACCCGCTGGCGGCGCTCGTCGTCCTACTCCTCGCGCTGGCATGCACAGGGGGGCTGTACGCCGCGTTCGCACCTGCGGACAAGGCGCAGGCCGATGAAACCGCCCAGTCCCTAGCCATCGACGAGGGCAAGAAGCTCTACGCCGTCGGCTGTGCCACTTGCCACGGCACCGGAGGGCAGGGCACCACCGACGGTCCGAGCCTGGTCGGCGTGGGCGCCGCGGCCGTCGACTTCCAGGTGGGCACCGGCCGTATGCCGGCCCAGCAGCCCGGCGCGCAGGTCCCGCGCAAGAAGGTGATCTACTCCCAGGCCGAGATCGACCAGCTCGCCGCCTACGTCGCGTCGCTGGGTGCCGGTCCGGCCATCCCGTCGGAGGAGAAGTACGGCCCGGAGGGCGCGGACATCGCCAAGGGCGGTGAGCTGTTCCGCAACAACTGCGCGCAGTGTCACAACTTCACCGGCAAGGGCGGCGCCCTGACGCACGGCAAGTACGCGCCGAACCTCGAGGATGTCGACCCCAAGCACATCTACGAGGCCATGCAGACCGGCCCGCAGAACATGCCCTCCTTCCCCGACACCACGCTGTCGGAGCAGAACAAGAAGGACATCATCGCCTACCTGGACGCGGTCAACAGCGACGACACCGAGAACCCGGGTGGTCTCAGCCTCGGCGGACTGGGTCCGGTCAGTGAAGGTCTGTTCGCCTGGGTGTTCGGACTGGGCGCCCTGATCGCCGTCGCCGTCTGGGTCGCCGCTCGGACCGCAAAGGCCAAGAAGTCATGAGTAGCCAAGACATTCCAGAAGAGAACCTGCCCGCTGAGCAGGACGCCCCGCACGGGCACGGCGCGATGCGCCCCGCGGACGAGCAGCACCCGTTCGCCGACCCGGGTCTGCCGCCCCACGAGCACCGGATCCAGGACGTCGACGAGCGGGCCGCCAAGCGGTCCGAGCGCACGGTCGCCCTGCTGTTCACGCTCTCGATGCTGGCCACCGTCGGCTTCATCGCCTCGTTCGTGACGATCCCGGTCGACGAGTCGGTGTACATCTTCCCGCTCGGTCACATCAGTGCGCTGAACTTCGCGCTCGGCATGACGCTCGGCGTCGCGCTGTTCGCGATCGGCGCCGGCGCGGTCCACTGGGCCCGCACGCTGATGTCCGACGAGGAGGTCGCCGACGAGCGTCACCCGATCGAGGCTGACGCCGAGACCCGTGCCAAGGTCCACGCGGACTTCAAGCAGGGTGCCAAGGAATCCGTGATCGGGCGCCGCAAGCTGATCCGCAACACGATGCTGGGCGCGCTCACGCTGGTGCCGCTCTCCGGCGTCGTCCTGCTGCGCGACCTCGGCCCGCTGCCCGGGACCAAGCTCCGCCACACCCTGTGGTCCAAGGGCAAGCTGCTCGTCAACATGAACACCCACGAACCGCTGCGTCCTTCCGACGTCGCGGTGGGCTCGCTCACCTTCGCCATGCCCGAGGGCCTGGACGAGCACGACGAGGAGTTCATGACCGAGATCGCGAAGGCGGCCCTGATGATCATCCGGCTGGAGCCGGAGGCCATCAAGGACAAGCGCGAGCTCGAGTGGTCGCACGAGGGCATCGTGGCGTACTCGAAGATCTGCACCCACGTCGGTTGCCCGATCTCCCTGTACGAGCAGCAGACGCACCACGCGCTCTGCCCCTGCCACCAGTCCACCTTCGACCTTGCCGACGGCGCCCGGGTGATCTTCGGTCCCGCCGGTCACGCCCTGCCGCAACTGCGCATCGGCGTGAACGACGAGGGGTACCTCGAAGCGCTCGGCGACTTCGAGGAGCCCGTCGGTCCTGCCTTCTGGGAGCGCGGATGAGCACTACAGCCAACGAAGCCCCCCGCTCTCGCGGGAAGGCGCCGGCCGGCGAGCGCGTCGCCGACTGGGCCGACGGCCGTCTGGGGATCTACTCCCTGGCCAAGGCCAACATGCGCAAGATCTTCCCCGACCACTGGTCGTTCATGCTGGGTGAGGTCTGCCTCTACAGCTTCATCATCATCATCCTCACGGGTGTGTACCTGACGCTGTTCTTCCACCCGTCGATGAACGAGGTCACGTACCACGGCTCGTACGTGCCGCTGCAGGGCCAGCTCATGAGTGAGGCGTACGCCTCGACGCTGGACATCAGCTTCGACGTCCGCGGTGGTCTGCTCATCCGGCAGATCCACCACTGGGCGGCGCTGATCTTCCTCGCCGGCATGTTCGTGCACATGATGCGCGTCTTCTTCACCGGCGCGTTCCGCAAGCCGCGTGAGATCAACTGGCTGTTCGGCTTCCTGCTGCTCGTCCTCGGCATGTTCACCGGCTTCACCGGTTACTCGCTCCCGGACGACCTGCTCTCGGGCACCGGTATCCGCTTCATGGAGGGCGCGATCCTGTCCGTGCCGATCGTCGGCACGTACATCTCGTTCTTCCTCTTCGGCGGGGAGTTCCCCGGCCACGACTTCGTGGCCCGGTTCTACTCGATCCACATCCTGCTGCTGCCGGGCATCATGCTCGGCCTGGTGGTGGGCCACCTGATCCTGGTCTTCTACCACAAGCACACGCAGTTCGCGGGTCCCGGCAAGACCAACAAGAACGTCGTCGGCATGCCGCTGCTGCCGGTGTACATGGCGAAGGCCGGAGGCTTCTTCTTCCTGGTCTTCGGTGTGATCGCCGCCATCTCGGCCATCGCCACCATCAACCCCATCTGGTCCATCGGCCCCTATCGGCCGGACATGGTCTCCACCGGCGCCCAGCCCGACTGGTACATGGGCTTCTCCGAGGGTCTGATCCGTGTGATGCCCGGCTGGGAGATCAACTTCTGGGGCCACACGCTCGTCCTGGGCGTGCTCATCCCGCTGATGATCTTCCCGCTGGTCCTGGCGGCGATCGCGGTCTACCCGTTCATCGAGTCCTGGGTCACCGGCGACAAGCGCGAGCACCACATCCTGGACCGCCCGCGCAACGCCCCGACGCGCACCGCGTTCGGTGTCGCCTGGATCACCGAGTACTTCATCCTGCTCGTCGGTGGCGGCAACGACATCTGGGCCACGCACTTCCACCTGTCGATCAACGCGATCACCTGGTTCGTCCGCATCGCGTTCTTCGTCGGCCCGGTCGTGGCGTTCATCGTCACCAAGCGGATCTGCCTCGGCCTCCAGCGCCGGGACAGGGACAAGGTGCTGCACGGCCGCGAGTCGGGCATCATCAAGCGCCTGCCGCACGGTGAGTTCATCGAGGTGCACGAGCCGCTCAGCCAGGAGCAACTGCACACGCTCACGGCGCACGAGCAGTACAAGCCGGCCGAGATCGGCCCGGAGGTCGACGAGAACGGCGTCCGGCGCAAGGTGAAGCGCACGGAGAAGCTCCGCGCCAAGCTGAGCAAGGGCTACTACGGCGAGGAGTCGCAGATCCCGAAGCCGACCGTCGAGGAGTACAAGGAGATCACGAGCGGCCACGGCCACCACTGACCCTCCAGCGTCGCCACACCACGGTCGAAGGGCCCCGTCCGTTCCGCGGACGGGGCCCTTCGCCGTGCCCGGGGCTGGATAGGGTGGGACCACACTCCCTGCCCGCCATACACACGATTCAGGAGCGGCTCATGAGCGCTGTGACCCCCGCTGGAGGCGACACCGCGGCGGGCCGCTCCTGGCCCGCCCTGCTGAACGGACTGCTGGACGGCCGCGACCTGTCGGCGGACGACACCGCCTGGGCGCTGGACGTGATCATGCGCGGCGAGGCGACCGACGCGCAGATCGCCGGCTTCGCGGTGGGGCTGCGGTTCAAGGGGGAGACGGTCGAGGAGATCTCCGGTCTCGTCCGCACCATGTACGCCCACGCCAACGTGATCGAGGTGCCGGGTGAGACGGTCGACATCGTCGGCACCGGCGGCGACGGCGCCAAGACCGTCAACATCTCCACCATGTCGGCGATCGTCGTGGCCGGCACGGGCGCGAAGGTCGTCAAGCACGGCAACCGGGCCGCCTCCTCGGCATCCGGCGCCTCCGACGTGCTGGAGAAGCTCGGCGTCAACCTGGAGCTCACCCCGAAGCGAGTGGCCGAGGTCGCCGAGGAGGCCGGCATCACCTTCTGCTTCGCGGTGAAGTTCCACCCCGCCCTGCGCCATGTGGCGGCGGCGCGCGGCCAGCTCGGCATCCGCACGGTGTTCAACTTCCTGGGCCCGCTGACCAATCCCGCCAAGGTACGGTCCCAGGCGATCGGGGTCGCCCACGCCCGGATGGCGCCGATCATCGCCGGCGTCTTCGCCGAGCGCGGCCACTCGTCCCTGGTCTTCCGAGGCGACGACGGGCTCGACGAACTGACCACGACGTCCACCTCGCGGGTCTGGGTCGTGCGGGACGGCCGGGTGACCGAGGAGACCTTCGACCCCCGGGACGTCGGACTCGAGCTGGTGCCGGTTCAGGCGCTGCGCGGCGCCGACGCCTCCTACAACGCCGACGTCGCCCGCCGCCTGCTGGCCGGCGAGACGGGACCCGTGCGGGACGCGGTGCTGCTCAACTCGGCGGCGGCCCTGGTGGCCCTGGAGCCGGGTGCGGGGACGCTGACGGAGCAGATCCGGGCCGGTATGGACCGGGCCGCGGAGTCGATCGACTCGGGCGCGGCCAGGCGCGTCCTGGAGCGCTGGGTGGCCGTGAGCAACGCGTAGCGGCCTCCCCGTGTGACGTGCGTCCCGCGATCCGGACCCGGGTTGCGGGGCGTCGTTCTCTTCCCCTAGGTTTTGTCCAGGTCATGAGTGACAGTCATCAGGCCCCGGCCGACTGTCCGGCAACCCTCCGTCCGTGGCGGGGTGCCCCGGGTGAAGACCAGGCCGTGGACAGCAAGGTTCACGGCAAGCGCGGACCCCTCGCGAAACCAGGGGTCCTGGGTCGTCCGAGGGAGTCTCCCGTGAATCAGCGAATGCGATAGGGCCGCAGAGCCCCGCCTCCGCATCCCCCTTCACCGCCTTCTCCGCCTTGTCCCACGCTTGAGCCGTCGCGGTTCGCGTGGTGACTCCACCTGCCTTCACGGGAGTGCACCCATGTCCGTCTCCGCCCTCGCCGCCGACCAGTCCGCCTGTCCCGACACCGAGGGCGCGCTGCCCGTGCTGGGCCGTGATGTCACCGTCCCGCTCGTCACCGGCGGGGAGGTCAGCTACGCCGCCCTCGACTACGCCGCCAGCGCGCCCGCGCTCCAGCGGGTCTGGGACGACGTGGCGGCCTACGCCCCCTACTACGGCAGCGTGCACCGCGGGGCCGGGTACCTGTCGCAGCTCTCGACCGACCTGTTCGAGAACGCGCGGAGGACCGTCGCCGGGTTCCTCGGCTGCCGGGACGGGGACCAGGTCGTGTTCACCCGGTCCACCACCGACTCCCTCAACCTGCTCGCCGCCACGCTGCCGGCCGGCTGCCGGGTCTTCGTCTTCGAGACCGAGCACCACGCCTCGCTGCTGCCCTGGCGCGACGCGGACGTGACCTTCCTGGACGCCCCGCGCACCCCGGCGCAGGCCGTCGAGACCCTGGAGCGCGCCCTCGCCGCCCGCGAGCCGTACGGGCCCGCGCTGGTCTGCGTCACCGGCGCCTCCAACGTCACCGGCGAGCTGTGGCCGGTGCGCGAACTCGCCGCCGCCGCGCACGCGCACGGTGCCCGGATCGTGCTGGACGCCGCCCAGCTCGCCCCGCACCACCCCGTCTCCGTGGCCGGCCTGGACGTCGACTGGGTCGCCTTCTCCGGGCACAAGCTGTACGCCCCCTTCGGCGCCGGCGTACTGGCCGGACGCGCCGACTGGCTGCGCGAGGCGGAGCCGTACCTCGCCGGCGGCGGCGCCAGCCGCAAGGTCACCCGGCGCGCGGACGGCGGCGTGGACGTGGAGTGGCACGACAGCGCCGCACGGCACGAGGCCGGGTCGCCCAACGTCATCGGCGCCTACGCGATCGCCTCCGCCTGCAAGGCGCTCACCGAGGCCGGGTTCGACGCGCTGGTCGCCCGCGAGGAGTACCTGATCGGGAAGGTGCGGGCCGGGCTCGCCGAGGTGCCGCAGGTGCGGATCCTCTCCCTCTTCGGCGCCGACGCCCCCCGCGTCGGCGTGCTCTCCTTCGTCGTCGAGGGCTGGAACAGCTCTCACTTCGCCGCGGCCCTCTCCGCCGAGTACGGCATCGGTGTGCGGGACGGCCTGTTCTGCGCCCACCCGCTGGTGCGCACCCTGCTCGGCAGCGACCCGCAGGCGCAGGGCGAGTGCGGCGCCCCCGAGGCGGCGCCCGGGGAGAAGTCCCTCAACGCCATCCGCGTGAGCTTCGGCGCGGGCACCCCCAACGAGCACGTCGAGCGGTTCGTGAAGGCCGTCAGGGAGCTGGTCAGCGACGGCGCCCGCTGGAACTACCGGACCGAGGACGGGCGTTGCGTGCCCGACACGTCCGCCGCGGGCACCTCCGGCGCGGGCATCCCCAGCGCCGGGACGTCGGCCGCGGGCACCCCCGGCGCCGGGACGTCCGCCGCCGGCACTGCCGTCTGACCCGGCAGCCGCGAGCCCAGCAGGATCATCCGCAGCGCCCGTTCCGTGGCGTCCGTGAGGAGCTCGGCGGCGCGCAGCAACGCGTCCGCCAGGGCCATCGGCGCCGGCATGATGCCGTGGCAGGCGTCCACCCCCGGCACCTCGTGCGCGCCCTCGCCGAGCGTGCCGGCCAGGGCCAGCACGGGACGGCCGTAGAGCTTGGCGCGGCGGGCCACCTCGGCCGGGACCTTGCCGCGCGGCGTCTGGTGGTCCAGCGCCCCCTCGGCGGTGAGCACCAGGTCGGCGCGGGCCAGGCGGGCGTCGAGGTCGAGGTGGTCGAGGAGTACGTCGAAGCGGGGCAGCAGCCGGGCGCCGACGGCGGCGAGACCGGCGCCGAGCCCGCCGGAGGCGCCGGTGCCGGGGCCGTGGCGCAGGTCGGTGCCGACGGCACCGAGGTCGCGGACGAGGACGCGCGCCCAGTTCTCCAGACCGGCCGACAACTCCTCGACCTGCGCGGGCGTCGCGCCCTTCTGCGGGCCGAACACCCGGGCCACGCCGCGCTCGCCGCACAGCACGTTGAACGGGTTGCAGGCGACGAGCAGCTCGGTGTCCCGCAGCCGGGCGTCCAGACCGGACGCGTCGATGCGGGCCAGCCGGGCCAGCTCCCGCCCGCCGTGCGGGAGTTCGAAGCCGTCCGCGTCCAGCAGCCGGGCCCCGAGCGCCTGGAGCGCGCCCGCGCCCCCGTCCGACGTGCCCGAGTCGCCGCAGCCGACCAGGACCCGCCGCACCCCGGTGTCGAGCGCGGCGCGGATCAGCTCGCCGACGCCGTGGGTCGTCGTGGTGCCCGGGTCGCGCAGATCGCGGGGGACCAGGGACAGGCCCGCGACGGCCGCCATCTCCACCACGGCGGTGTCCCCGGCGCCGAGCAGCGCGAAGTGGGTGCCGACGGGTTCGCCGACCGGGCCGGTGGCGGCCAGCGCGACCAGCCGCCCGCCGGTCGCGGCGGCCAGCGCGACGGCCGTGCCCTCGCCGCCGTCCACCAGCGGGATCCGGTCGATCCCGGCGTCCGGCAGCACCCGGCGGACACCGGCCGCGATGGCGTCCGCGGCGGCCTGGGCGGACAGGGACTCCTTGAAGCCGCTGGGGGCCACGACGACACGGTTCAGCACGGACGGCACGGACGGCACGGAGGGCGCGGAAGGCACTGAGGGCAGGGAAGGCGCGGAAGGCACTGAGGGCACTGAGGACATGGAGGACTCCTTCAACGGGTCACGGGTACGCCGAGCAGCGGCCAGACGGCGGCGGCGAAGAACAGCACGAGCGCGGCGGTCAGCGGTGCCAGGACGGCGGACAGCCGCAGCAGGTCGCGCGGGGTGTAGGTGGGGGTGCCGGGGATGTCGGAGAAGAGCGTGACCGGCTTGGCGGAGGCCGGGAGCGTGTGGCAGAAGCCGGCCGCGGCGGTGGACGCGAGCGCGGCGGCGACCGGGTTGACGCCGACGCCCACGGCCGCGGCGATCACCAGTGGCACCAGGACGGAGGACCGGGCCGAGCGGGACTGGAGAACCAGGTGGGCCGCCGTGCTCACCGCGACCACGACCCCGAGGAAGACGGCCGGCGTGACGTCCGCCGGCAAGCCCGACACCAGCCACTCGGCCGCACCGGAGTCGGCGAGCGCGACGCCCATCGCCATGGTCGCCGCCATGAACAGCAGCAGGGACCAGGGAACGGTCTTCAGCGCGTCCTTGAGCCGCACGGTGCCGAGCGCGGGGGAGGAGGCGACGACCGCGCCGATCAGCGCCACCACCGCCGGGGAGACGTGGTGCAGCGGCTCGCTGCACCACAGGGTCACCACGGTGGCCAGCAGCGCGGCGCAGCGCTTCTCCGCCTGCGTCCAGGGACCGGTGACCGGGCTCTCGCTGTGCCGCTGTATCTCCTGTGCGGTGATCCGGACCGGGCCCTTGCGGTCCGCTCGCCGAGTGGTCGTCGACAGGACGGTCTCGGCGGCCAGATGGGAGGAGGTCACCGCCAGCGGCAGACCGAGCAGCAGCCACTGGGTGAAGCCGATCCGGTCCCCGGTCGCCTCCCACAGCACCGACACCGTGATCAGATGCGCGCCCGCGCCGATCAGGGTCGCCACCGCGGACAGCAGGATCACGGTCGGGAACAGCAGCGCCAGCATCACGACCAGTCGCTTCCGGTCGGCGAGGGCCTTGGCGAGGGCGAGGAACACCGGCAGCGCGAGCGCCGCCCGGCCCGAGGTGGCCGGCACCGCGAACGCCGTCACGACCAGCGCGGCCGTCGTCAGGTGCACCAACTGCCGTACGCTGCGCGCCCCGCCGACCAGGAACGCCGCCGCCCGCCCGGCCAGCCCGGTCCGGGCCACCGCCGCCGCCAGCACGAAGGCGCAGATCAGCAGCCACACCGTGTCGTCGCCGAGGGTGCCGAAGAGGGTGTCGCTGCTGATGACGCCGGTCGCGGTCAGCGCGAGTCCGGCGCCCAGCGCGATGTAGGTGTCGTCGATCGGCGTACCGATCCAGGCGCAGGTGGCCAGCGCGAACACGGCGAGGGTGAGGCGCGCGTCGCCACTGAGGGCGGGGAAGTTGGCGGGAACCGCCAGCAGCGCGCACAGGGACAGCGCCACGCAGAGGGCCGCCGCGAGGCGGAGGTTCAACGTCACGTCATCGAGGGTTCTCCCGGGCGGTGAGCCCTCAATGAGTCCGACATGAAGGAAACCTCACCAAAAAGCCGGTCAGCCCGGCGGCCGACCGGCCGCCGGTGGGCCGGGTGCGTCAGCCCGGCAGCCGGTACCCCATGCCCCGTACCGTCTCCACCCGCTGCGCCCCCAGCTTCTTGCGCAGCGCCCGCACGTACACGTCCACGATGTTGGAGCCCGGGTCGAAGTCGTAGCCCCACACGTGGGACAGGATCTGCTCCCGGGACAGGACCTGCCCCGGGTGCCGCAGGAACAGTTCGAGCAGCACGAACTCACGGGCCGTCAGGTCCACGGTCCGCTCCCCGGCACGGGCCCGGCGGGTGCGCAGGTCGAGGGAGAGGTCGCCGGACCTCAGCACCGTCACCTCCGGTGCCCTGGCCGCCGTCCGCAGCCGCAGCCGTACCCGGGCGAGCAGTTCCTCGAAGCGGAACGGCTTGGTCATCCAGTCGTCCGCGCCGCCCTCCAGGCCGGCCACCGTGTCCCGTACGGAGTCCCGGGCGGTCAGCACGATCACCGGGGTCGTCACCCGGGACTCGCGCAGTTCGCGCAGGACCGTGAAGCCGTCCCGGCCGGGCAGCCCGATGTCCAGGACGACCAGGTCGAAGCCGCCGGTGAGGGCGTACTCGTAGGCGGCGTCGCCGTCGGCCACGGCGGTGGTGGTGAAGCCGTTGGCGCGCAGGCCCTTCTCGACGAAGGAGGCGATGCGCTCCTCGTCCTCGACGATGAGGATGCGGTTCATGGGCGTGCCTCTTCCGGAATCAGTCCAGTGTCAGTACGAAGGTGGCGCCGCCGCCCTCGGTGGTGCGCAGGGCGACCCGCCCGCCGTGGCCCTCGGCGATCGCCTTGACGATCGACAGCCCGAGTCCGGCGCCGGTTCCGCGCACCCCGCGCCGGGCCGTGCCGCGCCGGAAGCGCTCGAAGACGACCTCGGCGTCTTGCGGCTGGACCCCGGGTCCGGAGTCGGCGACGTAGAGCTCGACGCGGGTGTCGTCGGCGCGGGAGCCTATGCGGATGGTCTGGCCGGCGGTGGTGTGCTGCACGGCGTTCTGCGCGAGCTGCACCATGGCCTGGGTGATGCGCTGAGGGTCCAGCCGGGCCTCGCGGTCGGCGACCCCGTCCAGCACCCAGTCCCGGTCGCCGAGGGTGCGGGCCTTGACGTAGACGTCGGCGGTGAGTTCGGCGAGCTGGACCGGCTCGGGGGTGACGAAGTCGGGGCGTTCGGCCTTGGCGAGCAGCAGCAGGTCCTCGACGATGCGGCTCATCCGGTCCAGCTCGTCGGTGACGAGGCGGACGGTCTCCTCGCGTTCCGCCGGGTCGTCGCCCATCAGTTCCAGGTGGCCGCGCACGATGGTGATCGGGGTGCGCAGTTCGTGGCTCGCGTCGTCGACGAACCGGCGCTGGGTGGCGAAGGCGCGTTCCAGCCGGTCGAGCATTGCGTTGAAGGTCTCGGCGAGCGCGGCCACGTCGTCGTGTCCGTGCACCGGGATGCGCCGGGTCAGGTCCTGCTCGGTGAGCTGCGCGGCCGTGGTGCGCACCAGCCGCACCGGTTTGAGGATCCGGCCCGCGACCACCCAGGCGATGCCGGTCGTCATCAGCAGGGCGACGCCGGAGATGGCGAGCAGGACGCGGAACACCTCGTTCGCGCGGGCCTGTTCCCGCCCGGGGTGGAAGGCGACCACGAAGGCGGCCGCCGGCTCGCCGCCGTACCGGGCGACGGTGACCTTGGCCCAGCGGATGTCGCCCTGGGGCCGGTGCAGGGTGCCGGTGGAGTCGGGCGAGGCGTAGATGCGGCGCCTGGCGTCCGCGTCCTCGTGCAGGGGCAGGGCGACCGGGATCTCGCGCTGCTGGATGATCTGCGCGGGCTTGCTGCCCTTCTCGCCCACCAGGCCGATCAGTTCCTCGTCCAGGTCGGCGTACTGGCGTTCCAAAAAGACCCGCAGCAGCCGGCCCGGGTCGGTGAACGGGCGGCCGGTCTCCGGGTCGAAGCCCTGCTCCTCGAAGTTGGCGAACTCGCCGGCTTCCTGCGCGAGCAGGCCGTTGATCCGCTGGTCGGTGTCGCGCAGCAGGATCGAGCGGGTGGTCGCGGCCACCGAGGCGAGGGCGACCGCCATCACGAGCAGCAGCCACAGGAGGATGCGGACCCGGGCCGAGATCCGGCGGCGCTCGCGGTCAGCCGTCGTCGCCGGCTCCGTCGTCGGCGCCCCCGCCGGAGGCTCCGTCGTCGGACTCCTGGCCTCGGTCGTCGTCATCGTCGTCATCCGGAGGGCTGTCGGTCACCGGTGGCCGGGTCACCACCTGGTCGCTGGGCGTCGGCTCGGGCGAGGAGGAGGTGGGTGCCGGCGTCGGGGAGCCGCTCTCCAGCTCCACCTTGGCCGGAACCTTGGGTTCCTGCGGGCTGTCGGTGAGGGCGAAGCTGGTCGCGGCGATGCCGAGCGGGATCAGGACGACGGCCGCCAGGGCCGCCATCCGGCGAGAGAAGACCATGTCCTTGATCCTGCGCCCGGTACCCGTCGTCCCGGATGAGTCCGCGATGAAGAACTCTTCATCAGGTACGGGGACCGGGTCGCGGGCTCAGTTGTCGAGCCCGATGGCGAACGCCGCCTCCAGGTCGTGCTGCGAGTACGTCCGGAACGCCACGTGCGTGTCCGTGCCCTCCACGCCCGGGATCTTGCTGATCCGG
The DNA here is from genome assembly GCF_002005225.1 of Streptomyces pactum. Lineage (NCBI taxonomy): Bacteria > Bacillati > Actinomycetota > Actinomycetes > Kitasatosporales > Streptomycetaceae > Streptomyces > Streptomyces pactum. The sequence continues at coordinate 6,222,223 of NZ_CP019724.1, forward strand.
CCGGGGATGACCTCTGCCAGGTCCTCGTGCTCGTTCACCCGCACCATGGCGATCAGGTCGTAGGTGCCGGTGACGGAGAAGACCTCGCTGACGTTCTCCAGCGCGGCGATCTGCTCCGCGATCTCGGGGATCCGGTCCACGCTGGTCTTGATGAGGACGATCGCGCTGATCACGGCTGTTTCTCTCCCTCGGGGGCCGTCACTGGAACGCTCTTCACTCTAGTCGTACGCCCGAACCGCACCCAGGCGAAGACGAAGCCCAGCCCGAAGCCGACCAGGTGCGCGAGGTACGCCACTCCCGGCCCGTCGCCGGCCCGCCCCGCCGCCGTCCACTGGAGAGCGGCCCAGAAGGGCAGGACGACCCAGGCCGGGAAGCGCAGCGGCAGGAAGAAGAGGAAGGGCAGGAGGCTGGTCACCCGGGCGTGCGGGAAGAGGAAGAGGAAGGCGCCGAGGGTCGCGGAGATCGCCCCCGAGGCGCCGACCAGGGACTGCGGGGAGTGGGCGTTGGCCCCCGCGTAGCCGAGCAGGGCCAGGTAGCCGCAGCCGAGGTAGAACAGGGCGAACTGGAGCCGGCCCATCCGTTCCTCGGTCATCGCGCCGAAGACGTAGAGGAAGAGCATGTTGCCCAGCAGGTGCACCCAGCTCCCGTGGACGAACAGCGCCGTGGCGGGGGTGAGGGCGGACCCGGGGGAGTCCTCGAACAGTTCTGCGGGGATTACGCCCCAGCGCCGGAAGTACGCGCGCTGCGCCGCGAGCAGTTCCTCCCCGGTGCCGTACACCGGATTCAGGCCCGCCGCCGGGCTGATCAGGAAGAGCAGGCAGCACAGGACGATCAGCCCGTACGTCACCGGCGCGGACCGGCCCCGGGTCGTACGGGGCGTGCCGGGTGTCCTGACCGTCCTGAGGGCCGCCGTGCTCCAGTTGCGGATCATGGACACAGAGCATGACGTAACGGGACGCAACCGCCCGGACCGCCTCGCCGCCGTGGACACGCGGGCGTCGGGTACCCGCCAGGCCGTAGGGTTACGAGCCAAACGCGCCGGGGGAGCCCGGCGCGGCCGACACCGGAAGAGAGCGAACAGCCACGATGACGGTTCCCCTGCCGACCGACACGACGCGGTGGCGCTGCACCCTCTGCGGCAACCTCACCCGCTTCGACGTGACCCGGGCCTCGAAGGTCGTCGAGTACGTGCACCTCGATCTGGCCGGTGAGCCGAACGTCGAGGAGCGCGAGGTACTCAGTGAGACCATCGAGTCGGTGCGGTGCCGCTGGTGCAACGCCGTGGACCAGGTGGAACTCGTGGACAGGCCGGGTGCCGCCTCCTGACCGGAGCGGCCCCGCATGAGGTGATCCCGCGCGGGGTCACGCAGAGGCATTGGGGTGACGGATGGTGGAGACACACGGCGGGGGGCCGGGCGACGGCGCCGCTGAGGTGCTCGACCGGCCGCTGCCCGACGGTGTGCGCCGCAGGGTCGTGCAGATCGTGTCCGACGGCTTCGGTGGACTCACCCTCGGTGAACTGCCGGCGCAGCTCAGACAGTACGCCCGGTTCGCCCCGAACCGCAGGGCCAAGTTCGCCGGCAACGCCATGGCCGCCGCCGTCGAGACCGACCCCCTGTTCCGCCAGCGCATCGGTGAGGCGTTCAGGGAGGCCCAGCCGGAACTGGCCGGGGCCCTGGACGCCGGCTCCCCGCCCCCGGCCGCGGACCCCCTCGACGTGGCGGCCGCCGCCTATGTGCTGCGGCCGCACGGCTGGGTGAAGCTGGTGACCGCCGCCGGCGAGGAGGTGCAGCGCGCGGACGCCGAGCGTGCCGACGAGGAGGGCCGCGCGGAGCTGGAGCGGCTGCACGAGGAGCTGGCCCGGGCCCGGGAGCACACCAGGTCCGAGACCGAGCGGCTGCGTGCCGAGCTGGACGCGGCGAAGAAGGAGGCCGATGCGCTGCACCGCAAGCTGCGCTCGGCCCTCAGCGACGTCAAGCGCGGCGAGGCGGCGCTGCGCAAGATGCGAGCGGAGATGGACGCCGTCCGCGCCGAGGGGCACGCCCAGGTGTCCGCCGCCGAGAGCGAGACCCGGCGGCTCAAGACCCGGCTCGGGGAGGCGGAGGCGGCCCTGGAGGCCACCCGCAAGGCGGCCCGGGAGGGGCGCAGCGTCGAGGACATGCGGGTGCGGCTGCTGCTGGACACCCTGCTGGACGCGACGCAGGGGCTGCGCCGGGAGCTCGCGCTGCCCCCGGTGTCGGTGCGGCCCGCGGAGACGGTGGACGCGGTGGAACCCGGCCGGATGACGCCCAAGGACATCGCCGCCCGCGCCCTGTCCGACAACGACCCCGCCATCCTCGACCAGTTGCTCGCGCTGCCCCAGGCGCACCTGGTCGTCGACGGCTACAACGTCACCAAGACCGGCTATCCGCAGATGCCGCTGGAGAAGCAGCGGCTGCGGCTGCTCGGCCAGCTCTCCCAGCTCGCCGCGCAGACCGGCGCCGAGATGACCTGCGTCTTCGACGGGGCCGAGCTGGTGGCGCCGGTGCTGCTCGCGCCGCCGCGCGGGGTGCGGGTGCTGTTCTCCAAGCCCGGGGTCACGGCCGACGAGCTGATCCGCCAACTGGTGCGGGCCGAGCCGCCGGGCCGGCCGGTCATCGTCGTCTCCACCGACCGCGAGGTCGCCGACGGCGTGGCCCGGGCGGGCGCCAGGCCGGTGGCGTCCGCGGTGCTCCTCAAGCGGCTTTCCTAGCCCCCTGCTTCACTTTCGTGTCAACCGCAACGTAGGCGACCTATGCCCGAATTGACGGAACCGTCACGCAACGTAGCGTCAAGTGGGGGTTACTGCAGGTGAGTTGCGGCAAAGAATGCGGTGCGTAACCGGGATTTTTCGGCTGAGGATTTGAACTGATCACGAGTGGGTCACTAGGGTCAGCCATCGAACCCTCGCACGGGTGATCCCTCTCAAGAAGGAGCTCGTCTCCGTGGCGTCCCACCGTCGTCCCAAGCAGCCGAGCCGCACGCGCGTGACCGTGCTCACCACCGCTGCCGCCGCCGCTGTCGCTCTCAGCTCGCAGGCCGCCAACGCCGCCCCGAGCGAGAAGCCGAGCAAGGACGAGGTCAAGGCCAAGGTCGACAAGCTGTACGAAGAGGCCGAGCAGGCCACCGAGAAGTACAACGGCGCCAAGGAGAAGCAGGAGAAGCTCCAGAAGGAGATCTCCACGATCCAGGACAACGTCGCCCGCGGCCAGGAGGAGCTCAACGAGCTGCGCGACGGCCTCGGTTCGATGGCCAGCGCCCAGTACCGCTCCGGCGGCATCGACCCCTCCCTCCAGCTCTTCCTCTCGGCCGACCCGGACGACTACCTGGACAAGGCCTCCACCCTCGACCAGCTCAGCGGTCAGCAGGTCGAGGCGCTGAAGAAGATCCAGGACAAGCAGCGCGACCTCGCCCAGCAGCGTTCCGAGGCCACCGAGAAGCTCGAGGACCTCGCCTCCACCCGCACCGAGCTGGGCAAGAAGAAGAAGGAAGTCCAGGGCAAGCTCTCCTCCGCGCAGAAGCTGCTCAACACGCTCACCGCGCAGGAGAAGGCCGCCCTCCAGAAGGAGGAGCAGCGCTCCACCCGCAGCAGCGAGCGCCAGGTCCTGTCGGGCAAGTCCACCCCCGCCTCCGGCCGGGCCGCCGCCGCCTTCGCGGCCGCCCAGAGCAAGATAGGCACGCCGTACGTCTACGGCGCCACCGGCCCGTCCTCCTTCGACTGCTCGGGCCTGACGTCCTGGGCCTACGCCCAGGCCGGCGTCGGCATCCCGCGCACCTCCGAGGCGCAGACCGGCGCGGGCACCCGCATCTCCTCGATGAGCCAGTTGCAGGTCGGCGACCTGGTCTTCTTCTTCAACGACCTGCACCACGTCGGCCTCTACGCCGGCAACGGCCAGGTCCTGCACGCGCCGCGCACCGGCACGGTCGTCCGCTACGAGTCGATGAGCACCATCGGCGGCCCGTTCATGTTCGGCGTGCGCGTCTGACCCGACGCCCCTCGCGAACCCTTCAGCCGCCCTCGCCGTGCCGCCCGTTCGGGCGAATCACGGCAGGGCGGTTTGAGCCCCCGCCCCGCCGGTGACCTGCGTCAGCGGCGGGGCGCCGTGCTGCGCGCCCCCTTCAGGTCGTTGGCCGGTGCGCCGCCACGGGGTTACTGTCTGCCGCGTTTCCCTGTCCGCCAGCGGAAGGAGTGCGGCTTCCCGTGGGGTCCCATCGCCGCCATGCAGCAACCGGGTTCGACCGCGGCGCCACCGCCGCCGTCGGCCTGCTCTCCGTCGCCGCCGCAGTGCTGGGCGCCGTACCGGCCACGGCCGCCCCGCAGGACGACCGGCGGGCGGAGGTGGACCGCCTCTACGCGGAGGCGGAGCAGGCGACCGAGGCCTACAACAAGGCCGACGCGCGCACCGACGCCCTGCGTGCGGAGGTCGGCACCGCGCGCGACGCGATCGCCCGGCAGCAGGAGCGGGTCAACACCATGCGGGACGCGCTCGGTTCGCTGGCCGGCGCCCAGTACCGCTCCGGCGGCATCGACCCGTCGCTGGCGCTGCTGCTCGCCGCCGACCCGGACGACTACCTGGACAAGGCCTCCGTGCTCGACCGGATCACCACCCACCAGGCCGGTGAGCTGAGGGAGCTCCAGGGCGCCCTGCGCGACCTCGCCCAGGACCGCGCCGAGGCCGGCCGGAAACTCGCCGAACTGGAGAAGGGCCGCAAGGCCGTCGCCGCCCACAAGAAGACCGTGGAACGGAAGCTCGCCAAGGCCCGCGAGCTGCTCAACTCCCTTCCGGACGGCGAACGCGCCGCCTATGACCGCGGCTCCCGCTCCGGCCGCTCGGACCTGCCCGTCCCGGGCGCGGCCGGACCCGTCTCCGGCCGCGCGGCGGCCGCCGTCGCCGCCGCCCGCTCCGCCCTCGGCAAGCCGTACGTCTGGGGCGCCAACGGGCCCACCGGCTTCGACTGCTCGGGCCTGACCCAGTGGTCGTACGCACAGGCCGGGGTCGGTCTGCCGCGCACCTCGCAGGCGCAGTCCGGCGCCGGGCAGCGGGTGCCCCTGGCCCAGGCGCGGCCCGGCGACCTGGTGGCCTACCGGGACGACGCCAGCCACATCGGCATGTACGTCGGCGACGGCCAGGTGATCCACGCCCCCTACCCCGGCGCCCCCGTGCGCTACGACCCGGTCGGTATGATGCCGGTCTCCTCGGTCACCCGGGTCTGACCTTCGCGGCCGTTCGGGCCCCTTCGCCCGCTGCCGCCTTCGGCCCGCCGCCCGTACGATCGGGAAGGTGGCCGGTCGAAGGCGGGTGTCGGGTTCCTCGGTGGTGGCGCTGTGCCTGCTGCTCGTCTCCCTCGTGGCCTGCGGCGGCCGGACCGCCGCCGACCCCGTGCGGGCCGAGGTGCAGCGGGTACTGGACCGGCGGGCGGCCGCCGTCCTCGACCACGACCGGGCCGCCTACGCGCGCACGGGCGGCGGGGCCGGCTTCGACAACCTGAGCGAGGTGCCGCTGGCCGCGTGGTCGTACCGCGTGACCGGCGTGGACCGCACCGGCGACACCGCCACCGCCGACGTCGAGCTGCGCTACCGCCTCGACGGTCACGACCGGGGCCCCGTCACCGCCGGCCGCACCGTGCGGCTGAGCCGGGACGGAGCGGACGGGCGCTGGTCCGTCGACTCCGACCGGCCCGCGCGGCAGTCCGGCCCGCAGCCTTGGGACCAGGGCGCGGTCAGGGTTGTTAGGGGTACGCACAGCCTCGTGCTCGGCGTCGGGCAGTCCACCGGGGCGCTGCGCGGCTACGCGGACCTGGCCGACCGGGCGGTGCCGGCCGTGTCGGACGCCTGGGAGGGGCAGTGGGCCCGCAGCGTCGTCGTACTCGTCCCGAAGTCGCTGGAGGGGATGGCCGGCCTGCTCGGTTCCCCCGCCTCGTCCTACCGGGGCATCGCCGCGGTCACCACCGGCGAGACCGGCGGCCGGGAGCAGGCCCCGGCGGACCGGATCATCGTCAACCCCGACGCGTACGGGCTGCTCGGCACCCTCGGCAAGCAGGTCGTGCTCACCCACGAGACCACCCACGTCGCCACCCGCGCCGACACCACCGCCGCCACCCCGCTGTGGCTGTCCGAGGGCTACGCCGACTGGGTCGGTTACCGCGACAGCGGCCGGGCCCCCGGCCAGGTGGCCCCCGAGACGGCCGGCGCGGTCTCCGGGGGCCGCGTGCCCGCGAACCTCCCCACGGACGAGGACTTCGGCTTCACCGCCGACGCGGACCGACTGGCCCGCGCCTACGAGGGCGGCTGGCTGGCCTGCCGCATGATCGCCGACCAGTGGGGCGAGGACCGCCTGGACGGCTTCTACCGCGCCGTGGGCGCGCACGAGGAGCGCGCGGGCGCGGTCGAGGACGCGATGGACGAGGTGCTCGGGACGACGCCGCGGGAGTTCACGGCACGGTGGCGGGAGTATCTGCGGGCGGAGTTCGACTGAGGCGGTGGGGCGCGCGGTGGCCGCGGGCCGCGTCGGCGCTCGCGCCGGTCCGTCGAGGAAGGGCGGGCGTGCGCTGGAGGCCGAGGCGGGCGGGTGTGGCGTGGGTGGCCGAGGCGGGCGGCCGCGGCCGTGGCGCTGGAGGCCGAGGCGGGCGGGGGTCAGGACGGGGCCGGTGCCTCGTCGGCGTGGGCGGTGCGGGGCGGCGGCGACAGCGCGGGTGTCCCGCGCGGCACCGTGTCGCGCCACAGGGCGCGGGCCGCGAGGAGCGCCGCGGCGACCAGCAGGCCGTTGCGGACGAACAGCAGCGCGACGCCGAGCGGATCGCTCGCGACGACCTCGGCGAAGTAGACCGGGAACTCCAGCACCGTCACCAGGCTCGCCGCCAGCACCAGGGCGACCGGCACCCGCATACGGCTCGCCCGGAAGCACCGGCAGACCGCGGCGAGGCCGATCAGCCACACCATGTACTGCGGGCTGATCACCCGGCTGGTGACCGTGAACATCAGCACCGCCGCGAAGGCCGCGTCCGCCGCCGTGTGCGCCGCGAAGCGCGAGGCCGCCAGCCGCCACAGCAGCAGCCAGCCGAACGCCAGGGCGGTCAGCACGAGGGCGACCGTGCTCACCGCGCCCACGTACGGGCCGAGGAACTCGACCGAGCCGTAGTTGAGCAGCACCTCGCCGTTCCAGCCGAAGTGCCGGGCGACGTGGAAGACCAGCGAGCCCAGCGACTCCACCTCGGTGCCCCTCTCGCGCTGGAACGTCAGGAAGGCGAACGCGCCCGGCATCGTCGCGGCGAACAGCGCCGCCAGCCCGGCCCCGCTCAGGGCCGCGGCGGCCCACGGCGCCCGTCCGCGCATCCCGAGGAGCACCAGCGCCGGCCACACCTTCAGCAGCGCCCCGAGCGCGGCCAGGGCTCCCGCGACGCGCGGATGCCGGCCGGCGGCGAGCAGCGCCGCTACCGCCACGGCGGCGACCATCACGTCGTAGCGGGCGTACACCGTCGGGCCGAGCAGCGGTACGCCCGCCACCCACACCCACGCGCCGCGCGGCGAGCGGCCGGAACCCCGGCCCGCGCGCCACAGCAGCGCGAGGACGGCCAGGTCCGCGGCACAGGCCAGGACGAAGAAGGCCGTCGCGTACTCCAGGAAGGGCAGCAGCGCGGGGGAGAGGATCGCGAAGGCCGCCGCGGGCGGGTACTGCCAGGTGGTGTCGTCCAGCGGAAACGTTCCGGTGCGCAGGACGTCGTACCAGTCCCGGTAGATCACGGACACGTCGCCGGTGACGTCCGGACCGGGGAAGACCAGCACCTTGAGCACGAACAGCAGCAGCACCAGCCGCGTGGCGCCCCAGGCCGTCAGCAGCCGCGCCGCGGGCCGCCTCGCGTCCGTCGTCTCCACGTGCTCCCTGCCCGTCCGCGTGCCGTGCTTCGCGGCCATGATGACCCGGACACCTGGGCGTCTGCCACCGGACGCGGCCGGCCCACGCCCCGCGCGGCGGGTTCGGTAGGGTCGGCGGCGTGCGCAAGACCTTGATCGTGACGAACGACTTTCCGCCCCGCCCGGGCGGCATCCAGGCCTTCCTGCACAACATGGCGCTACGGCTGGACCCGGAGCGGCTCGTCGTCTACGCCTCCACCTGGAAGCGGAGCCGGGAGGGCATCGAGGCCACCGAGGCCTTCGACGCCGAGCAGCCCTTCACCGTCGTACGGGACCGTACGACGATGCTGCTGCCGACGCCGGGCGCGACCCGGCGGGCCGTCGGGCTGCTGCGTGAGCACGGGTGCGCGTCGGTGTGGTTCGGGGCGGCGGCGCCCCTCGGCCTGATGGCGCCGGCGCTGCGGAGGGCGGGGGCCGAGCGGATCGTCGCCACCACCCACGGCCACGAGGCCGGGTGGGCCCAGTTGCCCGCGGCCCGGCAACTGCTGCGCCGGATCGGGGAGTCGACGGACACGATCACCTACCTCGGGGAGTACACGCGCTCGCGGATCGCGGGCGCGCTCACCCCCGGGGCCGCCGCGCGGATGACGCGGTTGCCGCCGGGCGTGGACGAGAAGACCTTCCATCCGGGCAGCGGCGGCGACGAGGTGCGGGCCCGGCTCGGACTGACCGAGCGGCCGGTCGTGACGTGCGTCTCGCGGCTGGTGCCGCGCAAGGGCCAGGACACGCTGATCCGGGCGATGCCCCGCGTCCTCGCCGCCGAGCCCGACGCCGTACTGCTGATCGTCGGCGGCGGCCCCTACGAGAAGGACCTGCGCCGCCTCGCCGCCGAGACCGGCGTCGCCGCCTCCGTGCACTTCACCGGCGCCGTCCCCTGGTCCGAGCTGCCCGCGCACTACGGCGCCGGCGACGTCTTCGCGATGCCGTGCCGTACCCGCCGGGGCGGGCTGGACGTCGAGGGCCTCGGCATCGTCTACCTGGAGGCCTCCGCGACCGGCCTGCCCGTCGTCGCCGGCGACTCCGGCGGCGCCCCCGACGCCGTACTCGACGGTGAGACCGGCTGGGTGGTGCGGGGTGACTCCGAGGAGCAGGTGGCCGACCGCGTCGTCACCCTCCTCGGCGACGCCGGGCTGCGCCACCGGATGGGGGAGCGGGGCCGGGCCTGGGTCGAGGAGAAGTGGCGCTGGGACCTACTGGCGGAGCACCTGAAGGCGTTGCTGTAGCGCGGGGCGTCCGGGGACGCGGGTCGCCTCATGCCGCCAGGGGCGCGGGGAACCGCGCGCGAAACCACAACGAACCCGCACCCGCCAACGGCGACGAAGGGGCACCCCAACGGGCGCTCCCCGCCGGCTACTTCGCGTAGATCGCCTCGATCTCGTCCACGTAGTCCTTCGCCACCACGTTCCGCTTCAGCTTCAGCGACGGCGTCAGATGCCCCGAGTCCTCCGTGAACTGCGCCGACAGCACACGGAACTTCCGCACCGACTCCGCCTTGGAGACCGCCGAGTTGCCGTCGTCGATCGCCGACTGGACCGCGGCGAGCAGATCCGGATCGTCCCGCAGCGACGCCGCCGTCGAACCGGCCGGCTTGCCGTGGTCCGCGCACCAGCGGCCGAGGAACTCCTCGTCGATGGTGACCAGCGCGCCCACGAACGGGCGCCCGTCGCCGACCACCATGCACTCCGCGACCAGCGCGTGCGCGCGGATGCGGTCCTCGATCACGGCCGGGGCGACGTTCTTGCCGCCGGCGGTGACGATGATCTCCTTCTTGCGGCCGGTGATCCGCAGATAGCCGTCCTCGTCGAGGGTGCCGATGTCGCCGGTGTGGAACCAGCCGTCGGCCAGCGCCTCGGCGGTCGCGTCCGGGTTGTTCCAGTACTCCTTGAACAGGTGCTCGCCGTGCAGCAGCACCTCGCCGTCGTCCGCGATGCGCACCACGGAGCCGGGCAGCGGCTGGCCGACCGTGCCGATCTTCTGCCGGTCCCAGGGGTTGAAGGCGGTGGCCGCGCAGGACTCGGTCAGGCCGTAGCCCTCCAGGACCGTGAAGCCGATGCCGCGGAAGAAGTGACCGAGGCGTTCGCCGAGCGGGGCGCCGCCGGAGATGGCGTACTCGCCGCGTCCGCCGAGGACCGTGCGGAGCTTGCCGTAGACGAGCTTGTCGAAGACCTTGTGCTTGATCTTCAGGCCGACGGACGGGCCCGACGGGGTGTCCAGGGCCTTGCTGTACGCGATCGCCGTGTCGGCGGCCTTGTCGAAGATCCCGCCCTTGCCGTCGGCCTGCGCCTTGGCGCGCGCCGAGTTGTAGACCTTCTCGAAGACGCGCGGCACGCCGAGGATCAGCGTGGGCCGGAACGCGGCCAGCTCGTCGGTGAGGTTCTTGATGTCGGGGACGCAGCCCAGCTTGATCGGCGCGATCATCGGCGCGACCTGCACCAGGCGCCCGAAGACGTGCGCGAGGGGGAGGAAGAGGAGGACGGAGCACTCGCCCGTGCGGAACAGCGGGCGCAGCCGCTCGACGACGTTGCCGCACTCGGCGAAGAAGCTGCGGTGGGTGAGCACACAGCCCTTGGGCCGGCCGGTGGTGCCGGAGGTGTAGACGATGGTCGCCGGATCGTCGGCCTTCGCGATCGAGCCGCGCTCCTCGACGGTGCGGTCCGTGACGTCCTGGCCCAGCCGCCCCAGTTCCTCCACGGCCCCCGCGTCGATCTGCCAGACGTGCTTGAGGGCGGGCAACCGCTCGCGCACCGACTCGACCGCGGCGGCGTGCCCGGCCGACTCCACGACGCACGCCGTGGCACCCGAGTCGCTGAGGATCCACCGCACCTGCTCCGGCGAGCTGGTCTCGTACACCGGCACGGTGATCGCGCCCGCGCACCAGATCGCGAAGTCCAGCAGCGTCCACTCGTAGCGCGTGCGGGACATCAGGCCGACCCGGTCGCCCGGCTGGACGCCGGAGGCGATCAGGCCCTTGGCGGCGGCCCGCACCTCGGTGAGGAAGTCGCGGGCGGTCACGTCCTGCCACGCGCCGGCCACCTTGCGGGAGATGACGGCGACGTCCGGGTGCTGCGCGGCGTTTCTGCGGACGATGTCGGTCAGATTTCCGTCCGCAGGGACCTCGTACAAAGCCGGAAGGCTGAACTCGCGCAAGACTGCTGCTCCTCATAAGGCGCCGGCGCCACGACGTTGTGCGATGCGACGGTGCGGTCCAAGGCTCGGGCAAGTGCTCGGACATCACATGCCGATCACATGTCGGAAGCACATGACGATTCACATGTTGAAATCCAGAGCACGACTGGACTGCCCGGACGTTACCCGCCGGTATGCCTTCTCCGACAGGGGGTCCCCGCGAGATGTTCGCTGCGTCACACGGATGGGGTTTCCTTTGCGCACAGTAGTCGACGGATCAACCGACCAGCCAGTAACCGCAGGTCCGGCCGCCGCTGTTCACCTGAGGCGCGCGCTGCTTACGCTTGATCGCCATGGCACCCACACCGCCCGGTAACAAGAGGACGCGCGTCCATGTGATCAGCGACGTCCATGGCAACGCCCGCGACCTGGTCAGGGCCGGCGAGGGCGCCGACGCCCTGGTCTGCCTCGGGGACCTGGTCCTCTTCCTCGACTACGCCGACCACACGCGCGGCATCTTCCCCGACCTGTTCGGCGCCGCGAACGCCGACCGCATCGTCGAGCTGCGCACCGCCCGCCGCTTCGCGGAGGCACGGGAGTTCGGGGCCCGGCTGTGGGCGGAGGCCGGCGGGGACCGGGCGGCGTTGATCGAGGGCGCGGTGCGCAAGCAGTACGCCGAGATGTTCGCCGCCTTTCCCACCCCGACGTACGCCACCTACGGCAACGTCGACATGCCGCCCCTGTGGCGCGAGTACGCCGGGCCCGGCACCACGGTCCTCGACGGCGAGCGGGTGGAGATCGGCGGCCGGGTCTTCGGCTTCGTCGGCGGCGGCCTGCGCACGCCGATGCGCACGCCGTACGAGATCGGTGACGAGGAGTACGCCGCGAAGATCGAGGCCGTCGGCGAGGTGGACGTGCTGTGCACGCACATCCCGCCGGAGGTCCCGGAGCTGGTCTACGACACGGTGGCGCGGCGCTTCGAGCGGGGCAGCCGCGCGCTGCTGGACGCGATCCGCCGCACGCGTCCCCGCTACGCCCTGTTCGGGCACGTGCACCAGCCGCTGGTGCGGCGGATGCGGATCGGGGCGACCGAGTGCGTGAACGTAGGGCACTTCGCGTCGACGGGGCGGCCGTGGGCGCTGGAGTGGTGATCGTCCGCCGCCGGACCTGCGCGGGCAGGTGGTGACGTACGCCCCGCCCGTGCGCGATAGCCTTCACGCGGCACACACGTGCGCGCCACGGGCGCACGACGACCTCAGTACCGGCCCGCATCTGGAGGAGCCACGGCGATGGCGGAACACACCAGCTCGAGCATCACCATCGAGGCGGCACCGGCCGACGTCATGGCGGTGATCGCCGACTTCGCCCGCTACCCGGACTGGACCGGCGAGGTGAAGGAGGCCGAGGTCCTCGCGACCGACGCGCAGGGGCGTGCCGAACAGGTCCGGCTCGTCATGGACGCCGGGGCGATCAAGGACGACCAGACACTGGGGTACACCTGGACGGGCGGGCACGAGGTGTCCTGGACGCTGGTGAAGTCCCAGATGCTGCGTTCCCTGGACGGCTCCTACCTGCTCCGGCCGGCGGGCACGGGCACGGAGGTCACCTACCGGCTCACGGTCGACGTCAAGATCCCGATGCTCGGCATGATCAAGCGCAAGGCCGAGAAGGTCATCATCGACCGGGCACTGGCGGGGCTGAAGAAGCGAGTGGAGTCGGGGCCGAAGTAGCGTTCCCGCCCCGTAGCCGGGGGCGGAAGCAGCTCCCCCTCCCCGCCGCGGCCGTGGGCAGTCGTGCTGCTCGGGCGGCACGGGAGGGCGCCGGGCCTCCCTTCCGGGCAGGCACCCCGCGGCGCCGGGCGACGTCACGCCGCGCGGTGCGCCAGAGCACCGGTATCCGGCGGCGTCGGGCTTCCGCGTCGGGTTTGCGCGCTGGTATCCGGCGGCGTCGGGCTTGCGTACCGGCACCCAACGGCGTCGGGCTTCCGCGTCGGGCTTGCGTACCGGCACCCAACGGCGTCGGGCTTCCGCGTCGGGCTTCCGCGTCGGGCTTGCGTACCGGCACCCAACGGCGTCGGGCTTCCGCGTCGGGCTTCCGCGTCGGGCTTGCGTACCGGCACCCAACGGCGTCGGGCTTCCGCGTCGGGCTTCCGCGTCGGGCTTGCGTACCGGCACCCAACGGCGTCGGGCTTCCGCGCCGGGCTTCCGCGTCGGGCTTGCGTACCGGCACCCAACGGCGTCGGGCCTCTGCGCCGGGCCCCCGCCCCGGGAGAACCGCGCCCGGAGAATCGCCCGCGCCTTGCCGCCCGCGCACGCAGGTACCGTTCAGCCTCATGCGCACCCTCCTGATCACGGGCCCCGGCGGCAGCGGCCGTACCACCGTCGCCGCCGCCACCGCGCTCGCCGCCGCCCGGCAGGGCACCCGCACCCTCCTCCTCGGCGCCGACCGCGACGACACCCTCGGCGCCGTGCTCGGGACGGCCACGGGTCCCGCACCGATCACCGTCGAGCCCCGCCTCACCGCCTGGCGGCCCGACGCCGCGCAGGGTTTCCGCACCGGCCTCGCCGCCCTCCAGGACCGCGCCGCCTCCGCGCTCGACCTGCTCGGCGCCGGCCGCCTCGACCCGGAGGAAGCCACCCCGCTGCCCGGCGCGGACGAACTCGCCCTGCTGCGCGCCCTGCGCGACGCCGCCCTGGCCGAGGGTCCTGACCAGCACGATCTCCTCGTCGTCGACCTCCCGCCCGCACCCCGTGCCCTCGCGCTGCTCGCCCTCCCGGAGGAACTGCGCCGCTACCTGCGCCGTCTCCTGCCGCCCGAGCGCCAGGCGGCCCGCGCCCTGCGCCCCGTTCTCGGCCGCCTCGCCGGCGTCCCCATGCCCGCCGAGGCGCTGTACGAGGCCGCCGCCCGCTGGGACCTGGAACTCGCCGCCGCCGAGGCCGTCCTCGCCGACCGGAACACCGTCGTCCGGCTGGTCGCCGAGCCGGGCCCGGCCGGGGCCGACGCCGTCCGCTCCGCCGCCCTCGGTCTCGCCCTGCGCGGCCTGCGCACCGACCTGCTGGTCGCCAACCGCGTCCTGTCCGAGGACACCCCGGCGGACAGTTGGCTCACCGGTCCCCTCACCCAGCAGCGCAAGGCGCTGGAGGAGTGGCAGGGCACGCACGACGTCCGTACCGTCGCCCACCTCGGACGCGACCCGCGCGGCACGGACGACCTCGCGGCGCTCGACGTGCCGGGCGTCAACCCGGACCCCTCCCCGGTCGAGTGGCCCGTCACCGACCGGCTGGCCGAGGACGGCGTGCTGGTCTGGCACATCCCGCTGCCCGGCGCCATACGCGACGAACTGGACCTGATCCGCCGCGGTGACGAACTGGTCGTCACCGCCGGGCCGTTCCGCCGGATCGTCCCGCTGCCGTCCGCGCTGCGCCGCTGCACGGTCGACGGGGCCGCCCTGCGGGAGGGCACGCTCGCCGTCCGGTTCGCGCCGGACCCGAAGCTGTGGCCGCGGAGCCGCTGAACGCGCCGCACCCGTTCGGGTAACGTCGTAGGGACGAACCGTAGTCAGGAGTCCGTCATGAGCGAAGAGCTCCCCCCGTCCGAGGCCCCCCGCCCCGACGAGGCCGACGGGGCCGACGCAACGCGACCGGCCGACGCCGACGCCTGGGCGACGGCGTGCGCCGAGGACCTGGAGGCGGAGAAGGCCCGCCGCCGGGCCGAGTACGGGCCGCCGCCCGGATCGGCCGCCGAGGAGCTGCGCAGGCTGGTCGACACCGTCGCGGACAAGCTGTCCGGCCTCCAGGCCCCGCTGCTCGGCCAGGTCGCCGGACCGGCCGCCCAGCAGGTGGTCCGCCAGGTCGTCCAGCAGGCCAAGGCCGCCGTCGAACCGGTCCTCGAGCGCAACCCGGACGTCTTCGACCACCTCGCGGCCGCCGGCGGTGAACTCCTCGCCGCCTACCGCTCCGCCGTCCAGAACCAGGAGCGCCGCTGGACCGCCGGGGCCTCCGCGGACGACGCGCGCCCGGGCCCCCGCGACGAGCCGCGCGACGACGGAAGCGGCACCGGACGCGACGACGGCGACGAGGGCACCGGCCCGGGCCAGCGCATCGACTTGGACTGACACCGCCCTCGGGTACGGTTGGCCATAGCGGGGCTCGACCGAAACTGAGGGATTCATGGGACTCACCATCGGCGTCGATATCGGCGGCACGAAGATCGCGGCGGGCGTGGTCGACGAGGAAGGCAACATCCTCTCGACCCACAAGGTGCCGACCCCGGGCACGCCCGAGGCCATCGTGGACGCCATCGCCTCCGCGGTGGAGGGCGCGCGTGTGGGGCACGAGATCGTCGGCGTCGGCATCGGCGCCGCCGGATACGTCAACCGCCAGCGCTCCACGGTCTACTTCGCGCCCAACATCGACTGGCGCCAGGAGCCGCTCGAGGAGAAGGTCGAGGCCCGCGTCGGCCTCCCGGTCGTCGTGGAGAACGACGCCAACGCCGCCGCCTGGGGCGAGTACAAGTTCGGTGGCGGCAAGGGCCACCGCAACGTCATCTGCATCACCCTCGGCACCGGTCTCGGCGGCGGCATCATCATCGGCAACAAGCTGCGCCGCGGCCACTTCGGCGTGGCCGCCGAGTTCGGCCACATCCGCATGGTGCCGGACGGCCTGCTGTGCGGCTGCGGCTCCCAGGGCTGCTGGGAGCAGTACGCCTCCGGCCGGGCCCTCGTGCGCTACGCCAAGCAGCGCGCCAACGCCACTCCCGAGCGCGCCGAGGTGCTGCTCGCGCTCGGCGACGGCACGCCCGACGGCATCGAGGGCAAGCACATCTCCGTCGCCGCCCGCCAGGGCTGCCCGGTCGCCGTCGACTCCTACCGCGAGCTGGCCCGCTGGGCCGGTGCCGGCCTCGCCGACCTGGCCTCCCTGTTCGACCCGTCGGCCTTCATCGTCGGCGGCGGCCTCTCCGACGAGGGCGACCTGGTCCTCGACCCGATCCGCAAGTCCTACAAGCGGTGGCTGGTCGGCGGCAACTGGCGCCCGGTCGCCGACGTGATCGCCGCCCAGCTCGGCAACAAGGCCGGCCTGGTCGGCGCGGCGGACCTGGCCCGGGAGCCCGACCCGATCATGTAGACGTACGGAGCTCGGACGTCTCCGAAGGGGCGCGGGGAACTGCGCGACAAGCCACGTACCACCGGCGGTCGCCCACGTACCTCGCGCCCCGAGCCGTAAGGTGCCGCACCCCGATGCGCGCGGCGTAGATTGATCCACATGGCAACGTCGCTCCAGCCGCTCCCCAACTCACGTACCGAACCCGACGGTTCCGCCGTCATCCGGGTCCTCAGCTACAACATCCGCTCGATGCGCGACGACACCGACGCCCTCGCCCGGGTCATCGCCGCCTGCGCCCCGGACCTCGTCCTCCTCCAGGAGGCCCCCCGCTTCTTCCGCTGGCGCAAGAAGCTCACCCGGCTCGCCGCCGCGTCCGGGCTGGTCCTCCTCTCCGGGGGCGGCACCGCCGCCGGGCCCGCGCTGCTGTGCTCCCTGCGGGCCACCGTCGAGCGCACCGAGGACGTGCTGCTCCCGCTCACCCCCGGCCGGCACCGCCGCGGCCTCGCCACCGCCGTCGTCCGCATCGGCGGGGCCCGCCTCGGCGTCCTGAGCTGCCACCTGTCACTGGAGGCGGAGGAGCGGTACGAGCAGGCCGGTCTGCTCCTCGACCGGGTCGCCGGCCTGGGCGTGACGCACGCGGTGGCGGGCGGCGACCTGAACGAGCGCCCCGGCGGCCGCACCTTCCGGCGGCTCGGCGACGGGCTGCGGGACTGCTGGACGGCCGCGCCCTGGGGCAGCGAGTACACCTTCTCCGCCACCGTCCCCGACCGGCGCATCGACGCCGTCTTCGTCACGGAGGGCATCGAGGTACTGGGCTGCGGGGTGCCGCTGGGGCTCCCCGGGGTGGCCGAGGACGACCTGAGGGCGGCCACGGACCACCTCCCGGTCCTGACCGCCCTCCGCGTACCCGCGTCCGCGACCTGAACGGACGACAGCCCTAGACCACCGCGCCCCGCCCCGGATCGTCGTCGTCCTCGTCGCCCGTCCGCATCCGCATGACCAGCGTGGCGAAGCCGCCGAGGAAGCCGCCGACGCCGAGGGTCTGCAGCCACCAGGTCATGTCCCAGCCGAGCACCACCGCCAGCAGGAGCAGCACCGGGCCGCCGAGCACGCCCAGCCAGGCGAACTTCGCGGTGGTGTCGCCCTCGGGAAGCGGGGGCGGCTCGGGCGGCACGAAGTGGCCCTCGCCGTCCCCGTCGGCCTCGTCGAGACCGTCGTCCGAGGGCTCGGCCAGGGTGTGGTCGCGCGGGCCGACACCGGGGGCGAACGCCACGGAGCCGCCCAGGGGCCGGGCGGAGGCAGGCCGGTCGGCCCCGGGCCGGTCCGCCTCGGGCGGGTCCGCCTCGGGCTTGTCGTCGTTGGTCGCCGGCTCCAGGAGCGCCAGGTCCTCCACCGACTTGAACGGCTTCGCGCCCGGCGGGTCCGGCGGCTCGTCCCCGTACCCGGCGACGATCGCCGCCCAGGCGGCGTCCTCGTCCACGGCCACGCCCTGCTCCTCGGGCCCGCGGTCGGCCGCGCGCTCCTGTTCCTCGCGGTGTTCCCGCTCCCGCTCCAAGTCCCGCTCCAGCTCCGGTTCCCGCTCCTCGCGCTCCTCGCGCCCCTCGCGGTCCTCGCGGTCGGAGTCGTGCTCAGCCACCTGCGGCCGTCCCTTCCTTGCCGAGACCGGGCTCCGGCTCCCCGACGGAACCGGGCGCGAGCCGGCCGATGAACGCGACGCTCTCCATGAAAATCCGGTCCGCATCGTGGTCCAACGTCGCCACGTGGTAGCTCTGTTCCAGCAGGATCTCGGTCACGTCCCTCGACGAGACCCGGCCGAGGATGCGGGCCGAGTCGGCCGGCGGCACCACGTGGTCCTGAAGACTGCGCAGCAGCAGCAGCGGCTGGGTCACCTGCGGCAGGTCGCCGTCGGCGAGACGGAAGAACGTACGCAGCGAGTGCGCCGCGTGCAGCGGCACCTTGTCGTACCCCAGCTCCGAGCTGAGCGGCTTGGCGATGTCGCTGGCGATGCCCTTCGTCGCGGGCAGCAGATGACGCATGACCGGAAGGGCGTGCTGGGCCACGCCGTGCATCCGGTTCGCCGGGTTGACGACCATGACGCCGGACACCGCGTCGCCGTGCTTGGCGGCGAGCCGCAGCGCCAGCGCGCCGCCCATCGACAGCCCGGCCACGAAGACGCGCGCGCAGCGCTCGCGCAGGGCGCGCAGCTCGCGGTCCACCTCCGCGTACCAGTCCTGCCAGCCGGTGACCTGCATGTCCTGCCAGCGCGTGCCGTGCCCGGGCAGCAGCGGCAGCGCGACGGTCAGGCCGCGCGCGGCGAGGTACCGGGCCCAGGGGCGCAGCGACTGCGGAGACCCCGTGAAGCCGTGGCAGAGCAGGACGCCGACCTCACCGCCCTCGTGGCGGAACGGCTCGGCTCCGGGCAGGACCGGCACGTCTCGGTCTCCTGTCGTCAGGGGGGCCGGCACAGCCGGACCGTCGGGTGCGATAGACGCGTGTGCGGTACTCGCGGGTACTTCACCGTACGCGACCGCACTGACACCGACCAGGGCCGTCGGGGCCATTGACGGCGCCCCGGGATAAGGTCTGACCCACAGACACAGGAGGCACTCGCTTGTTGTACGGCGCGATGAAGGTCACCGTCGGGGGTTCGCTGAAGCTCGCCTTCCGGCCCTGGGTGGAAGGCCTGGAGCACATCCCGGCCGACGGCCCCGCCATTCTGGCGAGCAACCACCTGTCGTTCTCCGACTCGTTCTTCCTGCCCGCCGTCCTCGACCGCAAGGTGACGTTCATCGCCAAGGCCGAGTACTTCAACACCCCCGGGGTCAAGGGCCGGCTGACCGCCGCCTTCTTCAAAGGGGTCGGCCAGTTGCCGGTGGACCGCTCCGGAGCACGCGGCGCCGGCGAGGCCGCCATCAAGAGCGGCATAGAGGTACTGGAGCGCGGCGAGCTGTTCGGCATCTACCCGGAGGGCACCCGCTCCCCGGACGGGCGGCTCTACCGGGGCAAGCCGGGCGGCCTCGCGCGCGTGGCGCTCGCCACCGGCGCGCCCGTCGTCCCGGTCGCCATGATCGACACCGAGAAGATCCAGCCGCCCGGCACGGTGATGCCGAAGCTGATGCGGCCCGGCATCCGCATCGGCAAGCCCCTCGACTTCACCCGTTACCAGGGCATGGAGCACGACCGCTTCGTGCTCCGCGCGGTGACCGACGAGGTCATGTACGAGATCATGAAGCTCTCCGGCCAGGAGTACGTCGACATGTACGCGACCGCCATGAAGCGGCAGCTCGCGGACGCGGCGAAGGCCGAGAAGGAGGCGGGCAAGGCCGCGAAGGCCGCGCTCGCCCAGGCGGAGAAGGAACAGACGGCCAAGGAGAAGGCGGCGGCCGAGCAGGACCGGCCCGCAGGCGACCGGTAGCCGCCGGACGGGCGAGGGAACGTACGGGGGCCGGGGACGGGGGGACATGGCCAGGCGCGAGAGAGTCATGAGGATGTCGGTCGAGCAGCCGCTGTGGCGCGCGCTCGCCGGCTACCGCGTGCTCACCATGCTGTACGCGATCGGCTTCTTCACCACCGCCTACTCCGGCTTCCACCGCCCCTGGCTCGCAGTCGCCTACTACGCCGTCCTCTTCGTCTGGACGCTGGCGACGCTGCCCAAGGTCTCCGGCGCGGCGAGCTGCACCAAGCGGTTCCTCACCGCCGACCTCACCATCGCGCTGACCGGCATCCTCCTCACGCCGTTCGCCGACGCGCACGAGCGGGTCATGGACGGCGGCCCGACCCTGCCGTCGATATGGACCGCCGGTTCCGTCCTGGCCTTCGCCATCAAGGGCGGCTGGCGCTGGGCGGCCGTCGCCTCCACCCTCGTCGCCGTCGCCAACCTGATCGAACGCGGCACCCCCGCCCGCGACACCGTCCACAACGTCATCCTCGTCTGGGTCGCCTCCATCGCCATCGGCTACGTCGTCGAGGTCGCCCGCGCCTCCGAGCGCACCCTCGCCCGCGCCCTGGAGATCGAGGCGGCGACCAGGGAGCGGGAGCGGCTCGCCCGGGACATCCACGACAGCGTGCTCCAGGTGCTGGCGATGGTGCAGCGGCGCGGCGCCGTCATCGGCGGCGAGGCGGCCGAGCTGGGCCGGATGGCCGGCGAGCAGGAGGTCGCGCTGCGCACCCTGGTCTCCGGCGGCCTGGTGCCCGTCTCCCGCGTGTCGGAGGACGCCGCCGAAGGCGCGGTCGTACGGGCGGTGGAGGAACCGGAGCGGGACGAACCGGACGGTCCGGTCGATCTGCGCGCCCTGCTCGCCCCGTACGCCGGCTCCCTCGTGAACCTCGCCGAGCCGGGCGCGCCGGTCCTGCTGGCCCCTCTCGCGGCCCGGGAACTCGCGGCGGCCGTGGGAGCCGCCCTGGACAACGTCCGCAAGCACGTCGGTGAGCACGCGCGCGCGTGGATCCTGGTCGAGGACGAGCCGGACGAGGTGATCGTCACCGTCCGCGACGAGGGGCCCGGCATCCCGGCGGGACGGCTCGCCGAAGCCGAGGGCGAGGGACGCCTCGGCGTGGCCCTGTCGATCCGGGGCCGGCTGCGCGAGCTCGGCGGCACGGCGGAGCTGATCTCGGTGCCCGGCCAGGGCACGGAGGTCGAACTGAAGGCGCCGAAGAAGACCGGCAGTACCACCGCACGGGGGAAGGCAGCGGACCGATGACCGAACGACAGCAGCCGATCAGGGTCATGGTGGTCGACGACCACCCGATGTGGCGCGACGCCGTCGCCCGGGACCTGGCCGAGTCCGGCTTCGACGTGGTCGCCACCGCCGGCGACGGCGACCAGGCGGTCCGCCGCGCCCGGGCCACCGGGCCCGACGTCCTCGTGCTCGACCTCAACCTGCCCGGCAAGCCCGGCGTCCAGGTCTGCAAGGAGGTCGTCGGCGCCGACCCGAAGCTGCGCGTCCTGGTGCTCTCCGCGAGCGGGGAGCACGCCGACGTGCTGGAGGCGGTGAAATCCGGCGCGACCGGATACCTGCTGAAGTCGGCCTCCACCGAGGAGTTGCAGGACGCGGTGCGCCGCACGGCCCTCGGCGACCCGGTCTTCACCCCCGGGCTGGCCGGCCTGGTCCTCGGCGAGTACCGCCGCCTCGCCTCCGAACCGGCACCGGCCGCGGAGTCCGGCGGGCCCGGAGCGCCCCGGCTCACCGACCGCGAGACCGAGGTGCTGCGCCTGGTCGCCAAGGGCCTGAGCTACAAGCAGATCGCCGAACGCCTCGTCATCTCCCACCGCACCGTGCAGAACCACGTTCAGAACACCCTGGGCAAGCTCCAGTTGCACAACCGGGTGGAACTCGTGCGGTACGCGATAGAGCGCGGCCTCGACGACGAGTGAGCAACGCGCGACACTGACCCTTCGTCGGGTATCTGCGGCGAAGGGAAGTTTCCATGCGCGTCGGAGTACTGACCGGGGGCGGCGACTGCCCCGGGCTCAACGCCGTCATCCGGGCCGTCGTCCGCAAGGGCGTACAGGAATACGGCTACGACTTCACCGGCTTCCGGGACGGCTGGCGCGGTCCGCTGGAGGGCGACACCGTCCGCCTCGACATCCCGGCCGTCCGCGGCATCCTGCCCCGCGGCGGCACCATCCTCGGCTCCTCGCGCACCAATCCGCTCCAGCACGAGCACGGCATCCGGCGCATCAAGGAGAACCTCGCCGAACTGGAGGTCGAGGCGCTCATCACGATCGGCGGCGAGGACACGCTCGGCGTCGCCACCCGGCTCGCGGACGAGTACGGCGTGCCGTGCGTCGGGGTGCCCAAGACGATCGACAACGACCTGTCCGCCACCGACTACACCTTCGGTTTCGACACGGCGGTGGGCATCGCCACCGAGGCCATCGACCGGCTGCACACCACCGCCGAGTCGCACATGCGCGTGCTGGTCGTCGAGGTCATGGGCCGGCACGCCGGCTGGATCGCCCTCCACTCCGGCCTGGCCGGCGGCGCCAACGTCATCCTCATCCCCGAGCAGCGCTTCGACACCGAGCAGGTGTGCGCCTGGGTGACCTCGCGGTTCCGGGCGTCGTACGCCCCGATCGTGGTGGTCGCCGAGGGGGCGATGCCGCGCGACGGCGACATGGTGCTCAAGGACCAGTCGCTGGACTCCTACGGGCACGTGCGGCTGTCCGGGGTGGGCGAGTGGCTGGCGAAGGAGATCGAGAAACGCACCGGCAAGGAGGCCCGGACCACCGTCCTCGGCCACGTCCAGCGCGGGGGCACGCCCAGCGCCTCCGACCGCTGGCTCGCCACCCGCTTCGGCCTGCACGCCGTCGACTGCGTCCGCGACGGCGACTTCGGCAAGATGGTCGCCCTGCGCGGCACGGACATCGTCCGCGTCCCCATCGCCGAGGCCACGGCCCGGCTGAAGACGGTCGACCCGGAACTGTACGAGGAGGTCGGGGTCTTCTTCGGCTGACCCGTGACCTCTGCCCCCTGCCCTGACCCATGACCGTGGGCCCCTGCGCGCCGCCCCTGGGCCCGTGCCCGCTGCCCCGGGTCGCCTCCCCTGGGCCCTTGCCCCTGTGCCCGCTGCCCCGGGTCGCCGCCCCTGGGCCCTTGCCCCCGTGCCCGCTGCCCCCGCGCCCCTGCCCCCGTGCCCCTGTCCCGGGCCCGTGGCCGCTGACCGGCGGCTCCGGGCCCGGCACCGTATATTCGGCCCGGAGCCCAGCAGAACGGGAGCGGTCATGGAAATCCTGGTCTTCGGCGTCCAGGCCGACGAGAAGCCCCTGATCGAGCGGGCCTTCCTCGGCCACGACGAGGTCCGCTGCCTCGACGTCTTCCTCAACGAGGACACCGCCCCCATCGCGGCCGGCCACGAGATCGTCTCCACGTCCGTCAACGCCGACCTCGGCTCCGGCGTCCTGGAGATCCTCGCGGCCGGCGGCACCCGGATGGTGGCCCAGCGCTCCACCGGTTTCAACAACATCGACCTCGACACGGCCGAGCGGCTCGGCATCACCGTGGCCCGGGTCTCGTCCTACTCGCCCTACTCGGTCGCCGAGTTCGCCTGGACCCTCGCCATGGCCGTCAACCGGCGGATCGTGCGCGCCTCCACCCGCACCCGGGACTTCGACTTCCGCCTGGACGGCCTGATGGGCCGGGACCTGCACGGCCGCACCGCGGGCGTCCTCGGCACCGGCAAGATCGGCGAGGCCTTCGCCCGGATCGCCCACGGCTTCGGCATGCGGCTGCTCGGCTGGGACATCGCCGAGAACCCCGCCTGCATGGAACTCGGCATGCGCTACGTCCCCAAGGACGAGCTGCTCGCCCAGTCCGACCTGGTCACCCTGCACGTCCCGCTGATGGCCGAGACCCGGCACCTGATCGACGCGGCCGCCCTGAAGTCGATGCGGGACGACGCCATCCTCGTCAACTCCAGCCGCGGCGGCCTGATCGACACCGCCGCGCTCGTCGGCGAGCTGCGCGCGGGCCGCTTCACCGGCGTGGGCCTGGACGTGTACGAGGCGGAGGCGGGCCTGTTCTTCCTCGACAAGTCCCTGGAGGCCATCGCCGACGACACGCTGGCCCGCCTCGTCACCTTCCCGAACGTCCTGGTCACCTCGCACCAGGCGTACTACACCGAGGACGCCGTCGGCCAGATCGTCGACGCCACGGCGCGCAACGTCCTCGACTACATCGAGGGCCGCCGCTCGGAGAACGTGCTCGTACCGCGCGGCTGACCGACCAGCTCCCGCACGATCGCGGCGCCGTTCAGCGTCAGCACGGACTCGGGGTGGAACTGGACGCCGGCGAAGCCCGGCCCCCGCAGGGCGTGCACCTCGCCGCCCGCCGAACGGCTCACCTCGATCCCGTGCGCGGCCAGCTCACCGGCCGTCGCGTCGTCGCAGCGCGCGGTGAAGCTGTTGTAGAAGCCGACGGTCTCGCGCCGCCCGAACAGGTCGATCTCCGTCTGCGCCCCCTGGTACGGCACCTCCTTGCGGACGAGGTCCAGCCCCAGCCGCGCCGCGATCAGCTCGTGTCCGAGGCAGACGCCGAGGACGCCGTGCCGGTTCACGGGGGTCCCCCCGCGCGAGCGAAGTCGAGCGTGGGGGAGGAGCACCTCGGCGGTCAGGGCGCGCAGGAAGCGCATCTTGGGGTCGGCGGGGTCGGACGGGTCGCCGGGGCCGGGACCCAGCACCACCGGACCCTCGTGCCCGAGCACCGTCTCCCGCACCCCCGGCTCGTCGTACCGCCGCACACTCACGGTGAGCCCCGACGAGCGCAGCACGTGCGCGAGCATCGCCGTGAAGGTGTCCTCCGCGTCGACGACCAGGGCGTGTCCCGTGAGCGTGCCCGACGGCTCCCGCATCCGCAGCCAGAACGGCGCCAGCGAGGCCCGGCGCCCGTCCAGCGCCGCCCGCACCCGGGGGTCGTCGGCCAGGCCGGGCCGCCCGGCCGGGCCACGCGGCCGGGACGGGCGTACGCCCAGGGCCGCCAGCACCCCGGCCGCCTTGGCGTGGGTCTCCGCGACCTCGCCCGCCGGGTCCGAACCCCGCACCAGCGTGGCGCCGACCGGCACCCGCAGCCGCCCGGCGGCGTCGATGTCGGCGGTGCGGATGAGGATGGGGGAGTCGAGGGTCTGGGCGCCGCCGGCATCCCTGCCGAGCAGCGCCAGCGCCCCCGCGTAGTAGCCGCGCCCCCCGGCCTCGTGCCGCTCGATGACCCGGCAGGCGTTCTGCACCGGCGAGCCGGTGACCGTCGCCGCGAACATCGTCTCCCTCAGCACCTCCCGCACGTCCAGTGAGGACTTGCCGCGCAGTTCGTACTCGGTGTGCGCGAGGTGCGCCATCTCCTTCAGCCGGGGCCCGACGACCACGCCGCCCCTGTCGCCGACGGTGCACATCATCTTGAGCTCCTCGTCGACCACCATCGACAGCTCCTCGATCTCCTTGCCGTCGGCGAGGAAGCGCAGCAGGTGCTCGGGGGTCGGGCCGCCGGCGGGGTAGCGGTACGTTCCGCTGATCGGGTTCATGACGACCGTGCCTCCGGACATCCGCACGTGCACCTCGGGGCTCGCCCCGACCAGCGTCCGGTCCCCGGTGTGCACCACGAAGGTCCAGTACGCGCCCCGCTCGCCCTCCAGCAGCCGCCGGAACAGCGCCAGCGCGTCGGTCCTCGCGAACCCGGCGATCCGCCCCTCGTACGTGCGCCGGATCACGAAGTTGGCGCCCTCGCCGCCCCCGATCTCCTCGTCCAGCACGCGCCCGACGATCTGCGCGTACGCGTCGTCGTCGACGTCGAAGCCGCCGTCCTCGACGCGGACGTCGTGCGCGGGGAGCCGGTCGAGGACCTCGGCGAGCGGGATGCCGTACCGCTCCTCGGGAGTCAGCACCAGCAGCGGTGTGCCGTCGTCGCGGACGTCGAAGCCGCGCTCGCGGATCTGCCGGAAGGGGACGAGCGCCAGCCCCTCGTCGGGCAAGTCGGCGAGTCTGTCGTGCTCCGTCACCGGGCCGAGCAGCAGTTCCACGGTGTCGTGGTCGTGTCCGGGGGCGCGGCGGCGGAGCAGGGCGAACGGGCGGGGGTCGGCCAGGAGGCCGTCGAGCGGTGTCATGGGTCGTGTCCCTCTCGGTCTCTCGTCGAGACTCTCGGTGGGAGGAACGGTCCCGGTCGCGAAAACACCGAAGGCCGCCCCTCGGGCGGCCTTCGCGAAGTATTTCGTCGCGCGCAGTCAGTGGGCCGCCGGATGAGCGGTCCACCACCAGTTCTGGATCGAGTGCGCGAACATGCCGCCGACCCTAGCGCATCCGCCCGCGGCCCCGCGGCACATCCCGGGAT
This sequence comes from Streptomyces pactum, assembly GCF_002005225.1. NCBI lineage: Bacteria > Bacillati > Actinomycetota > Actinomycetes > Kitasatosporales > Streptomycetaceae > Streptomyces > Streptomyces pactum. The sequence goes on from NZ_CP019724.1 coordinate 6,248,196, forward strand.
GCGGGACGGCCGCGGGGCCGCGGGCGGCGTGGAGCGGTGGGCGGGGACCGCGTCAGACGATCATGTCGTACGTGTTCCAGCCGCCGCCGATCCTGCTCCGGCCCGTGAAGGGGGCGGAGGCGTTGCCGGTGCCGCGGTAGAGCCAGAGCACGCCGTCCTTGTCGCGGGCGACCAGGTCCGGCACCCCGTCGCGGTCCAGGTCGCTCGGGCCGTTCAGCTCGTCGTAGACGTACCAGCCGCCGCCGACCCGGGTCCGGCCCTCGAACGGCGCCGCGGCGTCGCCGGTGCCCCGGTAGAGCCACAGGACGCCGCTCTTGTCGCGGGCGACCAGGTCGGGCCTGCCGTCACCGGTGAGGTCGCCGGTGCCGGTCAGCGCGTTGTAGACGTACCAGCCGCCGCCGATCCTGCTCCGGCTCTCGAAGGGCGCGGAGGTGTCGCCGGTGCCCCGGTAGAGCCACAGGACGCCGCTCTTGTCGCGGGCGACCAGGTCGGGCCTGCCGTCACCCGTGAGGTCCCGGGCGCCGGTGATGGTGTCGTAGACGTACCAGCCGCCGCCGACCCGGGTGCGCTTCTGGAACGGCTCCGTCAGGTCGCCGCTGCCCTTGTAGTACCAGAGCACCCCGCTCTTGTCCCGGGCCACCGCGTCGCCGGTGCCGTCCGCGCGCAGCGCCGTCAGCGTGGTCACCGCGTCGTAGGTGTTCCAGCCGCCGCCGATGCGGAAGCGGCCGAAGAACGGGGCGGACGCGCTGCCGGTGCCCTGGTACTGCCACAGCACGCCCGACGAGTCCCGGCCGAGGATGTCGTAGCGGTCGGTGCCCGGGTCGGGCGCGGCGCCCTCGACCACCTGGACGTCCGAGGCGCGGACCCAGGCCAGCCGGTGGTTGTAGCGGATCGGGTAGAAGACCGTGTCGCCCACGACCACCGTGCGGGAGCCCTCACCCGAGCCGTCGATGTTGCCGCTGTTGTAGTAGGAGCCGTTGATGGCCGGCCCGGCCAGCGTGTACTTCTGCCCGGCGAGGACGCCGTACTTGGTCAGCGACGCGGTGTTGTCGTCCTGGACGTCCACTCCGGTGCCCGTGTAGGCGCTGTCCTCGGGGTAGGTGCGCCCGTACACCGGGACCGTGCCGGCGCCCGCCTTGGGCGTGATCACGTCCGGGGTGCCGACGGCGGCGGCGAACTGGCCGCCCCGGTTGTAGAACCAGGCCTTCTTGCCGCCGTACCAGATCGCGGTCCAGTCCTGCCGTGCCTCGGCGACGACGTACTCGCCGCCGGCGACGACCTTGTTGGCCCAGTTCCAGCCCTCGGTCCAGGTCTGGCTGCCCAGGTACGGGTCGGTGAGGGTGGCCGAGCCGGTGGTCGGCGAGGAGTACAGGTAGGTGAAGTTCGCGGGCTGCTTGGCGACCGCGGACCCGCCGTTGGTGAGCTTGGGCTGGTTCGCCGTGGTGAACGGCGGCACGACCCGGATGACCTGACCGGCCTGGTACGGGCCGCCGGGGCCCTCGGCGCCGGTGGGGGCGCCCAGCAGGTCCATGTAGTGGTTCCAGTCCCAGAACGGGCCCGGGTCCCAGTGCTGGGCCCTGACCTTGGCGTCCAGGACGCCCGGCACCTCGTCGTGGCCGATGATGTGCTCACGGTCCAGCGGGATGTCGTACTTGCCGGCCAGGTGCTTCACCAGGGCGGCCGAGGACTCGTACTGCGGCTCGGTGTACCAGCTACCGTCCTTGATCGCGTAGCCCTCGTGCTCGATCCCGATCGAGTGCATGTTGAGGGACTTGTTGCCCGCGTGCCACGCCTCGTTCTTGTTCTCGACCATCTGGGTGACCAGGCCGTCGGAGGCCCGGATCAGGTAGTGCGCGCTGGCGTACGTGCGGGAGTTCTGGAAGACGCCCAGGGCGCTCTCGTAGCTGCCCTCGGTGTCGTGCAGCAGGATGGAGTTGATCTCGTGGCCGGCCTCGGGACGGCTGGCGATGCTGTAGTTGCCCCAGTCGTCCAGGCTGTCGCTGTTCTGCTTGAACGCGGCGGGACGGAAGTCGCAGTTCAGGCCGGCCGGGCAGTCGGGCGTCGCGGCGGCCTCGGCGGCGTAGGCCCCGGCGAGCTCGAAGTCGGTGCCCCGGTCCGGCTCGACCGCCGGGTCGGCCGGCAGCGTGAGGTACTGGCCGTCCACGGTGAGGCGGCGCTCACCGGTCTTGATCGACTCGAACACGCGCTTGGCGAAGAGCTCCGCGCCCTTGTGGTCCGTGGCCTGGCTGGCCCGGGCCACGGCCGGATACCAGGCGCCGGGGTCCTCGGGCAGCGACCCGGTGGCGTCCTCCTGGTACTTGGCGAGCAGGGCGGCGCCCGCCCGGATGCTCTCCCCGGGGTCGCTCCGCACCTCCTCGGACGAGGCGTCGATCAGCTCGGCGGCCTCGTCCAGGGTGTGCAGCCGCGGGTCGCTCGTGTCGACGGGCTTCTCGCGCAGGCTCGCGAGTGCCTTCTCGGCGTCGAAGTTCTTCTCGATGGCCGGGTCGCCGCTGCGGTTCATGTGCTCGAGCTGGTGCTCGCGCTCGTCGGCGTCGCCGTCCCCGAGGTTCTCCTGGTCGACGTCCGTGAGCCCCATGACGTTGTACGCGCCGGTGGTGCTCGGCAGCCCGTCGTGGTCCTCCCAGCGGGTCTGCCGGTAGGAGACCGCCATCAGCACGCTCTGCGGGACGTCGAACTCCTCCGCGGCCTGCTCGAACTCGGCCTGCAGCCGGACGTCCGGGGCGGCGGCGGCCTTGGCGTCGTCCGAGCCGAGGAGCCCGGGCGAGGCGAGGGCCAGGGTGCCGGCCGTGGTGGCCGCGGCGACCACCGAGGCGACACCGTAGACGAGCAGTCTCTTCTTCTTGCGGTCTCTGCGATGATCCGCGCTCAAGTCCCACCCCTGATATGCGCTCGGTGTGTATGTGAGATGTCTGTGATTCAAACTTCAAAGGGGCGTGAGGTTACCAACCCCCGTCCCGCGGCCCGCAGGGGGGTGCCGTCTCACCTGTCGAACCACGGGAAAAGCGCGTGACGCGACCCCGTAGGGTTGAGGGGTGACCGTGAACGCTAAGACCAGCCCGAGCGCTGGCAACACCTGGCGAGACCTGCCCGCGGCGCAGCAGCCCGAGTACCCCGACACCGAGGCTCTGCGCGCAGTGATCGCGGACCTCGAGTCGTATCCGCCGCTCGTCTTCGCGGGCGAGTGCGACATGCTGCGCGCCCGGATCGCGGCCGTCGCCAAGGGAGAGGCGTTCCTCCTCCAGGGCGGCGACTGCGCCGAGGCCTTCGACGCGGTGTCCGCGGACCACATCCGCAACAAGCTGAAGACGCTGCTCCAGATGGGCGCCGTACTCACGTACGCCGCCTCCGTGCCCGTCGTGAAGGTGGGCCGGATCGCCGGCCAGTACTCCAAGCCGCGCTCCAAGCCGACCGAGACCCGCGACGGCGTGACGCTGCCGACCTACCGCGGCGACTCCGTCAACGGCTTCGACTTCACCGAAGAGGCCCGGATCCCGGACCCCGAGCGGCTCAAGCGCATGTACCACGCGTCGGCGTCCACGCTGAACCTGGTGCGCGCCTTCACCACCGGCGGCTATGCCGACCTGCGCCAGGTGCACGCCTGGAACCAGGACTTCGTGAAGTCGTCCCCGTCCGGGCAGCGCTACGAGCAGCTCGCCCGGGAGATCGACAACGCGCTGAACTTCATGCGGGCCTGCGGCACCGACCCGGAGGAGTTCAAGACCGTCGAGTTCTTCTCCTCGCACGAGGCGCTGCTGCTCGACTACGAGTCGGCCCTCACCCGCGTCGACTCGCGCACCGGACAGCTCTACGACGTCTCCGGGCACATGGTGTGGATCGGTGAGCGCACCCGGCAGTTGGATCACGCGCACATCGAGTTCGCCTCGCGGATCCGCAACCCGATCGGCATCAAGCTCGGCCCGACCACCACGGCCGAGGAGGCGCTCCAGTACATCGAGCGCCTGGACCCCGAGCGCGAGCCCGGCCGGCTGACCTTCATCGTCCGCATGGGCGCGGACAAGATCCGCGACAAGCTCCCCGAGCTGGTGGAGAAGGTGACCGCGTCCGGTGCCACCGTCGCCTGGATCACCGACCCGATGCACGGCAACACCTACGAGGCGGCCTCCGGCCACAAGACCCGGCGCTTCGACGACGTGCTCGACGAGGTCAAGGGCTTCTTCGAGGTCCACAAGGAGCTCGGCACCCATCCGGGCGGCATCCACGTGGAGCTGACCGGTGACGACGTCACCGAGTGCGTGGGCGGCGGCGACGAGATCTTCGTCGACGACCTGCACCAGCGCTACGAGACGGCCTGCGACCCGCGGCTGAACCGCAGCCAGTCGCTCGACCTGGCGTTCCTGGTGGCGGAGATGTACCGGGACCAGTGACGGCCGGCCCGTCGGGCGATGCCGGACGGGCGGCAGGGGCACGGAATGGGGCGCGGGTCACACACGATCCGCGCCCCCTCCACTTTTGCCGGCCTGGCGCGATGGGTAAGGTTAGGTTTGCCTCACCGGCCAGTCGGGTCCTCCGGTCGTCGGTACGGCACGACCCTGGCCCCCACGATCTCGTACCGCTCGGGAGGTGAACCGCGTGTTCGTCTGTAGCTGCTTCGGTGTCACCGAGGAACAGGTGAAGAGTCACGCGGAAGCCGGTGCCTGCACGCCCCGGCAGATCGCCTCCGCCTGCAAGGCCGGCACCGACTGCGGCGGCTGCGTACGCCGCATCCAGGCGCTGCTCGGCCGCGGCGCCTGCCCCCGTCGGCAACTGGCCGACCAGGGCGGACCGGTCCTCGCGGATTTCCCGGAAGCGGCCTAGCTACAGCGAGCCGGGGCCGGACGGGTCCGGCTGGGACTGCTCGATGACCGTCGACAGGTAGAGCGACTCGCCCAGCTTCTCGATCAGCTCGAGCTGGGTGTCCAGGTAGTCGATGTGGTGCTCCTCGTCGGCGAGGATCGCCTCGAAGACGTTGGCCGAGGTGATGTCGTTCTTGGCCCGCATCACCTCGACGCCCCGGCGCAGCCGGTCGATCGCCTCGACCTCGATCTCCCGGTCGGCCTGGAACATCTCGGTCACGCTCTGACCGACCCGCACGTGGAAGAGCCGCTGGTAGTTCGGCAGGCCGTCCAGGAGCAGGATGCGGTCGGTGAGCACCTCGGCGTGGCGCATCTCGTCGAAGGACTCCGCGCGCGTGTACTTCGCGAGCTTGGTCCAGCCCTTGTGGTCCTGCAGCTTCGCGTGCAGGAAGTACTGGTTGATCGCCGTGAGCTCGGCGGTGAGCTGCTCATTGAGGAACTCGATGACCTCGGGGTCGCCCTGCATCGCTTGACGCTCCTTCGAACGGGAACTGGCGTGTTGCGCCGCATGATTGCACCGGCACCGGAGATCGTCCAGTAAGTCTCTACTTAGTAAGTAAGTGCAGGCTTAGTCTCTATTGTCCCGTTTTGATCAAATGTAAGTAGGGTGGGTCGGGGGCATCGGTCCGGGTCTGTCAGGATGGAGGCATGGGTCAGCCGGCGGGACACGAATCGGGAGAAGGCGGTCCGGAAGGAGCGTCGCGGTTCGAGCTCCCACCGGGGCAGCGACTGCAGCGCGGCTGGCCGGTCACGCACTACGGGCCGGTCCCCAAGTTCCGTCCCGAGCGCTGGGAGTTCCGGGTCTTCGGCGCCACCGCCGACGGCGACAAGCACGGCTGGACCCACGAGGAGTTCACCGCCCTGCCGTACGCCACGGTCGTCGCCGACCTGCACTGCGTCACGAAGTTCAGCATGCTCGGCTCCGAGTGGGGCGGCGTTCCGGCCGCCACGATCCTGGACCTGGCCCCGCCCGCACCCGCCGTCACCCATGTGATGGTCTGGGCGGAGTACGGATTCAGCTCGAACCTGCGGCTGTCCGACTTCGCGGCCGGACGCACCCTGTTCGCCACCCACAAGGACGGCGAGCTGCTCACCGCCGAGCACGGCTTCCCGCTCCGGCTGGTCGTCCCGCACCTGTACGCCTGGAAGGGCCCCAAGTGGGTCCGCGGCATCGAGTACATGACCGCCGACCGCCGCGGCTTCTGGGAGGAGCGCGGCTACCACAACATCGGCGACCCGTGGCAGGAGCAGCGCTACTCCTATCAGGAGCAGCCCGGGGACGGCCCCGAGCTCTGACCCGCCGTACGGGTCCCCTCCGGGTCAGCCGTCGCGCAGCTTCTTCAGCCGCTCCACGTCCGCCGCGTGCCCCTCCTTGCCGCCCGGCGTCTCGATGACCAGCGGTACGCCCTCGGTCGCGGGGTGCGTCATCAGCGCCCGGAACGGGTCCTCGCCGATGTGACCGGCGCCGATGTTCTCGTGCCGGTCCTTGTGCGCGCCGGCCACGTCCTTGGAGTCGTTGGCGTGGATCAGCTTGAGGCGGCCCTCGCCGACCGTGTCCACCAGCAGATCCAGGGTCTGGTGCATGCCGGAGGGCCCGGTCACATCGTGCCCCGCGGCGAAGATGTGGCAGGTGTCCAGGCACACGCCGAGCTTCGGGTGGGCGTCCAGTGCCTCGAAGTACGGCCCGAAGTCCCAGGTCCGCGAGCACAGGGAGGAGCCCTGGCCCGCGGTCGACTCCAGCAGCAGGTACGGGTCGTCGTCGTGGGTGAGCTCGTCGAGCAGCGGCAGCAGGTACTCCCGGACCTGCTTCAGCGCCACCGACCGCTTCCGGCCGCCGGTCGCGCTGCCGGTGTGCACGACCACGCCGAGCGCCCCGATCGCCCGCCCGCGCCGCAGCGAGTGCCGCAGGGACTCGACCGACCGCTCCACCGTCGCCTCGGTGTGCGAACCGAAGTTGATCAGATACGGCGCGTGCACGTACGCGGGGAGGGACCCGGCGGCGCAGGCCTCCCGGAACGCCTCGTCCTGTTTCGGGCTGCCGGCCGGCGTGGCCCAGCCGCGCGGGTTGGCGACGAAGACCTGCACGGCCTCCGCCTTCAGCTCACGGGCGTAGGACAGGCCCACGGAGTGCAGGCCGCCGGCCACGGGGACGTGACCGCCGACGGGGTTGCGCGGCATACGGGGGGAAGATGCGGTGCTCATGTCCGGACCAAGGATGCCAGGACGTGCGCGCGGACCCCGGGGCAGGGTACGACCGCACCGGTGCTGCCGAGCCGGGGGGCGCGTACACGAGGGACGTCGTCGGCTTCGCGCCGCCGGACGGCGGCCGGTCCCCGGGCCGGACCGGCGGACAAAAACGTCCACGGCCCGCACGGGAGCCCGGTCGACGGAGGCACGGGGGCCCGGGGGCCTGGGGGCACGGGGGCACGGGGGCCTGAGGAGGGCTCGGCGAGGCCCTCGACGTCATCCGTCGCGTGGCCGCCGGGGCCGCCCCGAAGGCGTCCTCCCCGTCCGCCGCCGCAGGCCCCGACCATCTGCGGGGCCCGACCGTCTGCGGGGCCGCCACAGCGGCGGTCGCCGCCGGGAAAGGGGAGAGGGCAGGAGCCCTTGGCGCGTGGCCGGTGACCACTCGCTCGGCTTGCTCGCCGCTCGCCGCTCGCCGCTCGCCGCTCGCGGTGAACCGGTGCCGCCCGTCCCCGTCCCGCGAGCCGCCTCGTCAGCGGATCGTGATGGTGACGGTCGAGCCCTTGGGAGCCGTGTCCCCGCCGTCCACGGACTGGTCCTTCACGGTGTCGCCGAACAGCCCGAGCAGACCGCGGTCCTCGTCCACCTGGAAGCCGGCGTCCTTCAGCTTCCGCTTGGCGTCGTCCACGCCGTCGCCGACCACGTCCGGGACCTCGATCATCTCCGGGCCCTTGGACACCGTGAGCGTCACCGTGTCGCCCTCGGCGGCTCGGCTGCCGCGGTCCGGGGTCTGCCGGGCGACCTGTCCCTCGTCGTACTCGGAGTTCACCTGCTCGGTGGCGACCTCCACCTTCAGGCCGGCCTCCGTCAGCTCGGCCCGCGCGTCGGCCAGGTCGTCGCCGGTGACGTCCGGGACGTCGATCGGGCTGCCCTTGCTGACGACCAGGGCGACCGCCGAGTCCGCGCGCACCGTGGTGCCCGTCTTCGGCTTCGTGGAGATCACGAAGCCCTTGGGCACCTCCTCGCTGAACGCCCGGGTCACCATGCCCGGCTCCAGCCCCTCGTCCTCGAGCACGGTCCGCGCCCGGTCCAGCTTGTAGCCCTGGACGTCCGGCAGCTTCACGGTGTCCGGGCCGTCGGAGACGGTGAACGACACGGCGTCGTTCTTGCGGATGCGGGTGCCCACCCCGGGGTCGGTGCTGATGACCTTGCCGCGCTCCACGGTGTCGCTGTAGGCGTGCCGGACCTTGCCGACGTCCAGCCCGGAGTCCTCGAGCCGGTCCCGGGCCTGCGCCTCGGTCTTGGACAGCACCGGCGGCACCTTGGTGAACTGGCCGGAGTTGATGTACCAGAAGCCCGTGCCGAGGCCGAGCACCAGCAGGACGGCGACGACGATCGCCAGCGGGCCGCGCCGCAGTTCCGGCCGCCGGCGCCGGGGCGGCGCCGGCGGGGGAGCCGCCAGCCGGCTGGTGCGGTTGATCCCGTCGGCGGGGAATCCGGCGCCCGTGCCGCCGTCCTCGCCCTCGTTCACAGGCAGCGGCCGGGACGGGGATCCCCCCGCGGGGGTGGTCAGCGCGCGCGGGATCACGCTGGTGCGGTCCTCGGCGTTGTCGTGCTCCGAGGTGAGGGCCCGCGGCGGAACCGCGTCCAGTTGGTCCGCGCTCAGCGCCCCGCGGGTCTCACGGGCCTGCGCGAACAGCGCCACCGCGTCGTGCGGCCGGATCTCGGGCTTGCGCGCGGTCGCCGAGGCGACCAGCTCGTCCAGCTCGTACGCCATCCCCGGCACGGCGGCCGACGGCGGCGGCACGTCCTCGTGCAGATGCTTGTAGAGCACCTGGGCGGGGGAGTCCCCGTCGTGCGGCTTGCCGCCGGTCAGCATCTCGAACAGGACCACGCCGCACGCGTACACGTCGACCCGCGGGTCGGCGGTGCCGTGCTCGATCTGCTCGGGCGCCAGGTAGGAGACGGTGCCGAGGACGGCTCCGGTGGTGCTGGTGACCGTGTCCACGGCCCGGACCAGGCCGAAGTCGGCGACCTTGACCCGGCCGTCGTCGCCTATCAGGACGTTCTCCGGCTTCATGTCCCGGTGCACGAACCCGGCCCGGTGCGCGGCACCGAGCGCGGCCAGCACCGGCTCCAGGATGTCCAGCGCCGCCCGCGGCCGGAGCGCCCCGCGCTCGCGCAGCACGTCGCGCAGGGTGCAGCCGGCGACGTACTCCATGGCCAGGTAGACGTACGCCCCCTCGGCCCCCTGGTCGAACACCTGGACGACGTTGGGGTGGTCGAGCCGGGCCACCGACTTCGCCTCGCGGATGAACCGCTCCACGAAGGTGGCGTCGGCCGCGAGCGTCGGGTGCATCACCTTCAGCGCGAGCACGCGGTCCAGGCGGGTGTCCACGGCCCGGTAGACCGTGGCCATCCCGCCGACCGCGATCCGCGCCTCGACGCGGTACCGGCCGTCGAGCACCTGCCCGACGAGAGGGTCCTGAAGGGTCGTGTCCACGCAGCGAGTCTACGAGCCGGCACGGACACCCGGCGCCGCCGCCGACGATCGGGGGCGGTACTGCAGCGGTCCTGTGACGTACCCCACCGGGGCCGCGGGCCCTCGTGCCGTGGGGGCGGAGCGGGCGGGCGGTGGGGGCACGTCCCGCGCGAGCGCGGCCGGGCGCGGGGGTGGCGCCCCGCGAGGGCGGCCGGGCGCGGGGGCGGCACCATGCGAGCGCGGGCAGGGGAACCCGCCCCGCACCGGTGGTCAGAAGGCGGGCCGCTCGGGGTCCAGTGAGGCCATCCCGTCCGTCGGCGAGGACGCCTCCGCGAAACGCCGCCGGGGGATCCGCCCGGCCCGCCGGGCCAGCCTCCCCGCCTCCACGGCGAACCGCATCCCCTCCGCCATCAGCACCGGCTCCTGTGCCCGCGTGACCGCCGAGGCGAGCATCACACCCGCACACCCCAGCTCCATCGCCGACGCCACGTCCGACGCCGTACCGGCCCCCGCGTCCAGAATCACCGGCACGCGCGCGTGCTCCACGATCAACTCGAAGTTGTGCGGGTTGCGGATGCCGAGCCCCGACCCGATCGGCGAACCGAGCGGCATGATCGCCGCGCACCCGACGTCCTCCAGCTTCCGGGCGAGGACCGGGTCGTCGTTCGTGTACGGCAGCACCGTGAACCCGTCGTCGACCAGCGTCTCCGCCGCGTCGAGCAGCTCGATCGGGTCCGGCAGCAGGGTGCGCTCGTCGGCGATGACCTCCAGCTTGACCAGGTCGGTGCCGAGGGCCTCACGCGCGAGCCGGGCGGTGAGGACCGCTTCCCCGGCGGTGAAGCAGCCGGCCGTGTTCGGCAGCACCCGGATACCGAGCTTCTCCAGCACCGACAGCACGGACCCGTGCACGGAGGCGTTCACGCGCCGCATCGCGACGGTCGTCAGCTCCGTGCCGGAGGCCACCAGCGCGCGCTCCAGCACGTCGAGGCTGGGCGCCCCGCCGGTACCCATGATCAGACGGGACCCGTACGCCGTACCGCCGAGGACGAAGGGATCGTCGGCCATGGTCAGCCTCCTTGGACGGCGGTGAGGACTTCGACGCGGTCGCCGTCGGCCAGGGCGGTGGCGGACCACCGCGCGCGCGGGACGACGGTTTCGTTCAGGGCGGCGGCCACGCCGGACGGTGCCGCGGTGAGCGTGCCCACCAGGGTGTCCAGGGCCGTGCCGGGAGCCACCTCGCGCGGCTCGCCGTTGACGGAGATGTTCATGCGGACTGCTCCGAGAGTTCCGGGAGTGCGGGGGCGGCGCCGAAGCGCCGGGGGGTGAAGGGGCGGGCCTCGGCCGGCAGCTCCCCGGTGGTCAGGGCGTGCGCCAGGGCGTCGCCGGTGACCGGGGTGAGCAGGACGCCGTTGCGGTGGTGCCCGGTGGCCAGCAGCAGCCCCTCCAGCCCGGCCGGGCCGAGCAGCGGGGCGTTGTCCGGGGAGCCGGGGCGCAGGCCCGCCCGGGTCTCCGTCAGGGGCAGCTCGGTGATGCCGGGGACCAGCTCGTGGGCGTCGCGCAGCAGCTCGTAGACGCCGCCCGCGGTGACCGTCGTGTCCCAGCCCAGCTCCTCGCTGGTGGCGCCGACGACCAGCTCACCGCTCTCCCGGGGCACCAGGTAGAGGGGGTTGCCGCGCACCACGGCCCGCACCGTCCGGCTCAGCAGCGGCCCGTGCGTCCGCGGCATCGTCAGCCGCAGCACCTGCCCCTTCACGGGCCGCACCGGCGGCAGCACGTCGTCCGGGACGCCCCCGAGCCGTCCGCTCAGGCTGCCCCCGGCCAGCACCACCTGTCCGGCCGCCAGCACGGTGCCGTCGGCGGTGACGACCCCCGTGGCCCGCTTGCCGCCTCCGACGGTGAGCTGCTCGGCCCACACCCGGTGGAAGACCACGCCCACGCGTTCGCAGGCGGCCACGAGCGCGGCGGCCAGGCGCCGGGGGTCGATCTGATGGTCGCCGTCCACCCGGAGCCCCCCGCGCACGCCCGGCGCGAGCATCGGCTCCAGGCGTCGGCACTCACGCCCCGACAGCCACTCGGACTCCAGACCCGAACGCTGCTGGAGCGCGTGCAGTTCCCGCAGGTGGGCGCGGTCGTCGGCGTCCAGCGCGACGGCCAGGGTGCCGCACCTGCGGTAACCGAGATCGTGGCCGGTGAGGTCGGTCAGCTCGGCCGCGAACTCCGGATAACGGCGGGCCGAGGCCAGGTTCAGCGCGAGCAGCGTCTGCTCGCCGTAGTGCAGTTCCGTGACGGCGGCCAGCATCCCGGCCGCCACCTGGGCGGCCCCGCCGCCCGGTTCGGGGTCCACGAGGGCCGTGACGAGCCCGCGCTGCGCGGCCCGCCAGGCTGTGACCAGGCCGATGATCCCGCCCCCGACGACGAGGACGTCGGGGGTACGTGACGACGTGTGTGGCGGAGACGACATGGGCGTCCAGCCCCTCCCTTCGCCGGCATGACCCGGATCAGGTTCGTACGGTCGGAGGCCGCCAGCCTCCCTCTCAGCCCGGTGCGTCCGGGCTCCCGCGAGTGCTTTACGTTGGCCAGCCTAGCCCGCAGCGCATCGCACTCGTAAGGGAGCCTCCACCCGTGGCGCGTTCACTCGACGGTCTCGTCCTCGCCCCCGTCGCCGACCAGGCGCCCGGCCAGGTGGGCACGCGCACCCGCTTCACTTACCACGAACAGGACGGTGCCGTATGGGCCGAGTACGCGGGCGGTGACGTCGTCCGCGGCCGTCTGGTGGGCACCCGGGAGGGTGACCGCCTCGACTTCCGGTACGTGCAGCTCAAGACCGACGGCGGCACGTCGTCGGGACACTGCGTGTCGACCGTCGTCGACCTGCCGGACGGGCGGGTGCGCCTGGACGAGACCTGGGAGTGGGAGTCGCGGCGGGGCAGCGGGACGAGCGTTGTGGAGCAGGTCACTGCGCACGGGCACTGACTGACGGAGGGTCAGTGTCTAAGGTGATCAGGTGAGCGAGCAGACGCAGGAGCGGACCCGGGAACGGGGAGCGGACGCGGAGCGCCGCGTGGTCGTCGTGGGCGCGGGCATGGCGGGTGTGCAGACCGCGGTCGCCCTGCGCGAGCAGGGCTTCACCGGCACCGTGACACTGATCGGCGCGGAGCCGCACCAGCCGTACGACCGCCCCCCGCTGTCCAAGGCCGTCCTGCTCGGCACGGCCGAGGGCTCCGCCTTCGACGTCGACTTCGAGGCACTCGGCATCACGCTGCGGCTCGACTGCGAGGCCCTCGGCGTCCGCCCCGGCGCACACGTCCTCGACACCTCCGCCGGGCCCGTGCCCTACGACGTCCTCGTCCTCGCGACCGGCGCCGAACCGATCCGGCTCCCCGGCGCCGAGGGCGTGCCCGGCGTCCACCTGCTGCGCACCCTGGACGACGCCGAACGGCTGCGCCCGGTGCTCGCCCGGCAGCACGACATCGTGGTCGTCGGCGCGGGCTGGATCGGCGCCGAGTTCGCCACCGCCGCGCGGGAGGCGGGCTGCGCCGTGACCGTCGTGGAGGCCGCCGACCGGCCCCTCGGCGGCGCGCTGCCCGACGAGGTCGCCGCGTCGATGGCCACCTGGTACGCCGACGCGGGCGCCGCATTGCGCACCCACGCGCGCGTGGAACGCGTCGAGCCCGGCGGCCCCGGGGAACCCGGCCACGTGGTGCTCGACGACGGCTCCCGGCTGCCCGCCGGCGCGGTCGTCGTCGGCATCGGTGCCCGGCCTGCCACCGCGTGGCTCGCCGGCTCCGGGATCGGTCTCGGCGCGCACGGCGAGGTCCTGGCCGACGACCGCCTGCGCACCTCCGCGCCGGACGTCTACGCGGTCGGTGACTGCGCCTCCTTCCCGTCCGGCCGCTACGGCGAGCGGCTGCTGGTCCACCACTGGGACAACGCCCTCCAGGGCCCGCGCACGGTCGCCGCCGACATCATCGGCGCCGCCACCGGCGAGGCCCCGGCGGCCTACGACCCGGTGCCGTACTTCTGGTCCGAGCAGTTCGGCCGCTTCGTCCAGTACGCCGGTCACCACACGGCCGCCGACACCACCCTGTGGCGCGGCGACCCCGCCGGACCCGCCTGGACGGTCTGCTGGCTGCGCGAGGACCGCCTGGTCGCCCTGCTGGCGGTGGGCCGCCCCCGGGACCTGGCCCAGGGCAAACGCCTGATCCAGGCGGGCGCGACGATGGACCCGCGGCTGCTGGCCGACCCGGCGAGGCCGCTGAAAGCGGCGACGGCCTAGCCACCGCGCCGGAAGCGGCGGCCCGGCTCCGACGGGTCCGGCTTCCGACTGTCAGTGCCAGATGGCAGGCTTGAGACGTGACCGAGATTGACGCAAAGATCGATGCTCTCGTGCCTGCCTGGCTCACCGTCCCCGACATCGCCGAGATGCTCGGCGTCGAGGTGACCCGCGTACGCCAGCTCATCAAGGAAGGCCAGCTCATCGCCGTACGGCGCGGTGAGAACCGCGCGCTGCACATCCCCGCGGCCTTCATCGACGAGGACAAGGTCGTCAAGGGCCTGGTCGGGACCCTGACGCTGCTGCGGGACGACGGCTTCACGGCCGAGGAGATGCTGGAGTGGCTCTTCACGCCCGACGAGACCCTGCCCGGCACCCCCGCCCAGGCGCTGAGCGAGAATCGCGGCACGGAGGTGAAGCGCCGCGCCCAGGCGCTCGCCGTCTGACCTGACACACACCGCCCGGCGTACGGGCCGCGACCCACGGCCCTCAGCGACCGTGACGGCCTCGGCCCGCACGCCACTGCCACGGCCCGGGCCCGCCCGCCACTGCCACGGCCCGGGCCCGCCCGCCACGGCCGCGATCCGCTGCCGCCGCCCGGCAACCCGGGCCACGGCGCGGTCCGCCGCGGCAACCCGGGCCACGGCGCAGTCCGCCGCGGCCGACCGCGCGCGACGCACAGCGCACCGCCGGGCCGTCGTGCCCCGCGGTCCGTGCAGCGTGTCGCGGCCGCAGCCCGTATCCCGAGCGCCGCGAAGCGCCCGCGACCTGTACGCCAAGCGCCGCGGCCCACCGCCGCGGCCCGTAAGCCAAGGCCGGCGGCCCACCATGGGCCCACGCCACTGACCTGGGGGACACCCGCATGCACGACAACGCCGCGACCGCCCGCGCCCGGCTCGCCGACGCCCGGCTCTACCTGTGCACGGACGCCCGCCGCAGCCAGGGCGACCTGCCCGAGTTCCTGGACGCGGTGCTCGCGGGCGGCGTCGACATCGTGCAGTTGCGCGACAAGGGCATGGAGGCGGGGGAGGAGCTGGAGCACCTCGAGGTCTTCGCCGACGCCTGCGCCCGCCACGGCAAGCTCCTCGCGGTGAACGACCGGGCCGATGTCGCCCACGCCGCCCGCGCCGACGTGCTGCACCTCGGGCAGGGTGACCTCCCGGTGCCCGCCGCCCGCGCGATCCTCGGCGACGACGTCCTCGTCGGCCGCTCCACGCACGCCGCAGCCGAGGCCGCCGCTGCCGCCGCCCAGGAGGGCGTGGACTACTTCTGCACCGGCCCGTGCTGGCCGACCCCCACCAAGCCCGGCCGCCACGCTCCCGGCCTCGACCTGGTCCGTCACACGGCGTCCCTGGGCACCGACCGCCCCTGGTTCGCCATCGGCGGCATCGACCTCGGCAACCTCGACGAGGTGCTGGAGGCCGGTGCCCGGCGCGTCGTGGTCGTCCGGGCGATCACCGCGGCGGACGACCCGGGCACGGCCGCGGCCGAGTTCGCGAAGCGGCTGCGGCGGGCGTAGGCCAGTGCCGGAGGCATGTGTCCAAGGGGTGGACAACAAATCGACAATGCGGACAAATATCCCGCATCCGGTTGGGTGACCGCCGCCCCCTGGCTAACCTGCCCGTATGGCCCTCGGAACCGCATCCACCAGGACTGATCGCGCACGCACCGTGCGCGACATGCTCGCGTCCGGCAAGACGACGTACTCGTTCGAGTTCTCCGCGCCGAAGACGGCCAAGGGCGAGAAGAACCTGTGGAGCGCCCTGAGGCGGGTGGAGGCGGTCGCTCCGGACTTCGTCTCCGTGACCTACGGCGCCGGCGGCTCCACGCGCGCGGGGACGGTCAAGGAGACCCAGCAGATCGTCGCCGACACGACGCTGACCCCCGTCGCCCACCTCACCGCGGTCGACCACTCCGTCGCCGAGCTGCGCAACATCATCGGCCAGTACGCCGACGCGGGGATCCGCAACATGCTGGCCGTGCGCGGCGACCCGCCCGGCGACCCCACCGCCGACTGGGTCCCGCACCCGCGGGGCCTGACCTACGCCGCCGAACTCGTCCGGCTCATCAAGGAATCGGGCGACTTCTGCGTCGGCGTCGCGGCCTTCCCGGAGATGCACCCGCGCTCCGCCGACTGGGACACGGACGTGACGCACTTCGTCGACAAGTGCCGGGCCGGCGCCGACTACGCGATCACGCAGATGTTCTTCCAGCCCGAGTCCTACCTGCGTCTGCGAGACCGGGTCGCCGCGGCCGGCTGCGAGACCCCGGTCATTCCCGAGGTCATGCCGGTGACCAGTGTGAAGATGCTGGAGAGGTTGCCAAAGCTCAGCAACGCCTCGTTCCCGGCCGAGCTGAAAGAGCGGATCCTCACAGCAAACGACGATCCGACCGCTGTACGCTCCATTGGCATCGAGTTCGCCACGGAGTTCTGCGCGCGGCTGCTCGCCGAGGGTGTGCCCGGACTGCACTTCATCACGCTCAACAACTCCACGGCGACCCTGGAAATCTACGAGAACCTGGGCCTGCACCACCCGCCGCAGGCCTAGACCGGCCGCACATACTTACGACACACTGCGTAACGGCCACTGGGAGAGGGGCGTACATGGGCTGGACGGTCCTCTACATCGCGTTCGGCGTCGTCGCACTGTGGCTGCTCGGTGAGGTGCTGCTGCAGTACAAGGCGCGGCTGCGCTGGCGGCTGCTCGCCTTCGGCGGCTTCGCCGGCGTCGTGGCCGGTGTGCTCATGTCGAACGTGATCGTCATCGGGCTGGGCGCGGCCGCCTTCGCGGTCGGCCAGACCTACGTCACGCTGTCGTTCCGCCGCGGCTTCGAGGCGGGCTGGGCGGTCAACGCCCCCGCCGGCCTCGTCGGCAGGCGCGGCCGTCCCGAACGCGGCCGCCAGGAGCCGACGTTGGAGGTCTCCGGTCTCGAGGCGGCCGAGGGCGGCAGGGACGACCACGAGGCCTACGGCGAGCATGCGCAGGGCCACGCACCGGGCGGGGCACCGGGCCAGGGCGGCCCGTCCCACGGCCGCGACGACTACGGCAACGACGACTACGGCCGCGACGACTACGACCGCGACGACGTCTTCACTCCGGCCCGCCCCGCCGACCCGACGGCCGCGGAGACCACCGCCGTCTACGAGCCGCAGCCCATGCCGGACGACACCGGCACGTACGGCGTGTACGCCGACGCCGGCTACGGCCACGACCAACAGGCACCGGCCGCGGCCGCGCAGGGCGCCGACCCGTCCTACACCTACGACTACTCGGGCTACGGGCAGCAGGGCTACGGCTACGACAGCGGTGCCCAGCAGCAGTACGCCGCCTACTCCGACCCGTACATCGGCACCCCCACCTACGGCGGGGCGCCGTACGACACCGGCGGCTACGACACGAGCGGTGGCCAGCAGTACGGCCAGCAGGGCTACGGGCAGGACCAGTACGCCACCGGCACGCACGGCGGCTACGGCGGCGAGACCCCGGCCGCCGGCGTGTGGGTGCCGCAGCAGCGCAGCACCGACGACCCCTACGGCGGCGAACTCCCGCCGGAGCAGACGTATCCGTACCAGGGCGACGGCCAGACGCAGGGCCAGGGTCAGGGCGGCCAGGGCTACGACGAGCAGTACCGCTTCTGACGTCCGCTCAGGGGCTCGGCGGCGGCCCCTGAGCGCGCACGTCGGCCGCCGACCGCGCGCACCGGCCCTCGGCCGCTCACTGGGAGCCCCGGAACTCCGGTCCCTCCACGATCAGTCCGGCGACCAGCGCGCCCGACATGCCCGCGTGCGGCAGCCCTCCACCGGGGTGCGACCACCCGCCGACCGTGAACAGCCCGCCCGTGCGCGTGCCGTTCGACGGGTGCAGCAGCCGCCCGCCGGCACCCGCCAGCGCCGGCACCGGAATCGCGCCGTCCGCCACGCCGGTCGCCGCCGCGACATCGGCCGGGGTGCGCACCTCGTGCCACAGGAGACGGTCGCGCAGACCCGGTATCGCCCGCTCGGCGGCCTCGACGAGGCGCTCGACGAGGTCCTCGCCGTCCGCCCCGCAGCCCGCGGGCACCACCGAGGAGAGGGTGACCGCCTCGTGGTCCGCGTCCGGGACCAGTGCGGGGTCCTCGGGCCGCAGGACCGTGACGGTCGGGCGCGCGGGCGGACGGGGTGCCGGGCCGAACAGCGCCTCCAACTCGGCCTCGCGGTCCGGCGCGTGCACCACCGTACGGTGGGCGGTGCCCTCCGGCCGGCCGCCCCGCAGCGCAAGCAGCACCGTCAGCCGGCTCGCCCCACCGCGCTGCGGCGGCACCTCGCCGTCGCCCCGCACCGCCGGTCCGCCGCAGAGGCGGTCCAGCACACCGGGCGCCACACCGGCGACCACGAACTCCGCCTCCGCCGCCCCGTCGCCGGCCAGCTCCACGCCCGCCACCCGGCCGTCCTTCTCGACGATTCCGGTGACCTCGGTGTCGAAGTGGAACTCGACCCGGCGGGCCAGGCACCGCTCGTACACCGCCCGCGCCAGCTCCCGCAGACCGCCGTGCACGTACCACATGCCGAAGGCGTACTCCATGTACGGCAGGACGGCGGTGTTCGCCGGCGCGGTCCGGGGGTCCAGACCGTGGGCGAGCGCGTGGCTCTCCAGGAGGGCGGCGAGCCGGGCGTCCCGCAGTTCCCAGGCACCGACCTCGGCGAGCGTGCCGGCCCGGCGGGTGCGCAGGAGCCGCTTGTGCGGGACCGCGGGGTAGGGCTCGCGCTCGGCCAGCACCCCCCAGTTCGGCCACAGCGGCTCCTCCAGGAGCGGGCGGCGTGTCCGGTCCCAGGTCTCCCGGGCCCGCACCAGAAAGTCGCCCCATCGCCGCGCGGCGGCCGGACCGAGTGCCCCGCCCAGGGCGGCGACGACGCCCGCCCGTGACGCGTTCGGCAGGGGGACCTCCGTTCCGTCCGCGAACACGTGCCGTGACGACGGGTCGACCTGGACCAGCTCGACACAGGACTCCAGCGGCTCCTTGCCGGTCTTGACGAACAGATCGCGCCAGACCGCGGGCAGCGGCAGCAGACCGGGGCCGGTGTCGAAGGAGAAGCCGTCCCGCTCGACGCGGCGCAGGGCCCCGCCGTACGTACCGGTCCGCTCGTACACCGCCACCCGGTGGCCCGCGACGGCCAGCCGGGCGGCGGCCGCCATCGCGCCCATCCCGGCGCCGATCACCGCAATCCGTGCCATGCCAGGGACTTTATCCGCCGCCGCCGACACTCCGGTCCCAGGGGCCGCCGGGCCGTACACCTGCGGGAACGGCCGGTGAGGGGGCCGACCTGAGTACCGCGACGGGCGCGCGGGTGACCGGATGGGAGCGCGCCGCCGTGAGCCGGGGTGCGGACGTCTGAGTACCCGTACCTAGCCGCCCGGATGAGTACGCGCGCGGATGGGGCCCGGCCCGCGTGGACGAGAGAGTGGAGACACGGAGAGGGGCACGGCTCCGGAACCGGCGACACGGGGCGCCGGAACGGAGCCGGGCCCGCGATCCGCTCCTTCCGCCGGCCGCGGTCGGCGGGAGCGAGGCACGGGGGAGCCCGGGGGAACGACCGCGAACGGGGGTTCCAACGGGGGGACGTACGGGGGAGCGAAAGAAGGCGCCGGTCCGACGGCGGCCCGCGGGGGACGCGGCCACCACGGACCGGCGCTCTTCGTGCCCGACCGGCGGAGCGAGGTGCCTCAGGGGCGACCGCTCACCCGTCCCTGGAGCAGCCGCGACAGGGCCGCGTGCACCTCGTCGAGGGAGCGCTCCGGCTGGAACGACTTCCAGTCCAGCGCGGCCACCAGGACCATGCCGACCAGCGCGGCGGCGGTCAGCGGCACGTCGATCTCCTCGCTGAACTCACCGCCGGCCACGCCCTCGCGCAGCACGCCCTCCACCACCGCGACGGCCTCCTGCCGGACCACCAGGAGCGTGGACTGCCAGGCCCGGTTGGTACGCCACAGCTCGGCCACGTAGAGCTGGGTGAAGGCCGGGTAGCGGTCGATGAACACGAGCCCCGCCCGGATCATCGCGTCCAGGGCGTCGACCCGGCCGCGGCCCTCCCGCGCCGTCCGCTCCGACGCCTCCCGCAGCGACGCGGTGAGGAGCCCGACACCATGGCGCAGCAGCTCCTCGAAGAGGACGGACTTGCTGGCGAAGTTGTAATAGACCGTGCCCTTCGCGACCCCGGCGCGTTCGGCGATCTCGTCCACGGTGGTGGCGGAGAAACCCTGCTCGGCGATGAGGATGACGGCCGCCTCGTAGAGCTTCTGCCGGGTGGCCTCGCGGCGGCTGCTGCCCTGCGAGGTGGCGCTGCTGCTTTCCATGTCCCGATTGTCACAGCACTTCCCCCGACGACGTCACCGCGGGGTGCACGGCTCCGCCCCGGGTGCGAACGGCCGGATCGCCGGCGACGGCCGGGTCGGCGCGAGCAACCGATCCGAACCCACGATCGAAGTGAAAGTGCAGGTCAGAACGGATTGTCAGTGGCATAGCTCACTATGGGCACATACGGCACCTCGTAGCAGGGTGTGCCGTCGGAGACGACAGGAGGATCGTCATGGCCCACTCGTCCGCAGCCGCCGCCCGGCGGCGCCGCGCAGCCGGCCCTGCACCCTCACTGACCGGCCCGCCGAGCGACGTGCACCCCGTGCTCCGCCGGGCAACCGCCCCGCCCGCCGCCCTCGACCTGCTCGCCCAGGCCCGGGCCGGACTGGAGGAGGCCACCGTCCTCGAGACACCGAACGAGCGCTACGCGACGGCCCATCTCGCCGCCCTGCGCACCGCCGCCGCGGTGCTCGCGGCACGAGGCCGCCCCGAGACGACGCCGCGGGCCCGGGCCCGCATCCGCAGTGCCTGGGAAGTGCTCCCCGAGATCGCGCCCGAGCTGTCCGACTGGAGCGCGCTGTTCGCCGCGGGCGCCCGGCGCCGGGCCCGCGCCGAGGCGGGCATCGAGGGCGCGGCCAGCCGCCGGGACGCCGACGACCTGATACGCGACGTGGCGATGTTCCTGCGCCTCGTGGAGCGGATGCTCGTCCTCCAGCCGGTTCTGCCCCAGCCCCGCCCGGACACGGACCAACCGGACACGGACCAACCGGACACGGACCAACCGGACACGGACCAACCGGACACGGACCAACCGGGTCCGGGCCGACCGGGTCCGGGCCGGCCGGGTCCGGATCACCCGGGTCCGGACCATGGAGACCCGGACCATCGGGACCCGGACCATCGGGACCCGGACCATCGGGACCCGGACCATCGGGACCCGGACCATCGAGACCCGGACCATCGGGACCCGGACCGCTCGGGTCTGGATCGCTCTGGCCCGGACCCAGCCGACCCCGGCCGTCCCGGTGTCGGCCGCCTCGACCCCGGCCGCCTCGACTCCGGCCGTTCCGGTCCCGGCCGCCCCGACTTCGACCGCCAGGGCGTCGACCGCCCCGACCTCGGCCGCCCGGACATGAGCCGCCCGGGCAGGGAGTGGTCGGGCAGGGAGTGGCCGGGCAGGGAGTGGTCGGGCGGAGACCGTGAGGGCCGCGACCTGCCGGACGCGGGATGAACGGTGGACCGGCGCCGGCCCACCGCGCACCGCCGGGCCGGGACGCGGAGTGCGGAGTGCCCGGGGCCGGTGGCACGGGGTGACCGGTCGTCGCACCGGAGGCAATAGGGTGGGAGGCGCCTGAAGCCTGCCCCTTCCCGCGCCCGGGACGGGGCGGCAGCCCGTTCGCTCCGCCCGTGCCCGAGGCGGTGCCGCGCCGAGGAGTCAACTGCCGTGTCGGACCCGATGCGCCCGCCCGTCTCCCAACCCCGCCCGCAAACGGCGTCGCCGCGCTCCGAGCCCTCGCGTTCCCGAGCCGCCCTCCGTACCGCCGTGGTCTGGGACGTCCTCCAGGACGCCCTCGACCGCAGGGTCAAGGCCACGGGCCGCCAGGCGCTGGACGTCCTGGACACCGGGGGCGGCAGCGGCAACTTCGCGGTGCCCGCGGCCCGCCTCGGCCACCGCGTCACCGTCGTCGACCCGAGCCCCAACGCCCTGTTCGCTCTGGAGCGCCGCGCCGCCGAGGCCGACGTCGCCGACCGCGTGCGAGGCGTCCAGGGAGACGCCCACGGCCTCTTCGACGTGGCTGAGCGCGGTGGCTACGACGTGGTGCTGTGCCACGGCGTCCTGGAGTACGTGGACGACCCCGCGGAGGGCATCCGCAACGTGGTGGACGCCCTGCGCGCCGAGGGCGTCCTGAGCCTGCTCGCCGCGGGGCTCGGCGGGGCCGTGCTCGCGCGCGCCCTGGCCGGCCACTTCACGGAGGCCAGGCAGGCCCTCGACGACCCGGATGGCCGCTGGGGCACGGGTGACCCCGTACCGCGCCGGTTCACCGCCGAACAGCTCACCGGACTGGTCGAGGCCGCGGGGCTTCGGATCGGCGCCGTGCACGGCGTGCGGGTCTTCGCCGATCTCGTCCCGGGAGTACTGGTGGACACCGAGCCCGGCGCCATGGAGGCGCTGCTGGAACTGGAGGCCGCGGCGGCCGAACTCGCCGCCTTCCATTCCGTGGCCACACAGCTTCACGTGCTCGGTGAGACACAGGGGACCCCGGAGGCGTGAGCCACCCGGTGGGGTAAGGCGCTGATCAGGGGCGCGACTGCAGATGGAGTACGCCACAGGCCCCCCGAACGGGGGCCAGTCGCCGTATGATCGAGGGAGACCGCCCGGCATGACGGGTCGGCCGCTGGGGAATGGGAACTTCAGCGAGCCGGCACGGCCATGACGGAGACCGGTTGGCCAATTGGCGTAGAGGGGCGGGTTTCACGGGGGCGATTCCCTGCCTATCCTGAAGAGACCCCCCCCGGGTCGCCCCGGCGACTGCACGATGAGGAGGACTCCGTGCCGCTCTCGGAGCACGAGCAGCGCATGCTCGAGCAGATGGAGCGAGCGCTGTACGCCGAAGATCCCAAGTTCGCGACAGCGCTCGAGGGAAGCGGGCTGCGTACGTACACCCGGCGACGGGTCTACCAGGCGGTCGCGGGCTTCCTCGTAGGTATTGCGCTCCTCATGGCCGGTATGGTCGCCCAGCAGGTCTGGCTCAGCGTGGTGGGTTTCCTCGTCATGCTGGGCTGCGCGGTGCTCGCCGTGACCGGCTGGCGCAAGGCACCGAAGCCGGGCGAGCAGCCGGCCGTTGGTGCCGGGCCGCAGGCGCGCCGTCAGCAACGGCAGAAGCGCTCCATGATGGACCGCATCGACGAGCGCTGGCAACGGCGCAGGGATGAGCAGCAGGGCGGCCAGTAGCCCCCGAGCCACCGCTCACCAGGACATACGCGTGAGGGGGTGACCACCGAGCAGGTGGTCACCCCCTCACGCGTACCTGTGCGCCGGGCGATCGGTTCGCTCAGCCGGAGCCGGAGCCGGAGCCGGAGCCGGAGCCGGAGCCGGAGCCGGAGCCGGAGCCCGGGCATCCGGCCGCCGGGGCAGCACCGCGCCCTGGGGTGCGCTCCCGGCCCGGACCGGCTCTCCGGGCCGCCGGCTCAGCCTCGCTACCCCGCCGGCTCAGCCCCGCTACCCCCGTCGGCTCGGCCTCGCTACCCCGCCGGCTCAGCCCCGCTACCCCCGTCGGCTCAGCCCCGCTACCCCGCCGGCTCAGCCCCGCTACCCCCGCTGGCTCAGCCCCGCTACCCCCGTCGGCTCGGCCTCGCTGCCCCGCCGGTGCAACCCTGCCGACCCCTGCCGACCGCGGCTGCCAGCAGCCCGGGTCCATCGCCCCCGCCCGTCGGTTCAGCCCCGCTGTCCCGACGGCTTCCGCAGCGTCGGCCGGGCCGCCGCGACCCGCTGTTTCAGGGCCGTCCACCGGGCCGACACAGTCCAGGCCACCCGTACGGTCGAACGCGGGGCGAACAGTGCGCGCAGCCGTGTGCCGCGGCTGACCGTGCCCCGCAGACCGGCGCTCACCCGGTGGACGTCCTCCGTGAGACCCGCCGCCAGGCGGGGCCGTGGCGCGTAGAGCACCTGCTCCACCGCGTCCGCCACCCGGTGCACCGCCGCCGCGGCCGTCGCGTCGAGCTGCCCGAGCCGGACGATCCGGGCCGCCGCCCTGCGCGGGGTCTGCGACTCCTCCGGCAGGATCCCGAAGTCCCATGCCGTGTCCGTCAGCTCCTGCCAGACCGCCAGTGTGTGCGGGCCCGCGTCCGCCTCGCCGCGACCATGCGCCCCCAGCCGTACCGACCGGGTACGCAGCCGCCACAGCATCGGCGCCAGCGGGATCAGCAGTACCGCGAGCCCGCCCAGAGCCCAGGCCGGCACCACGTACCACTTCGGCCCGTCGCCACCGGTGACCGGCACGGCCGCCGCGGACTCGTCGGCGCAGGCGTCCAGCTTCTTGTCCTGGGCCGTGCAGCTCTCGCTGGTCGAGGGCGCCGCCGACGGCTCGGCCTGCGGGTTCCGGGGCGGCAGGGCGGGGTCCGGTACCGAACTGCCCGGCGTCTCCGTCACGGTGTACGAGGGGGTCGAGCCACGCGTCGGCGTCGGCTCGAAGCGGGTCCACCCCACCCCCTCGAAGTACACCTCGGGCCAGGCGTGCGCGTCCCGCAGCCCCACCGAGACCGAGCCGTCGGCCTGCGGGGAACCCGGCGCGAAGCCGACCGCCACCCTCGCCGGGATGCCCAGGGAGCGGGCCATCGCGGCCATGGCGAAGGAGAAGTGGACGCAGAAGCCCTGCTTGTCCTCGAGGAAGCGGGCGATCGCCTGCGAGCCGCTGCCGACCTTGACCTGGGTGTCGTACTCGAAACCGCCGTTGATCGCGAAGTACTCCTGGAGCCTGACCGCCTGCTCGTAGGGGTTCGCCGCACCGGTGGTCACCTCCCGGGCGGTCCTGGACACCACCTCGGGCAGTGAGTCCGGCAGCTTGGTGTACTCCCGCTTCAGCGCCGTGGACGGCTGCGGCGCGGCGGCGAGCTGGTCCGCCGTCGGCTGTACGTTCAGACTCCGCACCTCGTAGGTGAGCCCGCGCGTGTTCTGGCCGTGGTCGCCGACGAGTGTCATGCCGACGGGCTCGTAGCGCCAGTTGCCCGCGACCCGTACGCCGCTCGGCGGGTACGGCATCGGCAGCCAGTCCTGGGCGTACCAGTCCGCGGCCGTGATGGTGGTGCGGGTCTCCGCGCGCTTGATGCCGGGGCCGAGGCCGGCGGGCGTGGGGAACGTGCCCTTCGGCACGGCGGTGATGTGCCGCTTGGACGGCTTCCAGGTGGTGCCGTCGAAGTCGTCCAGGGACACGATGCGCAGGTAGAGGTCCGATATCTCGTCCGAGTCCGTCTCCAGGGTGAGGACCTGCCGGTTCTCGTCGACGTTGAGACTGTCGCGCAGGGAGACCAGCGGGTTCACCGCGGAGATGGTGCCGCCGCCCCCGGTGCCCGAGCCGACGCCCGTCCTGGCGCTGTCCAGCAGCCCGCCGTTCATCGCCGGCAGGGCGAGCGGCACCACCAGGGCGATGCCCAGCGCGAACGCGCCGATGCGCCGCCCGGTGCGGACGGGGGCGACCACGCCGTTCTGCTCCCCGCCCGGGAAGCGTGGCGCGCCGCCGAAGACCCGGCCCCACTGCGAGAGCCGGTCCCGTCCCTCGGCCAGGAGCAGCATCAGATAGCCGGCCGCCGCGATCAGGAACCACAGCCAGTCGCCGCCGCCCTCGGACAGCCCGGCGGCCACCGAGTACAGCGCGAGCAGCGGCAGCCCGGCCGGGGCGGCGCTGCGGAAGGTCACCGCGAGGGTGTCCACCAGCAGCCCGATGACCAGGACACCGCCGACCATCATCAGCCGGATGCCGTCGGACTCCAGCGGTGCCGGGATCGCGTACCGGGCGATGTCGTCGCCGCCCTGTTGCAGCAGGTCGGCGAAGCGCTGGAAGGCCTGTGGGCCGGGAATCAGACCGGCGAGGGCCTGCTGCCGGGCGAAGACCAGGGTCAGGAGCAGCAGCGTGACCAGGGCCTGCGCGGCGATGGTCAGCGGCCGGGCCAGCGGCACCCGGCGTGCCGCCGCACCCACCGCGGACTGGATCGCCAGCAGGAGCGCGGCCTGCAGGATCCAGGTGGCCGGGTCGACCAGGGGCAGCATCGCGCACGCCGTCATCAAGGTGGCCGCCCACGCACACAGCGCCAGCCGCGCCCGTCCGCTCATCGCGTGCCCTCCCCGCCGCTCGCCGCCGCCAGGCCGGTGCGTTCGTGATCCGCCAGGCGCCACATCTCCTCCAGGGCGGTGCCCCGCGGCACGTTCACGGCACTCCAGCCCCCCTCGCGCAGCATCCGCAGCCGTTCCTCGCCCCTGTCCAACGGACCGGGCACGTCGGCCGGTTCCCGCGTCCAGGCCTCGCTGTCCAGGACGAAGGCGACGGCGCCACCGCTGCGCTGCCGCATCTTGGCGGCCACCGTGGCCTGCTCCTCGTCCAGGTCGCCGAAGAACGCCACCAGCAGCCCCTCGTTCCCGCCGCGCAGCACGTCGTACGCACTGGACAGGCCCGTGCCGTCGGAGTGGTCGATCACCGCGAGGGTGTCCATCATCAGCCCGGCCGCGTCGGCCGTGCCCTGGCTCGCGCCCGCGAAGCCGTCGGTGCCCTCGCCGGGCACCGAGTCGCCCGTGTCGGTGAGCAGCCGTACCGAGAAGCCCCGCTCCAGCATGTGCACCAGCACGGACGCCGCGCCCGACACCGCCCACTCGAAGGCCGAGTCGGGTCCCGCCCCCTCGAAGGCCAGGCCCCTGGTGTCCAGGAGCACCGTGCAGCGGGCGCGCTGCGGCTGCTCCTCGCGGCGCACCATCAGCTCGCCGTAGCGCGCGGTGGAGCGCCAGTGCACGCGGCGCAGGTCGTCGCCGTAGCGGTACCCGCGCGGGATCACGTCGTCGTCGCCCGCCAGCGCGAGCGAGCGCTGCCGTCCCTCGCCGTACCCCTTCGCCTCCCCGCTCAGCCGCACCGGCGGCAGCGCCTCCACGCGCGGGATCACCGTCAGGGTGTCGTACGTCGAGAAGGACCGGGTCAGCTCGCACAGCCCGAACGGGTCGGTCAGGCGCAGTTGGAGCGGCCCCAGCGGATAGCGGCCGCGCAGGTCCGAGCGGACCCGGTAGGACACCTCGCGGCGGCCGCCCGGCTCCACCCGGTCGAGCACGAAGCGGGGGCGCGGGCCGAGAACGTAGGGCACCCGGTCCTGGAGCATCAGCAGACCGGTGGGGAGCCGCGAGACGTTGTCGATGCGCAGGTGGACCCGGGCCTCACTGCCCGCGGGCACCCGCCCGGGAGAGAGCCGGCGGCTGCCCGCCACCCGGTAGCGCGTGCGGTAGAGCACGGTCGCGCAGATCAGCGGCAGCACGCCCAGCAGCAGCCCGACGCGGAGCAGGTCGCTCTGCCCGAGGACGTAGGCGCAGACCGCGGCGGCGACGCCGGCGGCCAGGAAGGAGCGCCCGCGGGTGGTCAGACCGGCCAGGGCGGTGCGGACGCCGCCGCCCTCGCCGCGGTCGTCGTCCGACCCGTCCGTCCCCCCGGCGTCCATCACAGCCTCCGCGGCGGTTGCTGGTTGTACGCCGGCGCGCCGCGGCCCACGCCCAAGCCCGTCTGCCGGGGTGCCGCGGGCACCGGTGTGCGCTGCAGGATCTCCTGGACGACCTGCTCGGCGGTGCGGCGGTTGAGCTGGGCCTGGGCGGTGGGCAGCAGGCGGTGGGCCAGCACGGCGACCGCGAGGGCCTGCACGTCGTCCGGCAGCGCGTACTCCCGGCCGCTCAGGGCGGCGGACGCCTTCGCCGCGCGCAGCAGGTGCAGCGTGGCGCGCGGTGAGGCGCCGAGTCTGAGGTCCGGGTGGGTGCGGGTGGCGGCGACCAGGTCCACGGCGTACCGCCGGACCGGGTCGGCGACGTGGACGCTCCGGACCCCCTCGATCAGCTTCAGGATGTCGTGCGCGTGCGCCACCGGCTGGAGGTCGTCCAGCGGATTCACCCCGCCGTGCACGTCGAGCATCTGCAGCTCGGCGTCCGGGCTGGGATAGCCGATGGAGACCCGCGCCATGAAGCGGTCGCGCTGGGCCTCCGGCAGCGGATAGGTGCCCTCCATCTCGACCGGGTTCTGCGTCGCCACCACCATGAAGGGGCTGGGCAGCTCGTAGGTCTGCCCGTCGATGGTGACCTGGCGTTCCTCCATCGACTCCAGCAGCGCGGACTGCGTCTTCGGCGAGGCGCGGTTGATCTCGTCGCCGATCACCACCTGCGCGAAGATCGCGCCCGGCTTGAATTCGAAGTCCCGGCGCTGCTGGTCCCAGATGGACACCCCGGTGATGTCCGAGGGCAGCAGGTCCGGCGTGAACTGGATCCGGCGCACGGAACAGTCGATGGACCGCGCCAGCGCCTTGGCCAGCATGGTCTTGCCGACTCCCGGGACGTCCTCGATCAACAGGTGGCCCTCGGCGAGCAGTACGGTCAGGGAGAGCCGCACGACCTCGGGCTTCCCCTCGATCACACCCTCCACCGAATCGCGCACCCGCTCGACCACAGCGGTCAGATCGTCCCCCACGCTCGCATACGCTCGCGCGGGGGCGCCCCCATGGCTCGCCTGGTCGTCATAGGTCGTCACCCGGCCCTCCTCGGCCTTTCCCCGCGCTTCCTGAGAAGCTGGGGTACCCCAACTTGCCGGGTCGGCCCCCGAACGCGGACCGGCCCACCCCGAATCACGGACGCCGCGCGGAAATAGTTCCGCGCGACACCACTTCCCGCATTCTCGCTGCCGTTACCGATTCGTGTCACTCGCCTGTGGACAACTGGCCGCGATATGTCGGGCCTTACGGCCTTTGCGACGCTTGCGCGGTGCGAGTCATCGGGGCGGGCGCCCGGATCAGACGGGGGTGACCTCGCGCAGCAGGCCCGTCTTCACGTCGAAGACGAAACCGCGTACGTCCTCGGTGTGCAGCAGGAACGGCGAGGTGCGCACCCGCTCGATCGACTGCCGCACGTCCTGGTCGACGTCGCGGAAGGACTCGACCGCCCACGCCGGGCGCTGGCCGACCTCCAGTTCCAGGTCGTGCCGGAACTCCTCCGTGATGGACTCCATGCCGCAGTTGGTGTGGTGGATGAGGGCCACACTGCGGGTGCCGAGCGCACGCTGGCTGATGGTGAGCGAGCGGATCACGTCGTCGGTGACGACACCGCCCGCGTTCCGGATGGTGTGGCAGTCACCGAGCTCCAGACCGAGCGCGGCGTGCAGGTCGAGGCGTGCGTCCATGCACGCCACGACGGCGACGCGCTGTACGGGACGGGCGTCCATCCCGGGATCGGCGAACGCGGCGGCGTAGCGCTCGTTCGCCTCGACGAGCCGGTCGGTGACGGTGTGCTCGCCGGCCGTGGCGGATCCGGAGCCGGCGGGTACCGATGCAGAAGTCGTCATATGCATGACGTTACTGGCCATCCCCCTTCACGTCCCGCCGTGAAGTGGGACAAAGAACGTCAGCCCTGTTTGTTGTGAGCCAATCCACAGGGGGTGCGAACGCGTCCGTGCGAGTGAAATGCGGCGCGACACCGGTTTGCGGACGCCGGCGTCCGCGACGCGCAGGCCGGTTGATTGACCGGGCGACACGGTGGACTAAAGTGACGCGAAGCGGGAGGCGAGGCTCTCCCCGCTGGACTGAAAACCCCGGAGAGCTGGGCGGTCCCGCCAGATCTCCCCACGTGCGCGGCGCGTACGTACGGCTCGGCCTCCTCCCGCTCCCGGCCGGCCGACGCTTTTGGCGCCGGCAGGCCTCCCCTTCACGAGCGAGCGGGAGGGGACCCGGCGGTGCGTGACGCCGCGCCGGACTTGAGAGGCCGCCCCACTTGAGCCAGAGTCGACATGTCCCGGTGATGCTCCAGCGGTGCCTGGACCTGCTGG
Organism: Streptomyces pactum; assembly: GCF_002005225.1. Taxonomy (NCBI): domain Bacteria; kingdom Bacillati; phylum Actinomycetota; class Actinomycetes; order Kitasatosporales; family Streptomycetaceae; genus Streptomyces; species Streptomyces pactum. The sequence goes on from NZ_CP019724.1 coordinate 6,277,887, forward strand.
CGCCCGCCCTCGAGGAGCCGGGCGCCGTGGTCGTCGACTGCACGCTCGGACTCGGCGGGCACAGCGAGGCGCTCCTCGCACGTTTCCCCGAGGCCCGGCTCGTCGCCCTCGACCGGGACAAGGAGGCCCTGCGCCTGTCCGGCGAGCGGCTCGCGCCGTACGGCGAGCGCGCCACCCTGGTGCACGCCGTCTACGACGAACTGCCCGACGTACTCGACCGGCTCGGCGTCCCGCGCGTCCAAGGCGTGCTGTTCGACCTCGGCGTCTCCTCGATGCAGCTCGACGAGGCGGACCGCGGCTTCGCCTACGCCCAGGACGCCCCACTCGACATGCGCATGGACCAGACGACCGGCATGAGCGCCGCCGAGGTCCTCAACACGTACCCGCCGGGTGAACTCGTCCGCATCCTGCGGGCGTACGGCGAGGAGAAGCAGGCCAAGCGGATCGTCTCGGCGATCGTGCGCGAGCGCGACAAGGAGCCGTTCAGCAACAGCGCGCGCCTCGTGGAGCTGATCCGTGCCGCACTGCCGCAGGCCGCCAAGCGCACCGGCGGCAACCCGGCCAAGCGCACCTTCCAGGCCCTGCGCATCGAGGTCAACGGCGAGCTGTCCGTTCTGGAGCGGGCGATCCCGGCCGCCGTCGAGGCCCTCGACGTGGGCGGGCGGATCGCCGTGCTGTCGTACCACTCGCTGGAGGACCGGCTGGTCAAGCAGGTCTTCGCGGCCGGCGCGGCCAACACCGCGCCCCCCGGGCTTCCGGTCGTCCCCGAACGCTACGCGCCCAGGCTCAAGCTGCTCACGCGCGGTGCCGAACTTCCCACCGAGGAGGAGATCGCCGAGAACCGGCGGGCGGCACCGGCACGGCTGCGCGGAGCCCAGCGCATCAGGGAGTCCATCGGGTGAAGCGAGTGAGCAGGCCGGGCACGGGTGCGGGCGGCCCACCCGGGCCGAGGGGAGGGCGAGTGAGCAGGAAACCCGAACTGAAGGGGAGGGCGGCCCGGCTCGCCCAGATGCTCCCGCCGGGCGGCCCGCGCGGCCAGGCGGCCCGGGCGCCCTTCGTCCTCCTCGTGGTCGTCCTCCTGGGGGGCGGCCTCATCGGCCTCCTGGTGCTGAACTCCGCCCTGAGCGAGGGCTCCTTCCAACTGGACGACCTGAAACAGCGGACGAAGGAGCTCACCGACGAGGAGCAGGCGCTCCAGCGGGACATCGACGCCTACTCCGCCCCCCGCGCCCTCCAGCACCGCGCCCGCGAGCTGGGCATGGTGCCCGGCGGCGACCCCGCCTTCCTCGCCCCCGACGGCACCGTCAAGGGCTCGCCCAGCCCCGCGCCCGCCGCCGCCTCCGCGCCACTGGTCCTCGCCCCCGAGGCGCTGACCGCACCCCCGGACAGCGCGTCTGCCGCCGGCACCGATCCGGCCGCCACCCCCAGCACCGCGGCCACGCCCTCCGCGGCAGCCACCTCCACGACGGCGGCCACGACCACCCCGACCACCCCGACCCCGACTCCCGGCAGGTGACGGAAGTGTCCGACAGGGAACCGCCGCGCCGCCGCGTGCCCGGCCCCGCGAGGCCCGTCCGGCAGGGCGGACGGCGGCAGCCCGGCCCCGGCGCCCGGCCCGCCCGCCGACCGGGCCCGCCCCGGCCCGCCGCGCCCCGCGCCATCCGGCTGGGCAGTCCCCGCCCCCGGCTGCGCATGATCGGCCTCGCGCTGACCCTGGTGATGTCCGCCTTCGTCGTACGGCTGCTCCAGGTGCAGGCCGTCGACGCCGGCACCTACTCCGCCAAGGCCGAGCGCAACCGCTACGTCGTCCACACGCTGCCCGCCGAACGCGGCGGGATCACCGACCGCAACGGCGTGGCCCTCGCGACCACCGTGGACGCCTACGACATCACGGCCGACCCCACGATGTTCACCCGGGAGCAGCTCGAGGTCGGCGACGGCCCCGAGCAGGCGGCGGCGCTTCTCGCGCCCATCCTCGGCGAGGACCAGGAGGACCTGGTCGACGTGCTCCGCCCGGAGAACGAGGAACTGCGCTACGTCCGCCTCGCCCGCCGGCAGACCCCACAGGTCTGGAACCAGATCAAGGACCTGAAGACCGCGCTCACCAAGAAGGCGGAGACGGACAAGTCCGTGGTCAACGTCCTCGCGGGCGTCTTCGCCGACCCCAGCAGCAAGCGCGTGTACCCGGGCGGCGACCTCGCCGCCGGCATCCTCGGCTGGGTCGGCGCGGACGGCAAGGGCGGCGGCGGTCTGGAACGGAAGCTGAACGAGACGCTGGCCGGCAAGGACGGCAAGATCCGCTACGCGCAGTCCGGCGGCCGCCAGGTGCCCACCGCCGGGTCCACCGAGACGCCGGCCGTGCCCGGCAGCGACGTCGAGCTCACCATCGACCGCGACATCCAGTGGGCCGCGCAGCACGCCATCAGCACGCAGGTGGAGAAGTCGAAGGCGGACGGCGGCTACGTCATCGTCCAGGACACGGCCACCGGCGAGATCCTCGCCATGGCCAACTCGCCCGGCTTCGATCCGGGCGACCTCGCCCACGCCGATCCGGACGCGCTCGGCAACGCCGCCCTCCAGGACGCCTTCGAGCCCGGTTCCACCGCCAAGGTGATGTCGATGGCGGCCGTGCTGGAGGAGAAAGCCGCCACGCCGATGACCCACCTCACCATCCCGAACCGCCTCAAGCGCGGCGACCGGCTCTTCAAGGACGACGTGGACCACCCCACCTGGTACCTCACGCTCAACGGCGTGCTCGCCAAGTCCAGCAACATCGGCACGATCATGGCCACCGGCGAACTCGGCAAGACGCAGGAGGAGGCCAACAAGGTGCTCTACTCCTATCTGCGCAAGTTCGGCCTCGGCGGCTACAGCGGGCTCGGCTTCCCCGGCGAGACCAAGGGCATCCTCGCGCCGCCCGACCAGTGGTCGACCTCGCAGCAGTACACGATTCCTTTCGGCCAGGGCGTCTCCGTGAACGCGCTCCAGGCGGCCTCCGTGTACTCGACCATCGCCAACGGCGGCCTCCGCGTCGAACCCACGCTCGTGCGCGGCACCAAGGCGGACGACGGGCGCTTCACCCCGGCTCCCGAACCCAAGAAGACCCGCGTGATCAGCGAGAAGACGGCGAAGACCCTTTCGCGGATGCTGGAGTCCGTCGTCGACGACGAAGAGGGCACCGGCACCAAGGCCCGCATCCCCGGCTACCGCGTCGCGGGCAAGACGGGCACGGCCAACCGGGTGGATCCGGCCACCGGCAAGTACAAGGGATACACCTCGTCGTTCGCCGGGTTCGCCCCCGCCGACAAGCCCCGCGTCACCGTCTACTGCGCCATCCAGAACGCCACCGAGGGCAGCTACTTCGGCGGCCAGATCTGCGGCCCCATCTACAAGCAGGTCATGGAGTTCGCCCTGAAGACCCTTCAGGTCCCGCCGACCGGGGCCGACCCCGCGAATCTCCCGGTCACCTTCAAACCCTGACCAGCACCGAGCAGACCCCGACGAGCGAGCAGCCCGACCAGCCCGACCAGCACCGAGCAGACCCCGACCAGCCGCGAGCCAGTACCGAGCCAGCGCCGATTCAGTACCGAGCCACCAGGAACCACCCGTGACAACGATCACCCCCGACCCCGGGAACCAGAGCACCCCCCGCCCCTCACTTCGCCCGGAAGCGGGTACGCCCGGTACGCTCACCGCCGTGCCACACGCTGATCAGTCCCAAACCACCCAGAAGGGCCACCCCGTGACCTACCCGGGACCGCCCCGGCCGGCGCAGATCTCCGCCACATCCCTCGCGGAACTCGCCGGTCAACTGGGTGTCACCGCGCCGGACAGCACCGCAGGGGTCACGGGCATCACCCATGACTCGCGCGCCGTCCGCCCAGGTGACCTGTACGCCGCCCTCCCCGGAGCCCGCGCCCACGGCGCCGACTTCGTCACCCAGGCCGCCGGCCTCGGCGCCGCCGCCGTGCTGACCGACGCGTCCGGCGCGGAGCGCGTGGCCGCCACCGGGCTGCCGGTGCTCGTCGTCGACGACCCGCGCGCGCGGATGGGCGAGCTGGCGGCCACGATCTACGGCCACCCCGGCCGGGATCTCCTCCAGATCGGCATCACCGGCACCTCCGGCAAGACCACCACCGCCTACCTCGTCGAGGGCGGCCTGCGCACGGCGAAGTCCACCGGGCTCATCGGCACGGTCGAGATGCGCATCGGCGACGAGCGCATCAAGTCCGAGCGCACCACGCCCGAGGCCACCGACCTCCAGGCCCTCTTCGCGGTGATGCGCGAGCGCGGCACCGAGGCGGTCGCCATGGAGGTCTCCAGCCACGCCCTGGTGCTCGGCCGGGTCGACGCCTGCGTCTTCGACATCGCGGTCTTCACCAACCTCAGCCCGGAGCACATGGAGTTCCACGCCGGCATGGAGGACTACTTCCAGGCCAAGGCCCAGCTCTTCACGCCGGAGCGCAGCAGGCTCGGCGTCGTCAACGTCGACGACGAGTACGGGCGCCGTCTCGCGAACGAGGCCACCGTCCCGGTCGTCACCTACTCCGCCGAGGGCCACCCGGACGCCGACTGGCGCGCCGACGAGGTCGAGGTGGGCTCGCTGGACTCGACGTTCACCGTGTTCGGGCCGAAGGGCGAGCGGATCGCCGCCAAGTCGCCGCTGGCCGGCCCGTTCAACGTGGCGAACACCCTCGCCGCTATCGTCGCCCTCGCCGCCGCCGGCCTCGACGCGCAGGCCGCCGCCGACGGTGTCGCCGCGGTGCCGGGCGTGCCGGGCCGCCTGGAGCGCGTGGACGAGGGCCAGCCCTACTTCGCGGTGGTCGACTACGCCCACAAGACCGACGCGGTCGAATCCGTCCTCAGGGCGCTCCGCAAGGTCACCGAGGGCAAAGTGCACGCCGTGCTCGGCTGCGGCGGCGACCGGGACACCACCAAGCGGGAGCCGATGGGCGCCGCCGTGGCCCGGTTCGCCGACACCGCCGTACTGACCTCCGACAACCCCCGCTCCGAGGACCCCCTCGCGATCCTCGCCACCATGCTCCAGGGCGCGGCGTCCGTGCCCGCGCACGAGCGCGGCGAGGTCCAGGTCTTCGAGGACCGGGCCGCCGCGATCGCCGCCGCCGTCGCCCGGGCCCGGCCCGGCGACACCGTGCTGGTGGCGGGCAAGGGCCACGAGCAGGGCCAGGACATCGCCGGGGTGGTCCGTCCCTTCGACGACCGCCAGGTGCTTCGCGAAGCCATCCGGAAGACCCAGGGATGAGATTCCGAATGATCCAGATGATCCAGGGGATGAACTTGTGATCGCCCTCTCTCTCGCCGAGATCGCAGAAGTCGTCGGCGGGCGGATGCACGACATACCGGACGCGTCCGCGCAGGTCACCGGGCCGGTCGTCCGGGACTCGCGGGAAGCGGGGCCCGGCAGCCTCTTCGTCGCCTTCGCGGGCGAGCGGGCGGACGGCCACGACTTCGCGCCGGCGGTCGTCGAGGCGGGCGCGGTGGCCGTGCTCGGCTCCCGCCCCGTCGGCGTGCCCGCGATCGTCGTGGACGACGTCCAGGCCGCCCTCGGCGCCCTCGCCCGGCACGTCGTCCGGCGCCTCGGCACCACCCTCGTGGCCCTCACCGGGTCCGCCGGCAAGACCAGCACCAAGGACCTCATCGCCCAGGTGCTGCGCCGCAAGGCGCCCACGGTCTTCACGCCCGGCTCCCTGAACAACGAGATCGGGCTGCCGCTCACCGCGCTCACTGCCACCGAGGAGACGAAGTTCCTCGTCCTGGAGATGGGCGCCCGCGGCATCGGCCACATCCGCTACCTCGCCGAGCTGACCCCGCCGAAGGTCGGCCTCGTCCTCAACGTCGGCTCCGCGCACATCGGCGAGTTCGGCGGCCGGGAGCAGATCGCCCAGGCCAAGGGCGAGCTCGTCGAGGCGCTGCCGCCCGCCGAAGAGGGCGGCGCCGCGATCCTCAACGCGGACGATCCCCTCGTACGCGCCATGGCCTCCCGAACGAAGGCGAAGGTGATCCTTTTCGGAGAGTCCGACGAAGCGGACGTGTCCGCCGAGAACGTGCGACTCACGGACAGCGGACAGCCTTCCTTCAGGCTTCACACACCCTCCGGTGCAAGCGATGTGACCATGCGCCTGTACGGTGAGCACCACGTGTCGAACGCGCTCGCCGCGGCCGCCGTCGCCCACGAGTTGGGCATGTCCGCAGACGAGATCGCCACCGCGCTCTCCGAGGCGGGCTCCCTCTCCCGCTGGCGGATGGAGGTCACCGAGCGCCCGGACGGCGTGACGGTCGTCAACGACGCCTACAACGCGAACCCCGAGTCCATGCGAGCCGCCCTGCGCGCGCTCGTGGCGATGGGCAAGGGGCGTCGTACGTGGGCGGTGCTCGGCAAGATGGCCGAGCTCGGGGACGAGGCGCTCGCCGAGCACGACGCGGTCGGGCGGCTCGCCGTCCGGCTCAACGTCAGCAAGCTCGTCGCGGTCGGGGGCAGGGAAGCCCGATGGCTGCAACTGGGCGCATATAACGAGGGTTCGTGGGGTGAGGAGTCGGTGCACGTGTCCGACGCACAGGCGGCGGTCGACCTGTTGCGCAGCGAGTTGCGCCCAGGGGACGTCGTGCTCGTGAAGGCGTCCCGTTCGGTGGGTCTGGAGAGCGTCGCGACGGCGCTGCTCGAGACCGGCGCCGAGGGTGAGGTTGCCGCCCGATGATGAAGCAGATCCTGTTCGCGGGAGTCATTGGCCTCTTCCTGACGCTGGTCGGCACTCCGCTGCTGATCAAGCTTCTGGCCCGCAAGGGCTACGGCCAGTACATCCGCGACGACGGCCCGCGCGAGCACGCCAGCAAGCGCGGTACGCCGACGATGGGCGGTATCGCCTTCATCTTCGCCACGGTCGCCGCCTACTTCCTGGCCAAGGTGATCACCAGCTACCTGGACCCGAAGACGGACGCGGGTCCGACCTTCTCGGGTCTGCTGGTGCTCGGCCTGATGGTGGGCATGGGCCTGGTCGGCTTCCTCGACGACTACATCAAGATCGTCAAGAGGCGTTCGCTGGGTCTGCGGGCCAAGGCGAAGATGGCCGGCCAGCTCATCGTGGGCATCGGCTTCGCGGTGCTCTCGCTGCAGTTCGCGGACAACCGCGGCAACACCCCGGCGTCCACCAAGCTGTCGTTCATCACCGACTTCGGCTGGTCGATCGGCCCGGTGCTGTTCGTCATCTGGGCGCTGTTCATGATCCTCGCGATGTCGAACGGCGTGAACCTGACCGACGGTCTGGACGGTCTGGCCACCGGCGCCTCCGTCCTGGTCTTCGGTGCCTACACCTTCATCGGCGTCTGGCAGTTCCAGGAGTCCTGCGCCAACGCGCTGACCCTGACCAACCCGGGCGCCTGCTACGAGGTACGAGATCCCCTCGACCTCGCGGTGGTCGCGTCCGCCCTGATGGGCGCCTGCCTCGGCTTCCTGTGGTGGAACACCTCGCCGGCCAAGATCTTCATGGGCGACACCGGTTCGCTCGCGCTCGGCGGTGTGCTCGCGGGTCTGGCGATCTGCTCGCGCACCGAGCTGCTGATGGCCATCCTCGGCGGTCTGTTCGTCCTGATCACCATGTCGGTGGTCATCCAGGTCGGCTCCTTCCGCCTCACCGGCAAGCGGGTCTTCCGGATGGCGCCACTCCAGCACCACTTCGAACTCAAAGGCTGGTCCGAGGTCCTTGTCGTGGTCCGATTCTGGATCATCCAGGGCATCTGTGTGATCGTCGGACTGGGCCTCTTCTACGCGGGATGGGCAGCGGACAAGTGACCTCCTCCTCGGTGCCCTTCGCCTTCCGGGGCAAGCACGTCACCGTCGCCGGACTCGGTGTCTCCGGCATCCCGGCGGCCAAGGTCCTGCACGGCCTCGGCGCCCGCGTGACCGTCGTCAACGACGGCGACGACGAGCGCGCGCGGGCGCAGGCGGCCGAGCTGGAGCCGCTCGGCGTCACCGTGCGCCTCGGCGACGGCGCGACCCTGCCCGAGGGCACCGAGCTGATCGTCACCGCGCCCGGCTGGAAGCCGGACAAGCCGCTGTTCACCGCGGCGCGCGAGGCCGGCGTCCCCGTCTGGGGCGACGTCGAACTGGCCTGGCGCCTGCGCAGCCCGGACTCCGCGCCCTGGCTGGCGGTCACCGGCACCAACGGCAAGACCACCACCGTCCAGATGCTGGCGTCGATCCTGAAGGCCGCCGGCCTGCGCACCGCCGCCGTCGGCAACATCGGCGTCTCCCTGCTGGACGCGGTCACCGGTGACGAGGAGTACGACGTCCTGGCCGTGGAGCTGTCCAGCTACCAGCTCCACTGGGCGCCCTCACTGCGCGCCCACTCGGCCGCCGTGCTCAACCTCGCCCCCGACCACCTCGACTGGCACGGCTCCATGGAGGCCTACGCCGCCGACAAGGGCCGTATCTACGAGGGCAATCGCGTCGCCTGCGTCTACAACGCCGACGCCACCGACAAGCCGTCCACCGAGGACCTGGTCCGCGAGGCGGACGTCGAGGAGGGCTGCCGGGCGATCGGCTTCACCCTGGGCACTCCGGCGCCGGGTCAACTCGGCGTCGTGGAGGGCATCCTGGTCGACCGCGCCTTCGTCGAGGACCGGCAGAAGAACGCCCAGGAACTCGCCGAGGTCTCCGACGTCAACCCGTCGGCCCCGCACAACATCGCCAACGCCCTTGCCGCCGCCGCCCTCGCCCGTGCCTTCGGCGTCCCCGCCGCGGCCGTACGGGACGGGTTGCGGGCCTTCACGCCGGACGCCCACCGCATCGCGCACGTGGCCGACGTCGACGGGGTGGCGTACGTGGACGACTCCAAGGCCACCAACACCCACGCCACCGAGGCCTCCTTGGCGGCGTACGAGTCGATCGTCTGGATCGCCGGCGGGCTGGCCAAGGGGGCGACCTTCGACGAACTGGTCGCCGGAGCCGCGAAGCGCCTGCGCGGTGCCGTCCTGATCGGCGCCGACCGCGCACTGATCCGCGAAGCCCTGGCGCGACACGCCCCCGAAGTACCCGTGGTCGACCTGGACCGGACCGACACTGGTGCGATGCTCCAGGCCGTCCAGGAGGCCCGGCGACTCGCCCGGCCCGGCGACACGGTGCTGCTGGCCCCGGCCTGTGCCTCCATGGATATGTTCACCAACTACAACAAGCGCGGTGACGCGTTCGCGGAGGCCGTTCGCGAACTCGGCACCTGACCCGGCCGCCTCCTGCGCCGGGCGACCTCGGGAGGACGCGTGGGACGGTCCATGCCGACGTACAGCGGAGGCAGCGATGCCCGGTAGTCCCCAGAGCCGTACCGGGCGCCCGCCCGTGCAGCGGGCCGCCAAACGACCCCCCGCACCCCGGCCGCCGCACGAGAACCCCGTGCTCCGCCTGTACGTGCGTCTGCGCCGCGCCTGGGACCGGCCGCTGACCGCGTACTATCTGATCTTCGGCGGCAGCGCGCTGATCACCGTGCTCGGCCTGGTGATGGTCTACTCGGCCTCCCAGATCACCGCGCTCCAGTTGTCGCTGCCCGGTTCGTACTTCTTCCGCAAGCAGGCCCTCGCGGCGCTGATCGGCGCCGGCCTCCTGGTGGCCGCCATGAAGATGCCGGTGAAGCTGCACCGGGCGCTGGCCTACCCGATCCTCGCCGGTGCCGTCTTCCTGATGATCCTGGTGCAGGTCCCGGGGATAGGGATGGCGGTCAACGGCAACCAGAACTGGATCGCGCTGGGCGGCTCATTCCAGATCCAGCCCAGCGAGTTCGGCAAGCTGGCCCTGGTGCTGTGGGGCGCGGACCTGCTGGCCCGCAAGCAGGACAAGAAGCTGCTGACCCAGTGGAAGCACATGCTGGTGCCGCTGGTGCCGGCCGCGTTCATGCTGCTCGGACTTATCATGCTCGGCGGCGACATGGGTACCGCGATCATCCTGACCGCGATCCTGTTCGGCCTGCTGTGGCTGGCGGGCGCGCCCACGCGGCTGTTCGCGGGCGTGCTGTCGATCGCCGTGCTGCTCGGCTTCATCCTCATCAAGACCAGCCCCAACCGCATGGCCCGGCTGAACTGCATCGGCGCCACCGATCCGGGTCCCGGCGACTCCTGCTGGCAGGCCGTGCACGGCATCTACGCCCTCGCCTCGGGCGGACTGTTCGGTTCCGGGCTCGGTGCCAGCGTGGAGAAATGGGGCCAACTCCCCGAAGCGCACACCGACTTCATCTTCGCCGTCACCGGTGAGGAACTGGGCCTGGCGGGGACGCTGTCGGTGCTCGCCCTCTTCGCGGCTCTAGGCTATGCGGGTATCCGCGTGGCCGGACGCACGGAGGACCCCTTCGTGAGGTATGCCGCGGGAGGCGTGACCACCTGGATCACGGCCCAGGCCGTGATCAACATGGGTGCGGTCCTCGGGCTGCTGCCGATCGCCGGTGTCCCGCTCCCGCTGTTCTCCTACGGGGGTTCCGCCCTGTTGCCGGCCATGTTCGCCATCGGACTGCTCATCGCCTTCGCCCGCGACGAGCCCGGTGCGCGGGCGGCGCTTGCGTTGCGGCAACCTCGCTTTGGTAGAAAGCGGGGAACCGGGGGCACCGGGTCCAAGCGGAGCCCACGGAGTTGGAACACGATGCGACGGCGCGCCTCGGCGGCGCGTTCGTCCGGAGAGCGGTGAATTTCGGTGCATGTCGTACTCGCCGGCGGAGGAACCGCGGGCCACATCGAGCCCGCGCTCGCCCTCGCGGACGCCCTGCGCAGGCAGGATCCGGCTGTGGGGATCACGGCCCTGGGCACGGAACGCGGTCTCGAGACCCGCCTCGTACCCGAGCGCGGGTACGAACTGGCGCTGATCCCGGCCGTACCGCTGCCGCGCAAGCCCACCCCCGAGCTGATCACCGTGCCGGGCCGGCTGCGCGGCACCATCAAGGCGGCCGAGCAGATCCTGGAGCGCACCAAGGCCGACGCCGTGGCCGGCTTCGGCGGCTACGTCGCCCTGCCCGCCTACCTCGCGGCCAAGCGGCTCGGCGTGCCGATCGTCGTCCACGAGGCCAACGCCCGCCCCGGCCTGGCCAACAAGATCGGCTCGCGGTACGCCGCGCAGGTCGCCGTCTCCACCCCCGACAGCAAGCTGCGCAACTCCCGCTACATCGGCATCCCGCTGCGCCGCTCCATCGCCACCCTGGACCGGGCCGCCGCCCGCCCCGAGGCCCGCGCGATGTTCGGGCTCGACCCCAACCTGCCCACGCTGCTGGTCACCGGTGGCTCGCAGGGCGCCCGCCGCCTCAACGAGGTGGTCCAGCAGGTCGCGCCCTGGCTCCAGCAGGCCGGCATCCAGATCCTGCACGCGGTCGGCCCCAAGAACGAACTGCCGCAGGTGCACCAGATGCCGGGGATGCCCCCGTACATCCCGGTAAGTTACCTGGACCGGATGGACCTCGCGTACGCCGCGGCCGACATGATGCTCTGCCGCGCGGGCGCGATGACGGTCGCCGAACTCTCCGCCGTCGGGCTCCCGGCCGCCTACGTACCGCTGCCCATCGGCAACGGCGAACAGCGGCTCAACGCCCAGCCGGTGGTCAAGGCTGGCGGCGGACTGCTGGTCGACGACGCGGAACTGACGCCCGAGTGGCTCCAGCACAACGTTCTGCCCGTGCTGGCCGACCCGCACAAGCTGTACGAGATGTCCCGCGCCGCCGCGGAGTTCGGCCGGCGGGACGCCGACGACCTGCTCGTCGGCATGGTGTACGAGGCGATCGCCGCCCGTGCGCACCGCTAGACAGGGATAACGGGAGGCAGGGAGCGTGGCCGGACCGACCACCGCCGAGCGCGGTGAACGCCAGCAGGAGTCGTCCGGCCCGCCCCGTGCGTGGCGGTTCGGCCCGCCCCGCCTTCGTACGATCATCATTTATGCCGTCGCTCTCGTGCTCGTCGCGGGGGGTGCCGTCTGGCTGCTGTACGGCTCCAACTGGACGCGTGTGGAACGTGTGTCGGTCTCGGGAACGCGTGTCCTGACGCCCGCGCAGGTGCGCGAGGCCGCCGACGTGCCCGTCGGCGACCCGCTGATCTCCGTGGACACCGAGGCGCTCGAGGCGCGGCTGCGCCGGGAATTGCCCCGGATCGACGAGGTCGCCGCGGAGCGTTCCTGGCCGCACGGAATCGGGCTGAAAGTGACGGAACGTACTCCGGTTCTACTTGTGCAAAAGGGCGGAAAGTTCGTGGAAGTGGACGATGAAGGCGTCCGTTTCGCCACGGTTTCCCGGGCCCCCGAAGGCGTTCCCACGCTGGAATTGGCACCGGCCCGATCCGGATCCGCGGCGGCGAGTCTGCGCCGCTTCGACGACGACCGCCTGGTGCGGGAGGCGGTGCGGGTGGCCGGCCGTCTTCCGGACGCGGTCGCCCGGGACACACGGATCGTCAAGGTCCGTTCCTACGACGACATCTCGCTCGAGTTGAGCGGTGACCGGACCGTGGCGTGGGGGAGCGGTGAGCAGGGTGTGCGGAAAGCGCGCGCACTCACCGCGCTGATGAAAGCGACACCCGACGCGCGGCACTTCGACGTGAGTGTCCCCACCGCCCCCGCGTCATCGAGGAGTTGACGGGTATACGCGCAGGCCAGCACCCTGGCTGGGCAGCGCTACGGCTGATCACATAGGGTGAAAAGAAAAACGGGAGGTTCGGCGTGTTCGTTGAACGTGCGCCACTTGTCGACTTAGTGTCCTGTTCAGAAGACTTCAAGGAACAGACACACTGGTAACCCTAAACTTCAGCGTTAGGGTTCGGGTCGGCGCTACGGACCGTCCCATTCGGCATCAGTCGCCGGGTCGCGGGGCAGCAGTGCTCCGGCGATTCGACGACACGTAACTCGAGGCGAGAGGCCTTCGACGTGGCAGCACCGCAGAACTACCTCGCAGTCATCAAAGTCATCGGTGTCGGCGGCGGTGGTGTCAATGCCATCAACCGGATGATCGAGGTCGGTCTCAAGGGCGTCGAGTTCATCGCCATCAACACCGACGCGCAAGCTCTGTTGATGAGCGACGCCGACGTCAAGCTCGACGTCGGCCGCGAACTCACCCGCGGACTCGGCGCCGGAGCCAACCCGGCCGTCGGCCGCAAGGCCGCCGAGGACCACCGCGAGGAGATCGAGGAGGTCCTCAAGGGGGCCGACATGGTCTTCGTGACAGCCGGAGAAGGCGGCGGCACCGGCACCGGCGGCGCGCCCGTCGTGGCCAACATCGCCCGCTCGCTGGGCGCCCTCACCATCGGCGTGGTCACCCGCCCGTTCACCTTCGAGGGGCGGCGCCGCGCCAACCAGGCCGAGGACGGCATCGCCGAGCTCCGCGAAGAGGTCGACACCCTCATCGTCATCCCCAACGACCGGCTCCTGTCCATCTCGGACCGCCAGGTCAGCGTGCTCGACGCGTTCAAGTCCGCCGACCAGGTGCTGCTGTCCGGTGTGCAGGGCATCACCGACCTCATCACCACCCCGGGCCTGATCAACCTGGACTTCGCCGACGTGAAGTCGGTCATGTCCGAGGCCGGTTCGGCCCTCATGGGCATCGGTTCGGCCCGCGGAGACGACCGAGCGGTGGCCGCGGCCGAGATGGCGATCTCCTCGCCGCTGCTCGAGGCGTCCATCGACGGCGCCCGGGGCGTGCTGCTCTCCATCTCCGGCGGCTCCGACCTCGGCCTGTTCGAGATCAACGAGGCCGCGCAGCTAGTCAGCGAGGCCGCCCACCCCGAGGCCAACATCATCTTCGGCGCGGTCATCGACGACGCCCTGGGCGACGAGGTCCGGGTCACCGTGATCGCGGCCGGCTTCGACGGGGGCCAGCCGCCGTCCAAGCAGCGGGACAACGTCCTCGGCGCCTCCTCCTCGGCCAAGCGAGAGGAGCCGACTCCGGTACGGCAGGCCGAGAGCCGTCCGTCCTTCGGCTCGCTCGGCAGCGTCAAGCCGAAGGAGGAGCCGGAGCCGGCCCCCGCACCGGAGCCGGTGAGCGACCTGCCGCCGGTCTCCCCGCCGCCGGTCCCGCCGTCGCGGACCTACTCGGACAGCGCGGCCGAGGAACTGGACGTGCCGGACTTCCTGAAGTGATAGGACAGCGCGACACCGTGAACGGCGCGCACTTCGGCTTCACCGACCGGTGGGGCGGAGTGAGCGCCGTTCCGTACGAGGAGCTCAACCTCGGCGGCGCGGTCGGTGACGACCCCGGCGCCGTGACGGCCAACCGGGAGCTGGCGGCCAAGTCGCTGGGCGTCGACCCGGCCCGGGTGGTCTGGATGAACCAGGTGCACGGGGCCGACGTCGCCGTGGTCGACGAGCCCTGGGGGGACCGCCCGGTCCCGCGGGTCGACGCGATCGCCACCGCCGAACGCGGTCTCGCCCTCGCCGTCCTCACCGCCGACTGCGTGCCCGTCCTGCTCGCCGACCCCGTCGCCGGCGTCGCCGCCGCGGCCCACGCGGGACGGCCCGGCCTGGTCGCCGGGGTCGTCCCCGCCGCCGTACGGGCCATGACCCAACTCGGCGCGGACCCCGCCCGGATCGTCGCCCGGACCGGTCCCGCCGTGTGCGGCCGGTGCTATGAAATGCCCGAGGAGATGCGCGCCGAGGTGGCCGCCGTCGAACCGGCGGCGTACGCCGTGACGAGCTGGGGCACACCGGCGGTCGACGTGGGCGCCGGCGTGCACGCGCAGCTCGAACGTCTCGGGGTGTGCGACCGGGCGCAGTCGCCGGTGTGCACCCGGGAGTCGAAGGACCACTTCTCGTACCGACGGGACCGCACCACCGGGCGGCTCGCGGGCTATGTCTGGCTGGACTGATGGGGCATGACGGACCGTAAGCAGGAACTCGCCGCGAATCTGGCGAAAGTGGAAGAGCGCATCGCCGCCGCGTGCGAGGCCGCCGGCCGTCGGCGCGACGAGGTGACCCTGATCGTGGTCACCAAGACCTACCCGGCGGACGATGTGCGCGTTCTCTCCGAACTCGGTGTGCGCCACGTTGCCGAGAACCGCGACCAGGACGCGGCGCCGAAGGCCGCCGCGTGCTCGGATCTGCCGCTTTCGTGGCATTTCGTCGGTCAGTTGCAGACCAACAAGGTGCGGTCCGTGGTCGGTTACGCGGACGTCGTGCAGTCCGTCGACCGGGCCAGGCTCGTCGCGGCTCTGTCGAAGGAGGCCGTGCGGGTCGGGCGCGAGGTGGGCTGCCTCCTCCAGGTCGCGCTCGACGCGGGGGAGAGCGCACGCGGTGAGCGCGGTGGCGTCTCGCCCGCGGGAATCGAAGAGTTGGCCGACCTGGTCGCCCGGTCCGAGGGGTTGCGGCTCGACGGACTGATGACCGTGGCTCCGCTCACCGGCGAGTACGCGGGGCGCCCACAGGCGGCGTTCGAGCACCTCATGGATTTGTCGACCTGCGTGCGCCGCGCCCATCCGGCTGCGAACATGGTCTCCGCAGGCATGAGTGCGGACCTCGAACAGGCCGTGGCCGCCGGAGCGACACATGTGCGCGTCGGTACTGCGGTACTCGGAGTCCGACCCAGGCTCGGGTAACGTCGCCAAGAAGTCGGACCACAGCAGAAAATATGGTCATTACCGCCGAAAGGCGGACACAACGACCTTGTGGATCGCAGGCACTTGGCAGTCGTCAGCCGATCCACCACAGAGCGGAGGACTCAGAGCATGGCCGGCGCGATGCGCAAGATGGCGGTCTACCTCGGCCTCGTGGAGGACGATGGGTACGACGGCCGGGGGTTCGACCCCGATGACGACTTCGAACCGGAACTGGACCCGGAGCCCGAGCGGGACCACCGGCGGCACGAACCGGCACATCAGTCGCATGGTTCACATCAGTCCCTAAGGGACGAAGAGGTACGAGTCGTACAACCGCCCGCGCAGCGCGAGCCGGTGCCCCGTTCCGCTTCGCTCGCGGCGGAATCGGGTCGTCCGGCGCGTATCGCGCCCGTGGCATCCATCACACAAGAACGCGCAAGCCTGGAAAAGAGCGCACCGGTCATCATGCCCAAGGTCGTGTCCGAACGAGAGCCCTACCGGATCACCACGCTTCACCCCCGGACCTACAACGAGGCCCGTACCATCGGGGAACACTTCCGTGAGGGCACGCCGGTGATCATGAATCTCACTGAGATGGATGACACAGACGCGAAGCGACTTGTCGACTTTGCGGCCGGTTTGGTGTTTGGTCTTCACGGCAGTATCGAGCGGGTGACGCAGAAGGTGTTCCTGCTGTCTCCTGCTAACGTCGATGTCACGGCGGAGGACAAGGCCCGCATCGCAGAGGGCGGGTTCTTCAACCAGAGCTGAGACGCACCACCGGTACAGAGCAAGAACACGGATCCGAAACCGGGTCCGAGAGATGGTTCAGGGGAGAGGGAAGCACAGGTCATGAGCGTGGTTCTGGATGTCGTCTACATCGCGCTGATGTGCTTCCTCATCGTGCTCATCTTCCGGTTGGTCATGGACTACGTCTTCCAGTTCGCCCGCTCGTGGCAACCCGGCAAGGCGATGGTGGTCGTTCTGGAGGCCACCTACACTGTCACCGATCCACCGTTGAAGCTTCTGCGGCGGTTCATTCCGCCGCTGCGTCTCGGGGGCGTGGCGCTCGACCTGTCCTTCTTCGTGCTGATGATCATCGTCTACATCCTGATCTCGATCGTGAGCCGGCTGTGATCGATGAGAGAGATACGGGCTTGCCGAATGCCGACGACAACGTTGAGGTGAAGAGATGCCGTTGACCCCCGAGGACGTGCGGAACAAGCAGTTCACGACCGTCCGCCTCCGAGAAGGCTATGACGAGGACGAGGTCGATGCCTTCCTCGACGAGGTCGAAGCCGAACTGACCCGACTGCTCCGCGAGAACGAGGACCTGCGCGCCAAACTGGCCGCGGCGACGCGCGCGGCTGCGCAGAACCAACAGAACATGCGCAAGCCTCCGGAACCGCCGCAGGATCAGCAGCAGCATCAGCAGCAGCAGGGCCCGCCGCAGCAGGGTGGCATGCCCCAGCAGGGCATGCGAGGTCCCGGCGCTCCGGTGCCCGCCGGCATATCGGGCCCGCCGCAGCAGCAGATGGGTGGCCCCATGGGTGGCCCGCCCCAGCTGCCGAGCGGTGCCCCGCAACTGCCCGCCGGCCCCGGCGGACAGGGCGGCCCGCAGGGTCCCGGCCAGATGGGCCAGGGTCCGGGGCCGATGGGCCAGGGCGGCCCGGGACCGATGCAGGGCCAGATGGGCCCCGGTCCGATGGGCGGCCCGATGGGCGGCCCGCAGGGGCACGGCGGTCCCGGTGGCCCCGGTGGCATGCCCGGTCAGGGAGGCCCCGGTGGCGACAGCGCCGCCCGCGTCCTCTCGCTGGCCCAGCAGACCGCCGACCAGGCGATCGCCGAGGCCCGTTCCGAGGCCAACAAGATCGTCGGCGAGGCGCGTTCGCGTGCCGAGGGCCTGGAGCGGGACGCCCGTGCCAAGGCCGATGCCCTGGAGCGGGACGCGCAGGAGAAGCACCGCGTCGCGATGGGCTCCCTGGAGTCCGCCCGCGCCACGCTGGAGCGCAAGGTCGAGGACCTGCGCGGCTTCGAGCGCGAGTACCGGACGCGACTGAAGTCGTACCTGGAGTCGCAGCTACGTCAGCTCGAGACCCAGGCGGACGACTCGCTCGCCCCGCCGCGTACGCCCGCGACGGCTTCCCTGCCGCCGTCCCCGGCGCCCTCGATGGCTCCGGCCGGCGCGAGTGCCCCGTCCTACGGCGGCAACCAGTCGATGGGCAGCGGGCCGGGCCAGAACGGTCCGTCCTACGGCGGTCAGCAGCAGATGTCGCCGGCGATGACCCAGCCGATGGCTCCGGTGCGGCCGCAGGGGCCGTCGCCGATGGGGCAGGCGCCCTCGCCGATGCGCGGGTTCCTGATCGACGAGGACGACAACTGACGAACGGTAGTACGGCGTAGCCGTCGGCGGCGTTCAGGGCGGGCCCCGGGTTTCTGACCCGGGGCCCGCCCTTGTGGTGTGCGCGGTGCCGGGTGCGGGGCGTCGGTGCGGGCCGGGGGCGGGTGCGCGGCCCCGCTGGTGCGGGGTGTCTCCCTCAGCGGGGCCCCAGTGCCCCGACCGTGCCGCCCCGGGCGGCACGGTCGCCCGCGGATCGCGCGGAAGGCCCGGCCCCTTCGACTTCGAGGGGCCGGGCCTTCCGTATCACTCGGTGCCTTACGCCTTGCGCAGGCGGAACGTCAGGGACAGGCCCTCGTCCGTGAACGCCTCCCCGTACGTGTCGTCCGCCTCTCCCTGCGCGAAGTCCGTGGCGAGGACCTCGTCGGAGATCAGTCCGCTGTGCTCGGTCAGGGCGGCGATGGTCGCCGGGTCCGTGGCCGTCCAGCGCAGGGCGATGCGGTCGGCGACGTCGAGGCCGCTGTTCTTGCGGGCCTCCTGGATCAGGCGGATCGCGTCCCGGGCGAGGCCCGCGCGACGCAGCTCCTCCGTGATCTCGAGGTCCAGGGCCACCGTCGCACCCGAGTCGGAGGCGACCGACCAGCCCTCGCGCGGCGTCTCCGTGATGATCACCTCGTCGGGGGCGAGGGTGACCGTCTCGCCGTCGACCTCCACCGACGCCGTGCCCTCGCGCAGGGCGAGGGAGAGCGCCGCGGCGTCCGCGCCCGCGACGGCCTTCGCCACGTCCTGGACGCGCTTGCCGAACCGCTTGCCGAGAGCACGGAAATTGGCCTTCGCGGTCGTGTCGACCAGGCTGCCGCCGACCTCGCTCAGTGATGCGAGGGACTCGACGTTCAGCTCCTCCGTGATCTGCGTGTGCAGCTCGGGGTAGAGCGTGTCGAAGCCGGCCACGGCGATCAGCGCGCGGCTGAGCGGCTGGCGGGTCTTGACGCCCGACTCCGCGCGCGTGGCACGGCCCAGTTCGACCAGACGGCGGACCAGCACCATCTGCCGGGACAGCTCGGGGTCGATCGCCGACAGGTCGGCCTCGGGCCACGAGGACAGGTGCACCGACTCCGGGGCGCCCGGGGTGACGGGCACGACCAGGTCCTGCCAGACGCGCTCCGTGATGAACGGGGTCAGCGGCGCCATCAACTTGGTGACCGTCTCGACGACCTCGTGCAGCGTGCGCAGCGCCGCCTTGTCGCCCTGCCAGAAGCGGCGGCGGGAACGGCGTACGTACCAGTTGGACATGTCGTCGACGAACGCGGACAGCAGCTTGCCGGCGCGCTGGGTGTCGTACGCGTCCAGCGCCTGGGTGACCTGGTCGGTGAGCGCGTGCAGCTCGGAGAGCAGCCAGCGGTCCAGGACCGGGCGGTCGGCGGGGGCCGGGTCCGCCCCGCTCGGGGACCAGCCCGTGGTGCGGGCGTACAGGGCCTGGAAGGCGACCGTGTTCCAGTAGGTGAGGAGCGTCTTGCGGACGACCTCCTGGATGGTGCCGTGGCCGACGCGGCGGGCCGCCCACGGGGAGCCGCCGGCCGCCATGAACCAGCGGACCGCGTCCGCGCCGTGCCGGTCCATCAGCGGGACCGGGTCCAGGGTGTTGCCCAGGTGCTTGGACATCTTGCGGCCGTCCTCGGCGAGGATGTGGCCGAGGCAGACCACGTTCTCGTAGGACGACTTGTCGAAGACCAGGGTGCCGACCGCCATCAGCGTGTAGAACCAGCCGCGGGTCTGGTCGATGGCCTCGGAGATGAACTGCGCCGGGTAGCGGGACTCGAACAGTTCCTTGTTCTTGTGCGGGTAGCCCCACTGCGCGAACGGCATCGAACCCGAGTCGTACCAGGCGTCGATGACCTCCGGCACGCGCGTGGCCGTCTTGCCGCAGCCGTCGTGGCGGCAGGCGAACGTGACCTCGTCGATGTACGGGCGGTGCGGGTCCAGGGCGGACTGGTCGGTGCCGGTCAGCTCGGTCAGTTCGGCGCGGGAGCCGGCCACCGTGAGGTGGTCGTCCTCGCAGCGCCAGATGGGCAGCGGGGTGCCCCAGTAGCGGTTGCGGGAGAGCGCCCAGTCGATGTTGTTGTTCAGCCAGTCGCCGTACCGGCCGTGCTTGACCGAGTCCGGGAACCAGTTGGTCTTCTCGTTCTCCTGGAGGAGACGGTCCTTGACGGCCGTGGTGCGGATGTACCAGGACGGCTGCGCGTAGTACAGCAGCGCGGTGTGGCAGCGCCAGCAGTGCGGGTAGCTGTGCTCGTAGGGGATGTGCTTGAAGAGCAGGCCCCGGGTGTCCAGGTCCTCCGTCAGCTTCTCGTCGGCCTTCTTGAAGAAGGCGCCGCCGACCAGGGGGAGGTCTTCCTCGAAGGTGCCGTCCGGGCGGACCGGGTTGACCACCGGCAGGCCGTAGGCGCGGCAGACCTTGAGGTCGTCCTCACCGAAGGCGGGGGACTGGTGGACGAGGCCGGTGCCGTCCTCGGTGGTGACGTAGTCGGCGTTCACCACGAAGTGCGCGGGCTCGGGGAACTCGACCAGCTCGAAGGGCCGCCGGTACGTCCAGCGCTCCATCTCGGCGCCGGTGAAGGTCTGGCCGGTGGTCTCCCAGCCCTCGCCGAGGGCCTTGCCGACCAGCGGCTCGGCGACGACGAGCTTCTCCGTACCCTCCGGGCCCTTCGTCGCGACGACGTAGGTGACCTCGGGGTGCGCGGCGACCGCGGTGTTGGACACCAGGGTCCAGGGCGTGGTCGTCCAGATCAGGAGCGAGGCCTCGCCGGCGAGCGGGCCGGAGGTCAGCGGGAAGCGCACGAAGACGGACGGGTCGACGACCGTCTCGTAGCCCTGCGCCAGCTCGTGGTCGGACAGGCCGGTGCCGCAGCGGGGGCACCAGGGGGCGACGCGGTGGTCCTGGACCAGCAGGCCCTTGTCGAAGATCTCCTTCAGCGACCACCAGACGGACTCGATGTACTCGGGGTCCATCGTGCGGTACGGGTCCTGGAGGTCGGCCCAGTAGCCCATGCGCGTGGTGAGCTCTTCGAAGGCGTCGGTGTGGCGGGTCACCGACTCGCGGCACTTGGCGTTGAACTCGGCGATGCCGTACGCCTCGATGTCCTGCTTGCCGGAGAAGCCCAGCTCCTTCTCCACCGCCAGCTCGACCGGCAGGCCGTGGCAGTCCCAGCCGGCCTTGCGGCCCACGTGGTATCCGCGCATGGTGCGGAAGCGGGGGAAGACGTCCTTGAAGACGCGCGCCTCGATGTGGTGGGCGCCGGGCATGCCGTTGGCGGTGGGCGGGCCCTCGTAGAACACCCATTCGGGGCGGCCCTCGGACTGCTCCAGGCTCTTGGCGAAGATCTTCTGCTCGCGCCAGAAGTCGAGCACCGCGTGTTCGAGCGCGGGCAGGTCGACCTGGGCGGGCACCTGGCGGTACTGCGGCTGCGTATTCAACGAGCTTCCTCCGGCGGACGTGCTGCCTTCCGTCGGAGGGACGAGAGCAGTGCTCCCGCGGTACCACCCTCCTTGGCTCCCCGGTGCGTCGTGTGCGCCGGTCAGCCCCCTCATTGGGGTCGCGAGCCGGTTCTACTCGCCGTGACGGTGTCGTCACGGCTTTCTTCCGGCGGCTCCGGGGTGATCTTCACGTCGCGCTGGCCCCCGGGCTCACACCGTCCCCGGGTCGCTACGGGCTGCGTACGCCGCTACTCGTCCCCATCCACGCTTTTCGCTGCGCCCAGTGTACGGCGCCGCGCGGACAGCGGCCGACCGGTTTTCGCACCGGGCTCAGTGGCGGCGCGGTACGGCGTCCGTGCGGCCCGGCATGACCCGAATGCCGCGTCCGGCCCGCCGGCTGCCGGCGGGCCCGGCAGGGCTGCGGCCCGTCGGATTACCGGGCGAGGAGCTGGGCACAACGCATGCATGCTCGCCGCGCGGTGCGCGGTGGGCGGGCGAATCGGGCGGCGTGCCCCGTTGCCGCGGGGACCAAGTCGATTTATCGTCCCAGCACGATTCGCGCGCAAGATCACAATATGTGAAGGGGCCGCGGCCATGGTGGCGAAGAAGACCGCCGTACAGCAGTCGGAGGCGACTGCGAAGAAGACCGCTGCCAAGAAGACGACGGCCGCGAAGAAGACCGCCGCGAAGAAGAGCAGCGCGGCGAAGAAGGCCGCCGAGGAGAAGAGCACCGAGGAGAAGAGCACCGAGGGCAGCACCGAGGGGAAGACCCCGGCGAAGAAGACCGCGGCAAAGACGACCGCGGCGGAGAAGGGCCCGGCCAAGAAGGCCGCGGCGAAGAAGGCCGCGGCGAAGAAGAGCACGGCGAAGAAGAGCACGGCGAAGAAGAGCACGGCGAAGAAGAGCACGGCCAAGAAAGTGGGCGCGGCCGAGGCCGCGGAGCAGACGGGAGCCACGACGGTGGTTGCGAAGAAGACTCCTGGCACGGCCACGGCGGCCAAGACCGCCGTTCCCAAGGCCCGCGGCGCCGCGGACCCCGGCGACCTCGCGGTACGCCCCGGCGAGGAACCCTGGACCCCGCAAGAGGCCGAGGAGGCGCGCGGTGAGCTGCAGTCCGAGGCCGACCGGCTGCGCACCGAGATCGACTCCTCCGAGCGGTCCCTGCAGGGCATGATGCGGGACTCCGGGGACGGTGCCGGCGACGACGAGGCGGACACCGGCAGCAAGAACATCACGCGCGAGCACGAGCTGGCGCTGGCCGCCAACGCGCGCGAGATGCTCACCCAGACCGAGCGCGCCCTGGAACGCCTGGACGCGGGCACCTACGGCCTGTGCGAGAACTGCGGGAACCCCATCGGCAAGGCGCGCATGCAGGCCTTCCCGAGGGCCACCCTGTGCGTCGAGTGCAAGCAGAAGCAGGAGCGACGGTACTGATCAGTACCCGATCAGGTACTGATCAGCAGCCGGGGTGGAAGGCGTGCCGTACCCTCGTCCTCAGTCAGGTACCTAGGTCGAGGGACTCACGTGGCAGAGGCGGAGCGCATCATCGGTACGCCGGACACCCCGGACGCGGCGGGGGACGGGCAGGAGCGGCCCGACGCCGAGCAGGAGCAGCCCCCGGAGCGCCCCCGGGGCAAGCGGCGTATCGCCGTGCTGTTCGCGGTCGCCGCGTTCGCGTACGTCCTCGACCTGGTCAGCAAGATGATCGTGGTCGCCGAGTTGGAGCACCAGGAGCCCATCGAGATCGTCGGGGACTGGCTGCGGTTCGTGGCGATCCGCAACGCGGGCGCGGCCTTCGGCTTCGGCGAGGCCTTCACCGTGATCTTCACGGTGATCGCGGCGGCCGTGATCGTCGTGATCGCCCGCCTCGCGCGCAAGCTCTACAGCCTGCCGTGGGCGATCGCGCTCGGCATGCTGCTCGGTGGTGCCCTCGGCAATCTCACCGACCGGATCTTCCGCTCGCCCGGCGTCTTCGAGGGCGCGGTCGTGGACTTCATCGCCCCCAAGCACTTCGCCGTCTTCAACCTCGCCGACTCGGCGATCGTGTGCGGCGGCATCCTGATCGTGATCCTCTCCTTCCGGGGCCTGGACCCGGACGGGACCGTTCACAGGGACTGACGGTCCACAGGGACTGACGATCCCCAGGCACTGACGGTCCACAGGGAGTGACCGCCCACCAGGGCCGACCGTCGACGAGGACTGAGCGCGTGTTCGGGAGTGTCCGGCCCGTCCGGCATACTCGACGGGTGAGCACGCTTCCCGAGATCCGTACCCTGCCCGTGCCCGACGGCCTGGAGGGCGAGCGCGTCGACGCCGCCATCTCCCGCATGTTCGGCTTCTCCCGTACCAAGGCCGCGGAGCTCGCCGCGGCGGGCAAGGTGCAGGTCGACGGATCGGTGGTCGGCAAGTCCGAGCGCGTCCACGGCGGCGCCTGGCTCGAGGTCGAGATGCCCCAGGCGCCCGCGCCGGTGCAGGTGGTCGCCGAGCCCGTCGAGGGCATGGAGATCGTGCATGACGACGACGACGTGGTCGTGATCGTCAAGCCGGTCGGCGTCGCCGCCCACCCCTCGCCCGGCTGGAGCGGACCGACCGTCATCGGCGGACTGGCCGCCGCCGGATACCGCGTCTCCACCTCCGGTGCCGCCGAGCGGCAGGGCATCGTGCACCGCCTCGACGTGGGCACCTCCGGCCTGATGGCGGTGGCCAAGTCGGAGCGCGCGTACACCTCGCTCAAGCGCCAGTTCAAGGAGCGCACGGTCGACAAGCGCTACCACGCGCTCGTGCAGGGCCACCCCGACCCGACCAGCGGCACCATCGACGCCCCCATCGGCCGCCACCCCCAGCACGACTACAAGTGGGCCGTCACCGCCGAGGGCAAGCCCTCCGTCACGCACTACGACCTCATCGAGGCCTTCCGCGCCGCATCCCTGCTCGACGTGAAGCTGGAGACCGGCCGCACCCACCAGATCCGCGTCCACATGGCCGCCCACCGCCACCCCTGCGTCGGCGACCTGACCTACGGCGCCGACCCCACGCTCGGCAAGCGGCTGCGCCTCACCCGCCAGTGGCTGCACGCCGTACGGCTCGGCTTCGAGCACCCCGGCGACGGGCAGTGGGTCGAGTACGCCAGCGACTACCCCGAGGACCTCCAGCAGGCCCTGGACCTGGTCCGCGAGGAGACCTACGGATGAGTGCCGCGCCGTCGCAGGTGCCGTCGTACGAGGTGCGCGTCGCCGAGGGCCCCGGCGACCGGGAGATGTGCTTCGCGGTGCGCAAGGACGTCTTCGTCGTCGAACAGAAGGTCCCCGAGGACATCGAGTACGACGCCCACGACGCCGACGCCGTGCACGTCCTGGCGGTCCGGGCGGACGGCGTCCCGCTGGGCACCGGCCGGCTGCTGCACGGCGCGGCCGCCGCGGCGGCCAGCGGCGACGGCGACCCGGCCGTCGGTTGCCTGGGCCGGCTCGCCGTGACCAGGGAGGCCCGCGGACTGGGCGTCGGGGCCGCCCTGGTGCGGGCCGTCGAGGAGGCGGCACGCGCGCGTGGGCTCACCGCGGTGGATCTGCACGCGCAGACCCACGCCCTGGGTTTCTACGAGCGACTGGGGTACGAGGCGTACGGGCCCGAGTTCCCCGACGCCGGGATTCCCCACCGCGCGATGCGGCGCGCCCTGTAGGCGACAGTGCCGAAGGGGCTGGTGGGGCCGGTGACGTGGCAGGCTTGAGGCCCGCCGTGTGAACGCCGAGACCCCACCGGAGCGCTGACCGTGGATCAGTTGGCCCTGTTGTTCATGCTGCTGCTCGGGGCCCTGCTGAGCGTCCCCCTCGGGGCCCGGCTCGGGCTGCCGGCGCCGGTGCTGATGACGGTCCTCGGGATCGTCCTGGCACTCCTCGAATTCGTGCCCAACGTCGACATCCCGCCCGAGATCATCCTGCCCGCACTGCTGCCGCCGCTGCTGTACGCGGCCGTGCGGCGCACGTCCTGGCGGCAGTTCGCGGCCAACAAGCGCCCGATCTTCCTGCTGGCGGTCGCGCTGGTCTTCGTCACCATGACCTGCGTGGCCGCCGTGGCCCACGCGATCGTGCCGGGGCTGCCGATCGCCGCCGCCTTCGCGCTGGGCGCGCTGGTGGCACCGCCCGACCCGGTCGCGGCGACCGCCGTCGCCGGGCAACTGGGGCTGCCGCGCCGCCTGGTCTCCATCCTGGAGGGCGAGGGGCTGTTCAACGACGTCACGGCCATCGTGCTGTACCACGTGGCCATCGCCGCGGCGGTCAGCGGCACCTTCTCGCCCTGGGAAGCGGGGCTCGACCTGGTGCTGTCCGCGGTCGTCGCCGTGGCCGTGGGGCTCGTGCTGGGCTGGGGCGCCAACCGGCTCCTGGGAGTGCTGGGGGACCCGACGCTCCAGATCGGGCTGACCCTGCTGGTGCCGTTCGTGAGCTACGTCCTGGCCGACGAACTGCACGGCTCCGGGGTGCTCGCCGTGCTCACCACCGCGATGTTCCTCGCCGAGTACGCCTCCGACGCCGACGACGTGATGAGCCGGCTCGCCGGGCACACCGTGTGGGACGTCGTCGACACGCTCGTCACCGGTGTCGCCTTCGGGCTGATCGGCCTGGAGCTGCACAACGCGGTCCGCACGGCCTCCGGCCGGTGGACGGAGCTGCTCGGCTGGGCGGCGGCGATCAGCGCCGTGGTCATCCTGGTCCGGCTGCTGTGGCTGCTGCCGGCCACCTGGCTGACCCAGCGGCTGCACGCCCGACGGGACCACGACGAGGACATCCCGACGAGCTGGCGGGAGACCGTCGTCATGTGGTGGGCCGGGATGCGGGGCGTCGCCTCGGTCGCGCTGGCTCTGGCGATCCCGCTGGAGACGGAGAACGGGGCCGCCTTCCCCAACCGGGACGAGCTCATCTTCGTCGCGTTCGGGGTGATCATGGTCACGCTGCTGTTGCAGGGACTGACGCTGCCCTGGCTGGTGGGCCGGCTCGGGGTACGGGCGGACACCGAACGGGAGAAGGACTACGAGAAGGCGCTCGCCGTGCGGGCGGCCAAGGCGGCGAAGCAGCGGCTCAAGGAGATCGAGTCGGTCGAGGAGCTGCCGGACGAGCTGTCCGAGCAGATGCTGCGACGCGCCTACGACATCGGGGTGCGCATCAGCCCGGACCTCGGGGACGAGGAGCGGCGGGAGGCGCAGGAACAGCGGGCACGGCGGATCCAGCGTGCCCGGCGTATCAAGGGCGAGATGCTGAGCGCCGCCCGCCACGAGGTGCTGGCGGCGCGCAGCGAACCCGGCGCCGATCCGGAGATCGTCGACCGGGTCCTGCGCCACCTGGACGTGAGCAGCCTGCGGTGAGGCCTTCTCCGGCGGGCTCGGTCACAGGCTCTTCGTCGGCTGTTCCGGGAAGCGGCGGGGGGCGCCGTCGGGGGAGCGGCGGGGGCGGTGGAATCCGTCGCGGGACGGGCGCGGGGCCGCGTCCGCCGTGCTGACCCGGGGCAGGGCGTACGGGTGCTCGTCGGCGAGCCAGCGGATCATCCCCTCGCGGACCGTGACGCGTACCGTCCAGATGTCGTCCGCGTCCTTCGCCGTCACCAGGGCCCGTACCTGCATGGTGTTCGGCGTGGTGTCCGTGACGGTCAGGTTGTAGTCGCGGCCGTCCCAGGCCGGGCACTCGCGCAGGATGTCGCGCAGCCGCTCCCGCATCGCCTCCAGCGGTGCCGAGTGGTCGAGGTGCCAGAAGACGGTCCCGGTCATCTGCGGGGAGCCGCGCGACCAGTTCTCGAACGGCTTGGACGTGAAGTACGACACCGGCATGGTGATCCGGCGCTCGTCCCAGGTGCGCACGGTCAGGAACGTGAGCGTGATCTCCTCGACGGTGCCCCACTCCCCGTCCACCACGACCGTGTCGCCCATGCGCACCATGTCGCCGAAGGCGATCTGGAACCCGGCGAACATGTTGCTGAGCGTGGACTGGGCGGCCACACCGGCGACGATGCCGAGGATGCCGGCCGAGGCCAGCAGCGAGGCGCCCGCCGCCTGCATCGCGGGGAACGTCAGGAGCATCGACGACACGGCGACCACGCCGACGACCGCCGAGACGACCCGCATGATCAGCGACACCTGGGTCCGCACCCGCCGTACCCGGGCCGGGTTCCGCTCGGCGTGGGCGTGGGCGTAGCGGGAGTACGAGGTCTCGACGACCGCCGCGGCGATCCGGATCACCATCCAGGCCGCCGAGCCGATCAGCACCAGCGTCAGCGTCCGGCCGACCCCCTCCTGGTGGTCGGGGAACACCCGTGCCTCGATGTACGACCCTCTCAGCAGCGCCGCGCACAGGAGGAGCTGGTAGGGGATGCGGGCGCGGCGCAGCAGCCCCCACAACGGCGTCTCGGGGTGCCGTCCGTCGGCCTTGCGCAGCAGCAGGTCGGTGGCCCAGCCGATGACCAGGGTCAGCAGGACGGAGCCGCCGACCACGATCAGCGGGCGGAGTATGGTCTCCATCCCTCGAACGTAACCGCACCCGTCGCGCTGTGAACCTGTGACTTCCGTCCCGTCCCGGGAATCGCCGCGCCCCGCGTTGTCACACCCGGCTGGCACCATGGCCTCATGAACATCGTGCTCTTTCACTCGACCCTCGGACCGAGGCCCGCGGTGCGGCAGGCCGCCGACCGGCTGCGCGACGCCGGGCACCAGGTCTGGACCCCCGACCTCTTCGAGGGCCGGACGTTCGACACGGTCGAGGAGGGCATGGCCCATCAGGACGGGATCGGCCGGGAGGAGCTGCTGAAGCGGGCGGTGCTGGCCGCGGCTCCCTATTCCGAGCGGGGGCTGGTGTACGCGGGCTTCTCGCTCGGCGCCTCCATCGCCCAGACCCTCGCCCTCGGCGACCACCGGGCGCGCGGACTGCTCCTCCTGCACGGCACCTCGGACATCGCGGCCAACGCCTCGGTCGACGACCTGCCGGTCCAACTGCACGTCGCCGAGCCGGACGCCTTCGAGACGGACGACTGGCTCAGCGCCTGGTACCTCCAGATGGGCCGGGCCGGCGCCGACGTCGAGGTCTACAGATACGCCGGGGCCGGCCACCTCTACACCGACCCCGGGCTGCCGGACTACGACGAGGAGGCGGCCGAGGCCACCTGGCGGGTGGCGCTCGGCTTCCTCGACTCGCTTCAGGAGGCGGACGCGCCTCAGACGGGGGAGTAGACGCGCTCGACCCGCTGGGTACCGCTGCGGGTGCGGTAGGAACGGGCCCACTTCGACGTGGCGTCCGGGTCGGTGCGGTCGGAGACGACGTAGTAGTCCATCTGCGTCCGGGCCGCGGTGATGTCCAGCACACCGTAGCCGTGCCGGTCGGTGTCGACCCAGTGGACGTGCCGGTTCGCGGCCCGGATGACCGGCGCCGCGATCGCCGAGACCGTGCCCTCGGGGACCTTCACGATGTCGTCGAGGTTGTCGGAGGTCACCGAGGTGACGACGAACTCGGTGGCGGCCGAGGCCGACAGCGGGTACGTGGCGGCGTTGTACGGCACGTCGTTGGCCCACGCCATGTGGATGTCGCCGGTCAGGAACACGGTGTTGCGGATGGCGCCCGCGCGCAGGTGCGCCAGCAGTTCGCGGCGGTCGTCGGTGTACCCGTCCCACTGGTCGGTGTTGAGGGCGAGGCCCTCCCTGGGCAGGCCGAGCAGCTCGGCGAGCGGCTTCAGCAGCTCGGCGGGGATCGAGCCGACGGCGAACGGCGAGATCATCACCGAGTTGCCGATCAGCCGCCAGGTGGTGTCGGAGGAGGTGAGCCCGGCTTTGAGCCAGTCGAGCTGGGCGCGGCCGGTGAGGGTGCGCTCCGGGTCGTCGACCTCGCCGTCGCCGAGCGCGACCTGCTGCGAGCGGAAGGAGCGCAGGTCCAGCAGCGAAAGGTCGGCCAGCTTGCCGAAGCGCAGCCTGCGGTAGGTGGTGCCGGCGATGGCGGGACGGACCGGCATCCACTCGAAGTAGGCCCGCTTGGCGGCGGCCTGACGCTCCGGCCAGGTGCCCTCCACCCCCTCGGTGTGGTTCTCGGCGCCGCCCGACCAGGTGTCGTTGGCGATCTCGTGGTCGTCCCAGATCGCCACGACCGGCGCGGCGGCGTGCAGCGCCTGGAGGTCGGGGTCGGTCTTGTACCGGCCGTGCCGGACGCGGTAGTCGGCGAGCGTGAGGATCTCGTGGGTCGGCGCGTGCGGGCGGACGACGGTGTCACGGGTGCCGTACTCGCCGGTGCCGTACTCGTAGATGTAGTCGCCCAGGTGCAGCCAGGCGTCCAGGTCGCCGCGGGCCGCGAGATGCCGGTACGACGAGAAGTGGCCGGCCTCCCAGTTGGCGCAGGAGACCACGCCGAAGCGCAGGCCCGTGACGGCGGCGTCGGCCGCGGGGGCGGTGCGGGTGCGGGCGGCGGGGGAGTCGGTGGGGCCGGCGGAGAAGCGGAACCAGTAGTCCGTGGCGGGTGCGAGGCCCCGGACGTCCGCCTTGACGGTGTGGTCGGAGGCGGCCGTCGCCGTGGTGGACCCCTTGGCGACGATGTTCGTGAACGCCTTGTCCGTGGCGACGACCCAGCTCACCTCGGTGTCCGGGCCTGCCCCGGAGCCCGGTATGGCCTCCGGCGTCGGGGTCACCCGGGTCCACAGCAGGACGCCGTCGGGCAGGGGATCGCCGGAGGCGACGCCGTGCAGGAAGGCGGGAGCGGCGCCGGCGGCGCCGGCGGGCAGCGCGGCGGCGAGCGGGGCGGCCAGGACGGCGCCGGCCGCCGCGGCCTTGACGACCGTACGGCGGCTCGGGGTGCGGGTGTTCGCGCCGTCGGCGGGCGACGGGACGGTGTTCTCGGATGATCTGTGTCGACTGGTCACGGACGATCAGGTTACTGATCGGTATGCGCGCGGGCGGGCGAACTCGGAAAGTTCGCCCGCCCGTTGGCCGTGCTTCGGTGCGGCGTCATCCCGGCGGTGACCCCGGTGGGGGCGGCCCGGGGATCACGCCGGGATCACTTGGTGACGCCCGCGTCCTTGAGCGCCTTCTGCCACTCGGCGTCGCTGCCCGGAGTCTCGATCACCTTGTCGTTGATCTTGACGGTCGGGGTCGACTCGACGCCCTCGGCCTTCTGGAAGGCGTCGCTCATCCTCATCGCCCAGGCGTCGTAGGTGCCCTTCTCCACGGCGTCCTGGAACTTCTTGTTGTTCTTCAGGGCGTCGACCGAGTTCGCCACCTTGATGAGGTAGTCGTCCTTGGCGAACTCGTCGGTGGACTCCGACGGGTGGTACTCGGAGGAGTACAGCGCGGTCTTGTAGTCGATGAACGCGTCGGGGCTGACGTTCAGCGCGGCGCCGAGCGCGCTGAGCGCGTTCTTCGAGCCCTCGCCGCCGAGGTTGCCGTCGAGGAAGGTGCCGATGGTGAAGGAGAGCTTGTAGGTGCCGTCCTCCATGCCCTTGTTGACGGCCTCGCCGATGGTCTGCTCGAAGTTGGCGCAGCCCGGGCAGCGCGGGTCCTCGTAGAGGTGGACGACGTGGTCGCTCTTGGAGTCGCCGAGGGTGACCGTGGTGCCGTTCTTGCCGGAGGTGTTGGCCGGGGCCACCACCTTGGCGTCGGCGGCCTTGTCCCAGCCCGAGGGCTCGTTCATCTGGACGACGGCGTAGCCGATGCCGCCGGCTATCGCCAGCACGCCGACGATGGAGCAGGCCACGATGACCTGCCGCTTGACCTTGTCGCGCTTGGCCTGGCGCTCGCGCTCCTGGCGCAGGCGCTCACGGGCCGCCGACTTCGCCGCCTGGCTGTTCCGCTTGCTCATGGTGATGATCTCTC
This sequence comes from Streptomyces pactum, assembly GCF_002005225.1. NCBI lineage: Bacteria > Bacillati > Actinomycetota > Actinomycetes > Kitasatosporales > Streptomycetaceae > Streptomyces > Streptomyces pactum. Next base: position 6,309,071 of record NZ_CP019724.1, read on the forward strand.
CGGGGACGCGCACACCGGGGTGTGCGGAAAACGTATGGGGGGACTGCCGGTGTCCGTCGGTGTGCCACACGCTCGGTGGTGTGTCACACGCAGGCGACCGGGCGCGGCGGTCCGCGCCGCCCCAGGGAGTGCGTGAGGATCCGCTCACGGGCGCCGGTGGAATGGTGGGCCGGCACGGCCGGGCGGCGCACCGCCGGGGCCCGGCGCACGGTCACGGCCGCGACGGCGAGCAGCAGCGGCCGGAAGGTGGTCGCGGCCACCGCGCTCAGCAACTGGGCCAGCGCGCGCTCGCCGCGCCGCAGCCAGGCCGCCGCCAGGAGGCCCACGCCGATGTGCGCGCCGAGCAGCAGCCAGGCGGTCGCGGGATCGGCGTCGGCCAGCACGGTCGCCAGCCGGTCGGTCTCGGCGCCGGTCACCCGGGTCAGCGGGGCGGCCACCCCGGCGTGCACGCCGGTCCCGTCGCCGCACAGCACGTCGAAGCCGACGGCGCGCAGCGGGCCCGCGACCGGGCCGCCCGTCCTGCCGTAGCAGACGTGCTGGCCGGTGGTGAAGACCGTGTCGGCGGCCAGCTCCAGCGGGATCAGCAGGGCGGCGATCCGCCCGAAGCCGCGCTCACGCCGTCCGGCCAGGGCGTAGGCGATCAGGAACACGGCGGCGGCGACCGCGGCCACCGTGGGCAGCGGCAGCGGAACCCCGGACAGCAGCACGTGCGACGCGGTGCTGAGCGTCACGACGAGTGCCGTGAACAGCGCCGCGCGTACGGCTCTGAGCGGGGTTCCGGATATGTCCATAGCGATTGAAGAGTGTGTCACGGGGCCCGGTAAGAGACCCCTAAAGGGTTCCTGTGAGAGAGCCGACGGTTACAGACCCGGAATCCGGCCGTTGCGGAACAGGTCGACGAAGGTCTGGTGGTCGGCGCGCGCTCGTGCGCCGTACCGGTGCGCGAAGTCGACCAGGAGGGGTGCGAAGCCCTCCTCGTCGGCGGCGATCGCCGCGTCGATGGCCCGCTCGGTGGAGAAGGGCACCAGGGACTCGCCGGACTGGTCGTCCGCCGCCGCGTGCATGGCGGCCGTGGCCCGGCCCAGGTCGGCGACGACCTCGGCGATCTCCTCCGGTTCGTCGATGTCGCCCCAGTCCAGGTCGACGGCGTACGGCGAGACCTCCGCGACCAACTGGCCCGAGCCGTCCAGCTCGGTCCAGCCCAGCCACGGGTCGGCGTGCGCCTGGAGGGCGCGCTGGGAGATCACCGTGCGGTGGCCCTCGTGCTGGAAGTAGTCCCGGATCGCCTGGTCGGTGACGTGCCGGGAGACCGCCGGGGTCTGGGCCTGCTTGATGTAGATCACGACGTCGTTCTCCAGGGCGTCGCTGTTGCCCTCGAGGAGGATGTTGTAGGAGGGCAGGCCGGCCGACCCGATGCCGATCCCGCGGCGGCCGACGACGTCCTTGACGCGGTAGGAGTCGGGGCGGGCCAGGGACGACTCCGGGAGTGTCTCCAGGTAGCCGTCGAAGGCCGCGAGCACCTTGTAGCGCGTGGCCGCGTCCAGCTCGATGGCGCCGCCGCCCGGGGCGAAGCGGCGCTCGAAGTCACGGATCTCGGTCATCGACTCCAGCAGCCCGAAGCGGGTCAGGGAGCGGGCCACGCGCAGCGCGCCCAGCAGCGGTCCGTCCGCGGTGTCCAGCGTGAACGGCGGCACCTCGTCGCTCTTGGCGCCGGTGGCCAGGGCGCGGATCCGCTCGCGGTACGCGTCCGCGTACACCCGTACCAGCTCGGTGATCTGCTCGTCGCCGAGCGCCTTCGCGTACCCGATCAGCGCGATGGAGGCGGCGAAGCGCTTGAGGTCCCAGGTGAAGGGGCCGACGTAGGCCTCGTCGAAGTCGTTGACGTTGAAGATCAGCCGGCCGGTGGAGTCCATGTACGTGCCGAAGTTCTCGGCGTGCAGGTCGCCGTGGATCCACACCCGGGAGGTCCGCTCGTCCAGGTACGGGCCGCCGCTGTTCGGACCGAACTCCCGATCCGCGGTCAAATCGTGGTAAAAGAGGCATGCGGTGCCGCGGTAGAACGCGAAGGCCGAGGCCGCCATCTTCCGGAACTTCACGCGGAACGCCGCCGGATCCGCGGCCAGCAGTTGGCCGAAGGCGGTGTCGAAGACGGCGAGGATCTCCTCGCCGCGCTCCTCGTTGAGCTGCGGGACCGACATGCCTGGTGCCTCCTGGTGCGGGTGGTGCGTGACGAGTGGAGCGGATCTCCACTCGGACCAACGTTCGAAGGGGTGCGGGAGTGCCCGCGCCCGGGGCCCGCCCCGACACGCGGACCCGCTCCCCGAAGGTACGCGGGGAAACCCTCGGCGTGTCAGTGGCGGGGCATAGACTTCGACGCTGACCCCCGGACTGTCCGCGGCCCGCCGCCAGCCCGTCACCGAGAGCCCTCCCGCCGCCCGACCACCGCCCCTCGACGAGGCGCCTCGCGCCACAGCCCTGATTTGGAGGCCGAACGTGTCCAAGCCGCCGTTCACGCACCTGCACGTCCACACCCAGTACTCGCTGCTGGACGGTGCCGCGCGGCTGAAGGACATGTTCGACGCCTGCAACGAGATGGGCATGACGCACATCGCCATGTCCGACCACGGCAACCTGCACGGGGCCTACGACTTCTTCCACTCCGCGAAGAAGGCCGGGGTCACCCCGATCATCGGCATCGAGGCGTACGTCGCCCCCGAGTCGCGCCGCAACAAGCGCAAGATCCAGTGGGGCCAGCCGCACCAGAAGCGCGACGACGTCTCCGGTTCGGGCGGTTACACCCACAAGACGATGTGGGCGACCAACAAGACCGGTCTGCACAACCTCTTCCGCCTCTCCTCCGACGCGTACGCCGAGGGCTGGCTGCAGAAGTGGCCCCGGATGGACAAGGAGACCATCTCCCAGTGGTCCGAGGGGATCGTCGCCTCCACCGGCTGCCCCTCCGGCGAGGTGCAGACCCGGCTGCGCCTCGGCCACTTCGACGAGGCCCTCCAGGCGGCCGCCGACTACCAGGACATCTTCGGCAAGGACCGCTACTTCCTGGAGCTGATGGACCACGGCATCGAGATCGAGCACCGGGTCCGCGACGGCCTGCTGGAGATCGGCAGGAAGCTCGGCATCCCGCCGCTGGTGACGAACGACTCGCACTACACCTACGCGCACGAGGCCACCGCCCACGACGCCCTGCTGTGCATCCAGACCGGCAAGAACCTCTCCGACCCGGACCGCTTCCGGTTCGACGGCACCGGCTACTACCTGAAGTCGACGGACGAGATGTACGCCATCGACTCCTCCGACGCCTGGCAGGAGGGCTGCGCCAACACGCGCCTGATCGCCGAGATGATCGACGTCGACGGCATGTTCGAGAAGCGCGACCTCATGCCGAAGTTCGACATCCCCGAGGGCTTCACCGAGGTCACCTGGTTCCAGGAGGAGGTGCGCCGCGGCATGGCGCGCCGCTTCCCCGGCGGCGTCCCCGAGGACCGCCAGAAGCAGGCCGAGTACGAGATGGACGTCATCATCCAGATGGGGTTCCCGGGCTACTTCCTCGTGGTCGCCGACTTCATCATGTGGGCCAAGAACCAGGGCATCGCGGTCGGCCCCGGCCGAGGCTCCGCGGCCGGTTCGATCGTGGCGTACGCCATGGGCATCACCGACCTCGACCCGATCCCGCACGGCCTGATCTTCGAGCGGTTCCTCAACCCCGAGCGCGTCTCCATGCCCGACGTCGACATCGACTTCGACGAGCGTCGGCGCGTCGAGGTGATCAGGTACGTGACGGAGAAGTACGGCGCCGACAAGGTCGCCATGATCGGCACTTACGGCAAGATCAAGGCGAAGAACGCCATCAAGGACTCCGCGCGCGTGCTGGGCTACCCGTACGCCATGGGCGACCGCCTCACCAAGGCCATGCCCGCCGACGTCCTCGGCAAGGGCATCGACCTCAACGGCATCACGGACCCCACGCACCCGCGCTACAGCGAGGCCGGCGAGATCCGCGCGATGTACGAGAACGAGCCGGACGTGAAGAAGGTCATCGACACCGCCAAGGGCGTCGAGGGCCTGGTGAGGCAGATGGGCGTGCACGCCGCCGGCGTGATCATGTCCAGCGAGCCGATCGTCGACCACGCCCCGATCTGGGTGCGGCACACGGACGGCGTGACCATCACGCAGTGGGACTACCCGCAGTGCGAGTCGCTCGGCCTGCTGAAGATGGACTTCCTCGGCCTGCGCAACCTCACGATCATGGACGACGCCGTCAAGATGGTGAAGTCCAACAAGGGCATCGACCTCGACCTGCTGTCGCTGCCGCTGGACGACCCCACGACCTTCGACCTGCTCCAGCGCGGTGACACGCTCGGCGTCTTCCAGTTCGACGGCGGACCGATGCGCTCGCTGCTGCGGCTGATGAAGCCCGACAACTTCGAGGACATCTCCGCCGTCTCCGCGCTCTACCGTCCCGGCCCCATGGGCATGGACTCGCACACCAACTACGCGCTGCGCAAGAACGGCCTGCAGGAGATCACGCCGATCCACAAGGAGCTGGAGGAGCCCCTCCAGGAGGTCCTGGCGGTCACCCACGGCCTGATCGTCTACCAGGAGCAGGTGCAGAAGGCCGCCCAGATCATCGCGGGCTACTCGCTCGGCGAGGCCGACATCCTGCGCCGCGTGATGGGCAAGAAGAAGCCCGACGAGCTGGCGAAGAACTTCGTCCTCTTCCAGGAGGGCGCCCGCAAGAAGGGGTACAGCGACGAGGCCATCCAGGCCCTGTGGGACGTGCTGGTCCCCTTCGCCGGCTACGCGTTCAACAAGGCGCACTCGGCCGCGTACGGACTGGTCTCGTACTGGACGGCGTACCTCAAGGCGAACCACCCCGCCGAGTACATGGCCGCCCTGCTCACCTCGGTCAAGGACGACAAGGACAAGTCGGCCGTCTACCTGAACGAGTGCCGGCGCATGGGCATCAAGGTCCTCCCGCCCAACGTCAACGAGTCCATGTCGAACTTCGCCGCGCAGGGCGACGACGTGATCCTCTTCGGCCTCTCGGCCGTGCGCAACGTCGGCACCAACGTCGTCGAGTCGATCATCAGGTGCCGCAAGGCCAAGGGGAAGTACACCTCCTTCCCCGACTACCTGGACAAGGTGGAGGCGGTCGTCTGCAACAAGCGGACGACGGAGTCGCTGATCAAGGCCGGCGCCTTCGACGAGATGGGGCACACCCGCAAGGGCCTCACCGCGCAGTACGAACCGATGATCGACAACGTGGTCGCGGTCAAGCGCAAGGAGGCCGAGGGCCAGTTCGACCTGTTCGGCGGCATGGGCGAGGAACAGAGCGACGAGCCCGGCTTCGGACTCGACGTCGTCTTCGGCGAGGACGAGTGGGACAAGACCTACCTGCTCGCCCAGGAGCGGGAGATGCTCGGCCTCTACGTCTCCGACCACCCGCTCTTCGGTCTGGAACACGTGCTGTCCGACAAGGCCGACGCGGGCATCTCCCAGCTCACCGGCGGTGACTTCGGCGACGGCGCGGTCGTCACCATCGGCGGCATCATCTCGGGCCTCCAGCGCAAGATGACCAAGCAGGGCAACGCCTGGGCCATCGCCACCGTGGAGGACCTGGCGGGCTCCATCGAGTGCATGTTCTTCCCGGCGACGTACCAGTTGGTGTCCACCCAACTCGTCGAGGACGCCGTGGTGTTCGTCAAGGGGCGCCTGGACAAGCGGGAGGACGTGCCGCGGCTGGTCGCGATGGAGCTGATGGTCCCCGACCTGTCCAACGCGGGCACCAACGCCCCCGTGGTCCTCACCATCCCCGCCACCCGGGTCACTCCGCCGATGGTCAGCCGCCTCGGCGAGATCCTCACCCACCACCGGGGCGACAGCGAGGTGCGGATCAAGCTCCAGGGGCCGACGAAGACGACGGTGCTGCGCCTGGACCGGCACCGGGTGAAGCCCGACCCGGCCCTGTTCGGCGACCTGAAGGTGCTGCTCGGGCCGTCCTGCCTGGCGGGCTGAGCGCGCGAGGCGCCGAAGCGGCCCGAGGGGCGTACCCGTTGCCGGGTACGCCCCTCGGGCGTCGGGCCGCAACGGCCCGTCGTACGGGTGTCAGTTGTGGCCGAAGCGCTTCTGCCGCTTGCGGGAGGCGACGTCGCCGGGTGTGAGCTGCGGGGCGTGCTGCTCCTCGCGGTCCATCACGGACGACTCGGCGGTCTGCTGGGCGCGCTCGGCCCGGGGCTGCTTACGATCACGGTTCTTGTTCTTGGCCATGGTGATCTACCTCCTGAGGGGGATCTGGGGACCAGGACCGGAACCAGATTCACACAGGCCAACAAAGAACGCATATCGGGTAATTACCGTCCGTGACGCGGCTCGCCCCGGGTGCGGTGGCGGACGGCCGGTGCGAAAACGCCACGCCGAAGATCCAGTTCGGGCCGTTAACCTCCGCGTGGTCGGGCAGACTCGAAGGAAGCCCGAAGCAAACCTCCCGGAAAGAGGGTGGATCGCGTGGACCGCTGCATCGTCCTGGTGGACGCCGGGTATCTGCTGGGGGCCGCCGCCAGTCTCCTCGCCGGGGAGCCCTCGCGCTCGCGCATCACCGTCGATCACGCCGCCCTCATCCAGGGGCTTCGCGATCGCGCCGAGTCCGACACGCAGCAGCCCCTGCTGCGCATCTACTGGTTCGACGGCGCCCCCGACCGCGTCCCGCAGCCCGAACACCGCCGCCTGCGGGTCATGCCCCGGGTCACGGTGCGACTCGGCGCCCTCACGCGCAGTGACGGCCGCTGGGCGCAGAAGGGCGTGGACGCCGCCATGCACGCCGAGCTGACCGAGCTGGCCCGCAACCGCGCCTGCTCCGACGTCGTCCTGGTGACCGGCGACGGCGACCTGCTGCCGGGCATGATGGCCGCCAAGGAACACGGCGTCGCCGTCCACCTGTGGGCCGTACAGGCCGCCGACGGCGACTACAACCAGTCCGAGGACCTGGTCGCCGAGGCCGACGAACGGCGCGTCCTGGACCGTGCGTGGATCACCAAGGCCGTCCGCGCCAAGGAACTCGGCGGGATCTGCGCGCCGCCGCCCGTGCCCCGTCCCGAGATCGCGGCGATCCTCTCCGCGCCGCTGCCCGAGTCCGCCCTGTCCGCGGCCGCCGAGCGGCCCGCCGAGGAGCCGGAGCACCCCACGACGACCGGCGCCGCGCGCAACGGCACCGAGGAGCGCGTGCCGCCGGCCAAGGGCGTCCCCACCCCCAAGGACCTCGCGGCCCTGCGCGCCCCCGGCCCGAACCCCGCGCCGCACCCTCCGACCGCCACCCTGCGCTGGTCCTCGGACAAGGGCTGGGTCGACCGGTCCGGCGCCGAGCCGCCCGAAGCCGTCTCCCTGCCGACGCTGGCCCAGCTCACCACGGCCGAGCAGCGCTGGGCCGACCGCGAGGAGGACATCACCACGGTCGGCGGCGATCCGTACGAGGTCGGGCAGGTCTTCGCCCGCCGCTGGCTGGAGCGCCTCGGCGACCACGGTCACCTGCAGAAGCTGTCCGGGATGTACCCCCGCATCCCGCACCGGGTCGACGGGGAGCTGCTGCGCTACGCGGCCCGCTTCGGGCTGCTGGCCCACAAGGACGACCAGATCGACGAGCACGACCGGTACGCGATCCGGGCCGGGTTCTGGCGGGAGATCGACGTCCGGACGGCGACCGAACGCACCCCGGTGGCGGATTGAGGCCCTCCGGGACCAGCCCGGCCTTCCCCGGCTGAATCGACACTTATGGGCGGACCCGAGGGCCGGGCGGAGGGACGGACCCCGTACTCTCGTCCCTTGTGAGTACGCGCGCGGCACAGGCACTACGACCCGGTGGCGATGCCGTGTGCGTGGTGCGCGGACTGACCAAGACCTACCCGGCGGTACGCGGCCGGCGCGGCGTTCCCGCCACTGACGAGGTGCGGGCCACCGACGACGTGAGCCTGGAGATCCGCCGCGGTGAGATCTTCGGACTGCTCGGGCCGAACGGCGCCGGCAAGTCCACCCTCGTACGCCAGCTCACCGGGCTGATGCGGCCCGACCGCGGCAGCGTGGAGATCCTCGGGCACGACATCGTGCGCCACCCGGAACGGGCCGCGCGGATCCTCGCCTACCTCGGGCAGGAGTCCAGTGCCCTGGACGAGCTGACCGTGTCGCTCGCCGCCGAGACCACCGGGCGGCTGCGCGGCCTCGAAGTGCGGCGGGCGCGCGCCGAGCGGGACGCCGTCCTCGAGGAGCTGGGGCTGACCCCGCTCGCCGCCCGCCCGATCAAGAAGCTCTCCGGCGGACAGCGCCGCCTGGCCTGCTTCGCCGCCGCACTGGTGGGGCAGCGCTCACTGCTCGTCCTGGACGAGCCGACCACCGGCATGGACCCGGTGGCCCGGCGCGCGGTGTGGGGGGCCGTCGACCGGCGGCGCGCCGGGAGCGGCACCACCGTCCTGCTCGTCACCCACAACGTCATCGAGGCCGAGACCGTACTGGACCGGGTCGCCGTCCTCGACCGGGGCCGGGTGATCGCCTGCGACACGCCCTCCGGACTCAAGGAGAAGGTCGCCGGAGAGGTCCGCGTCGACCTGGTGTGGCGCGAGACGGCCCCGCTGCACGTTCCCGAGGTCGCCGCCCTGCGCGACCGCGCCGCCGAGTCGGGGCGCCGCTGGACGCTGCGGCTCGCTCCCGAGGAGGCCCGCGCCGTCGTCGCCACCGTCACCGGCGGCGCCGCCTTCGCCGCCCTGGACGACTTCACCCTCGCCACGCCGAGCCTGGAGGACGTGTACCTGGCGCTGGGCGGCGCCGCGCGACAGGGACTGGTGAGGGCTTGAGCACCAGAACGGTGAGTACACCGGCCGCCGTATCCGTACCCGTCAGGGCGACCGCTTCGAAGGACCCCACCCGAAACTTCGAAGGACCCAACGAAGGGGAGCACCGCGACGTGAGTGTCGTACCCGCCGATGTCCTGCCGGGCGGTGCCCTGGCCGCCGAGGAGCAGGGCGCAGCCGGCGCGGCCGAGCTCGGGCCCAAGGCGCGGCTGTGGCCCTCCCTGGTGGCCGTGTACCGGGCGCAGCTCTCCCGGGCGCGGGTCGCGCGCATCCCGCTGCTGTTCGTGGCCACCTTCCAGTCGATCGGCATCATGATCCTGATGCGCGGGGTCGTGGACGGCGGCGGCGAGGCGCAGGCCGTGGTCGCCGGGTCCGCGGTGCTCGTGGTCGCCTTCGTCGCGCTCAACCTCCTCGCCCAGTACTTCGGCCAGCTCCGCGCCAGCGGCGGGCTCGACCACTACGCGACGCTGCCGGTGCCCCCGGCCGCGGTCGTGCTGGGCGCGGCGGGCGCGTACGCGTCGTTCACCGTGCCGGGGACCGTGGTGACGGCGGTGTTCGGGTGTCTGCTGTTCGGGCTGCCGATGACGCATCTGTGGGTGCTGGTGGCCGTGATCCCGCTGGCCGGCGCCGCGCTCGCCGGGCTGGGGGCGGCGCTGGGCCTGCTCGCGCCCCGGCCCGAGTTCGCCACGTTGCTCGGCCAGCTCGGCATGTCGGCGGCGCTGCTGCTGGGCGTGCTGCCCGCCGAGCGGATGCCGGAGGTGGTCCGCCTGGCGCGGGACCTGCTGCCCTCCACGTACGGCGTCGAGGCGTTCGCGCGCACGTTCGGTCGGCAGCCCGACTGGGCCTTCGTCCTCGGCGATCTCGCGGTGTGCGCCGTGGTCGGAGTGATCTCGCTGGCCGTCGCCACCTGGGCGTACCGCCGGGCCGCCGTCCGGTGACGCGCCACACAGGCGGGTTTGGCACGATGGCAGGGTGACCGCGCCTCTGACTCCGCCACCGCCACCGAACGAACGCTCGTCGTACCAGGGCGGGCCGGTGCCTCCGCCCGTCGGCGCGCACGCCGTGGGTGCCGCGCCCGGCGCCCCGCACGACCACCACGGCGAACAGGACGGCCCCGGGATGTTGACCGAAGTGCGTCAGGCCGCCGTGACCGTCGTGGCGTTGGCGCTCTCCGGTGTGCTGCTGGGTGTGCTGTGGTGGAAGCTGGCACCGAGCGTGCCGCTGGTCGGCGATCTGGTCGACGACAGGTGGATCGTCTACCTCAAGGAGTCCGAGAGCGAGGACACGGTCGGCGTCGACGGCACGTTCACGCTGCTCGCGTTGGCGTTCGGGGCGCTCAGCGCCCTGGTCGTCTTCCTGCTGCGGCGGCGCGGGGGCGTGCCGCTGGTGGTGGCGCTGGGCGTCGGCGGGCTGCTCGGGTCGCTGCTGGCGTGGCGGGTGGGCGTGTGGCTGGGGCCCGCGCAGGACGTGATCGCCCACGCGAAGGACGTCGGCAAGGGAGTGACGTTCTCCGCGCCGCTGAAGCTGAGCGCCAAGGGGGCGCTGCTGGCGTGGTCGGTGGCGGCGCTGGTGGTCCACCTGGGGCTGACGGGGCTGTTCGGGCCCCGGGATCCGGAGCCCGATCCGTGGCCGGGACCCCAGCGGTATCCGGCGGGGCCGTACGGGGAGAAGTCGGCGTAGGCCCCGACCTGATCCGAACGACGACCCTGGGCGGGGCGGCGGTCATGGTCGGCCCTGCCCTTTCGGGTGCGCCACCCGCGCTCGCGGGTTCTCTCGGACATGTCCTGCCTGATCGGCCGAGAACGGCGCGTTCGTCGAGGGGTCAAGCGCGGCCGACGGGCGCCAGGGTGGCGTCGGTCAGCTTGGCCAGATCGTCGGGGGAGACTTCGACCTCCAGGCCGCGGCGGCCCGCCGACACGCAGATCGTGGCGTGGCCCGGGGCGGACGCGTCCAGGACCGTCGGGAGCCTCTTGCGCTGGCCCAGGGGGGAGATGCCGCCCCGCACGTAGCCCGTGGTGCGCTCGGCCAGCGCCGGGTCGGCCAGCGCCGCGCGCTTGCCGCCGACCGCGGCCGCCAGCGCCTTCAGGTCCAACTGGCCCGCCACCGGCACCACGGCGACCGTCAGCGCGCCGTCGACGTCCGCCACCAGCGTCTTGAAGACCCGTTCGGGCGAGACGCCCATCGCCTCGGCCGCCTCCTCGCCGTAGGACGGGTGGGTGGGGTCGTGCTCGTACGCGTGGACCGTGTACGTCACCCCGGCCGCCGCGAGGGCCACCGTCGCCGGGGTGCCGCCGGACTGCTGCTGCTTCTTCGGCTTCTTCGCCATCCGGGCCAGTACCTCAGTTGAGACTCGTCGGGCCGCGCGTCAGCTCAGACGCCGGCAACGACGGCAGCGTACGGATGATGGCCGTCTCGGCGCGAAGGAGTTTCAGCTCGTCCCTCAGGCGGGAAGCGGTGTCCGGGGCCTGGAGCAGACGCTGCTTGGTCGGCGTGTCCAGCATCATCGCCGCGGCGACCAGGTACGAGACCACGCCCGGCTCGTCCGGCAGTTCGGCGCCGGTCGCCAGCGATCGCTCGCGCGCTCCCGCCAGCCGCTTCTGGTACTGCCGGAAGGAGCGCAGCACCCCCTCGGCCAGCGCCCCCGCCTCGTCGCCGGGGTCCTCGGACAGCGGCTCCAGCTCGGCCGTCAGGAAGGGGCCCGAGGCATCCACCGAGAGCAGCCGCACCCGGTTCGTGCCGGTCGCCAGCACCTCGAAGGTGCCGTCGGCGCGTTCGCGGATCGTCGCCGCGTCCGCGATGCAGCCCACCTTGTGGAACGCCTTCACCGGGTCGTTCCCGAACCCGGCCGTCGGCCCGCGCTCCAGCGTCGTCGTCGGGTCGGGCAGGCCCGGCGCGCTCTGGGCGACCTCGTAGCCGTCGCGGATCGCCACGACGGCGAACCGGCGCGGTTCGTCCTCGGGGGTCTTCAGCAGCTCGCTCATCATGGCGCGGTAGCGCTCCTCGAAGATGTTGAGCGGCAGCACCAGCCCCGGGAAGAGGACCGAGTTCAGGGGGAAGAGGGGAAGCCGGACGGTGGTCACGACGCAGAAGCCTAATGGTCGCCGGGGCGGACGCGACCTCCGTGCCCACTTCGTGGATGGCCCGAACCTGTCACCCGGGCCCGGAGGCCAGCGCCGCACGGACGTCCGCGCGCACCTGGAGGAAGCGGCCGAGCGGGTCGTCCGCGTCCCGGTCCCAGGGGAAGGAGGTCACGTACGGGCCGGTCAGGTGTAGCTGCTCCGCCGCGTCCTGGTGGCGTTCCAGGCGCACCAGGACGTACGTCAGGAGGTTCCGCAGCTCCGCCGGACACGGGTCGGCCGCGGGGTGGGCTGCCGAGAGGACGATGGCGCGGTCGGCCGCCGCGTCCAGGCGGGCCCGGTGCGCTCCGGCCGCGGCGCCGCCGTCGTCCGTAGTCAGGCACGTGAAGGCCGCCCGTACCGGCAGCGCCCGCACGAGCGCGTCCTCGGGCGCGTCCTGCGCCGCCGTCTCGGCGAAGTCCAGGCACTCGCGGTGGGCGGCGGGCGAGGCGGCGGCCAGGTACTCCAGGGCGGCGACGTGGCAGCCGTAGTGGTGCGGGGAGCGGCGGACCGCCTGCGCCCACAGCCGCTCGAACTCCGCGTGTCCGGCGTGTGCGCCCCGAGCGGCGTCCAGCGCGGTCCGCCACGGCACCGGGTCGGGTCCGGCGGCCTCGGCGGCGGCCGTGACCGCGGGGGCGACCTGGCGCAGGAGTTCGACGCGGGCCGGCGAGTCCCAGTGGCGGTCCACCGTCAGGCGGGCCGCGACCAGCAGGGCGTCGGGGTCGTCCGGGGCGGTGGCGCGCCAGCTCTCGAGCCACTCGTCGCGGGAGCGCGCGAAGGCGGCGAGCCGGGTCGCGTAACGGTCGCGGACCTCCCACTCGGCCCGCTCGCGGGTGCCGGCGAGGAGGCCGGCCGCGGGGGCGTGCTCGCCGCGGGCCGCCGCGACCAGCGCGGGGGCGAGGCGGTCGTCGGGGGCGTCGAGGAGCACCTCGTCGTCTGGGGCGGGCCGTGACGTCCGGGAGCGGGCCCGGGCCGCCGTCCGGAGGAGGGCGCGCAGCATGGCCAGTACGACGGCCGACGGTTCGCGATGGTTGTGCGGCTCGGCTTCGCCTTCGGCCGTTCGTGTTCCCACCCGCGTCGCCCCGGCGGCCCCTGCCCCGGGGTGGCTGCTATCCGGGCAGGCGGGTCTCCGTCGGGTGGGGAGTCCCGCGGGGTGGGGGAGTCTCCGGGGCGGAGGGCTCGCGGGGGCGGGGTGTGTCCCGGACTGGGTTTTTGCTCGGGGTGGCTGCCTATCCGGGCAGGCGGGTCTCCGTCGGGCGGGGGTCCCGCGGGGTGGGGGAGTCTCCGGGGCGGAGGGCTCGCGGGGGCGGGGTGTGTCCCGGACTGGGTTTTTGCTCGGGGTGGCTGCCTATCCGGGCAGGCGGGTCTCCGTCGGGTGGGGAGTCCCGCGGGGTGGGGGAGTCTCCGGGGCGGAGGGCTCGCGGGGCGGGGTGTCGTCTCCGGACTGGGTTTTTGCTCGGGGTGGCTGCCTATCCGGGCAGGCGGGTCTCCGTCGGGTGGGGAGTCCCGCGGGGTGGGGGAGTCCCCGGGGGCGGAGGGCCCGCGGGACGGGGTATCGCCTCCGGACTGGGTTCCTGCTTCGGGATGGCTGCTATCCGGGCAAGCGGCCCCCTTCGGACGGAGAGCCCTGCGGACGGGGAAGCCCCCAGACGGAGAGCCCGCGGGACGGGGGGAGTCCCCGGACAGGGCCCTTGCCCTCGGCAGGGTTCGCCCCCGGCAGGGTTCGCCCCCGGGACAGCGCCCGCCCCCGGCAGGGTTCGCCCCCGGCAGGAAACCGGTGCACTCGCCCTCAGCTACGGCGGAGCAGCCGTGTCGCTCCCGCCGCGACCGTCGTCGCCAGGACCCAGCCGAGCAGGATCAGGGCCGTCGCCAGCCACTGCCAGCCGTCGTGGAGCTGCCAGGAACCGGCCTGGCCGAGGTCGATGACCGGCAGCAGCAGGTCGAGGGCGAAGAGGGCGGGATTCCAGTCCGGATGCTCGCCGCTCTTCAGCGGTGGCGGGTCGGCGCGGGCGAAGGCGAGCGAGCCGGCCGCCCACAGCACCGCCATCCACACCGCCGCCCGGCCCGGCCGGTAGCCGTAGGCGACCGTCCAGTCCTGCGCGTACCCCACCAGCTTCGCGGCCGGCGGCAGGCTCTCGCGGCGCCGGCGATGCTTGGCGAGCAGCACCTCGCGGGCGTCCTCGTCCTCACCGCCGGCCCGCAGCACCGCGGCGAGGCGCTCGTACGGCTCCGGGTGGTACTCGGCGGTCGCGGCGCTCACCCACCGCAGCCGCTTCTGCAGCGGGAACGGCCCCCGCGGCACCAGGTTCTCGTAGGCGAAGCCGCCCATGTGCAGCCGGCCCGGGCCCGGCCAGCTATCCGCCCGGTCCATCAGGTTGACCACCCGCGCCCCCGACAGCACCACCCGCCCGCGCGCCGGCCGCTCGCCCAGGAACCGCAGCTCGGGCGTCTGCACCCGGCGCAGCGACAGCTCCTGGTCGTCGGTGAACGTGAACCGGGCGTGCTCGAAGTCGAGGGCGTCGCCGAACCGCCCGTCGTCCAGCCGCACCCCGCCCTCGCACTCGAAGCGCTGGATCCGCGTGCCCTGCGCCGGAGTGGTGCCCCGCAAAAGCGGGCTGCCCAGGCCCGCCGGGGTCAGGTACAGGGTGCGCTCCACCGTCAGTTGCGGGGCGTTCAGCGCGTGCCGCGTGTACGGGTTGAGGAGCCGGGCCCCGCGCAGGCTCAGCGAGACCCCGACCTGGGCGCTGCGCAGACTCACCTCGCCGTACGACTCCAGCATCTCGGCCTGGAGGTCCTGCCCGACGGTCATGCCGTCCGCGGCGATGGACCGACCACTGCGGTCCCGGTGCACGATCGCCTGGTTGAGCAGCAGGTCGGTGCCTATCTGCGCGTCGGTCAGCCGGATCCCGGCCCGGAACCGGCAGCGCGGCAGATGCAGGTCGCCCTCGGTCTGCAGCCGGGCCGCCTCCAGCCGCGGCACCGCGCAGTCCACCAGCCGCACCGTCGTGAAACGGGTCTCCGGCAGCAGCACCTCCCGCTCGAAGCGGCAGCCTCGCAGCTCGACGTAGGGCACCACCGTGCCGCCCGCGAGATCCATCGTGTCGCTGATCCGCACGCCCACGAGCTGCAGTGAGGACACCCGGCCCGCCAGCGCCGGCGGACCGTCGAGAAGCAGCCAGCACACGATGCGGGCCCGCACCGTCCGCTCCGGCCCCCACGGCTGCCCGCCGTGCGGGTCGTCGACCAGCGCGTCGCCGCTGCTCAGGTCGTACACGCTGCCGTTGCGGAAGGCCTGCCACATGCCCGCCTCGGTGGCGGTCAGGTCGTCCGGCAGCTCTCCGTCACGGTGGCCGGCCCCCTCGGTCACGGTGCTTCACTCCCTCCCCAACTACTCGCCGGTCGCTCACACTTCGTACAACCGTTCATGCCCACTGAGTGACGTGGCGAACACTCAAAGTGAGCACGATCTGCCGGATCCCGGCCGGGGCCGCCGGGGCCGTCGCGTTCTGTATCAGCCATTGATACGCGCGGACGGTGTCCGACGCGGGTCTGAGAGAATTGGTTCCGTGATCTCCCGAATCGATCTGCGCGGCGACGCCCTCCCCGAGGGCCCCGCCCTGCGCGACCTGCTGCCCCGAGCCGACTTCGACGTCTCGGCCGCCCTGGAGAAGGTGCGTCCGATCTGCGAGGCCGTGCATCATCGTGGCGACGCGGCGCTGATCGACTTCGCCGAGCAGTTCGACGGCGTCCGGCTCGACCGGGTGCGGGTTCCGGCCGCCGCGCTCACGCGCGCGCTGGAGGAGCTCGACCCGGCCGTGCGCGCCGCCCTGGAGGAGTCCGTCCGCCGTGCCCGCCTCGTCCACCGCGAGCAGCGCCGTACGACGCACACCACCCAGGTGGTGCCCGGCGGCTCGGTCACCGAGAAGTGGGTTCCGGTCGAGCGGGTCGGTCTCTACGCGCCCGGCGGACGGTCGGTGTACCCGTCGTCCGTGATCATGAACGTCGTGCCCGCGCAGGAGGCCGGCGTCGAGTCGATCGCGCTCGCCTCGCCCGCGCAGGCCGAGTTCGACGGGCTCCCGCACCCCACGATCCTCGCCGCCTGCGCCCTGCTCGGCGTCGACGAGGTGTACGCGGCCGGCGGCGCCACCGCCGTCGCGATGTTCGCGTACGGCACCGAGTCCTGCCCGCCCGCCAACATGGTCACCGGCCCGGGCAACATCTGGGTCGCCGCTGCCAAGCGCTACTTCACCGGGAAGATCGGCATCGACGCCGAGGCCGGCCCGACCGAGATCGCCGTCCTCGCCGACTCCACGGCCGACCCGGCGCACGTCGCCTCCGACCTGATCAGCCAGGCCGAGCACGACCCGCTGGCCGCCGCGGTCCTGGTCACCGACTCCGCCGAGCTCGCGGACGCGGTCGAGAAGGAGCTCCAGCCGCAGGTCGAGGCCACCAAGCACATCGAGGACCGCATCCGCCCGGCCCTCGCCGGCCGCCAGTCCGCGATCGTCCTGGTCGACGGCCTGGACGAGGGCCTGCGCGTCGTCGACGCCTACGGCGCCGAGCACCTGGAGATCCAGACCGCCGACGCGGCGGCGCTGGCCGACCGCGTGAAGAACGCCGGCGCGGTCTTCGTCGGCCCCTGGGCGCCCGTCTCGCTCGGCGACTACGCGGCCGGGTCCAACCACGTGCTGCCCACCGGCGGCTGCGCCTGCCACTCCTCGGGCCTGTCCGTGCAGTCCTTCCTGCGCGGCATCCACATCGTCGACTACACGCGCGACGCCCTCGCCGAGGTCGCGCACCACGTGGTGACGCTGGCGGAGGCGGAGGACCTGCCCGCGCACGGCGCGGCGATCAAGGCGCGGTTCGACTGGAAGGTTCCGGACGGCAAGTGACAGGCATCGACGATCTCCCCGTACGGGACGAGCTGCGCGGCAAGTCCCCCTACGGCGCGCCCCAGCTCGACGTGCCCGTACGGCTGAACACCAACGAGAACCCCTACCCGCTGCCCGAGGCACTGGTCGAGCGGATCACCGAGCGGGTCCGGGCGGCCGCCCGGGACCTGAACCGCTACCCGGACCGGGACGCGGTCGAGCTGCGCACCAAGCTCGCCGAGTACCTCACGGACACCTCCGGGTACGCCCTGGACGTGCGGAACGTGTGGGCGGCCAACGGCTCCAACGAGGTCATCCAGCAACTGCTGCAGACCTTCGGCGGGCCGGGCCGCACCGCGATCGGCTTCGAGCCGTCGTACTCGATGCACGGCCTCATCGCGCGCGGCACCGGCACGGGCTGGATCTCCGGCCCGCGCCACGAGGACTTCACGATCGACGTCCCCGCCGCCGAGAAGGCGATCGCCGAGCACCGTCCGGACGTCGTCTTCATCACCACTCCCAACAACCCCACCGGCAACGCGGTCCCGGCCGAGACGGTCCTCGCCCTCCACGCGGCCGCGCAGGCCGCCAAGCCCTCGATGGTCGTCGTGGACGAGGCCTACATCGAGTTCAGCCACGGCGCCTCGCTGCTGCCGCTGCTGGAGGGCCGGCCCAACCTCGTCGTCTCCCGCACGATGTCCAAGGCGTTCGGCGCGGCGGGCCTGCGCCTGGGCTACCTCGCCGCGCACCCGGCCGTCGTCGACGCCGTCCAGCTCGTACGGCTGCCGTACCACCTGTCGGCCGTCACCCAGGCGACCGCGCTGGCCGCCCTGGAGCACACCGGCACGCTGCTGAAGTACGTCGAGCAGCTCAAGACCGAGCGGGACCGGCTGGTCGCCGAACTGCGCGCCGCCGGCTACGAGGTGACCGAGTCCGACGCGAACTTCGTCCAGTTCGGGCGGTTCGCCGACTCGCACGCCACCTGGCGGAAGATCCTCGACCGGGGCGTCCTGGTCCGGGACAACGGCGTACCGGGATGGCTGCGGGTGACCGCCGGCACCCCGCGGGAGAACGACGCGTTCCTCGATGCGGTACGCGAACTGAAGAAGGAACAGGAGCAGAGCGGATGAGCCGCGTCGGGCGCGTGGAGCGCACCACCAAGGAGACCTCGGTCCTCGTCGAGATCGACCTCGACGGCACCGGCAAGACCGACATCGCCACCGGTGTCGGCTTCTACGACCACATGCTCGACCAGCTCGGCCGGCACGGTCTGTTCGACCTGACCGTGAAGACCGACGGCGACCTGCACATCGACTCCCACCACACCATCGAGGAC
Source organism: Streptomyces pactum (assembly GCF_002005225.1). Taxonomy (NCBI): domain Bacteria; kingdom Bacillati; phylum Actinomycetota; class Actinomycetes; order Kitasatosporales; family Streptomycetaceae; genus Streptomyces; species Streptomyces pactum. The sequence continues at coordinate 6,327,246 of NZ_CP019724.1, forward strand.
ACCGCCCTCGCGCTGGGCGCCGCCTTCAAGCAGGCCCTCGGCGACAAGGTGGGCATCTACCGCTTCGGCAACTGCACGGTCCCGCTGGACGAGTCCCTCGCCCAGGTCACCGTCGACCTGTCCGGCCGCCCCTACCTCGTGCACACCGAGCCCGAGAAGATGGCGCCGATGATCGGCGAGTACGACACGACGATGACCCGGCACATCCTGGAATCCTTCGTCGCCCAGGCACAGGTCGCACTGCACGTGCACGTGCCGTACGGGCGCAACGCGCACCACATCGTGGAGTGCCAGTTCAAGGCGCTGGCCCGGGCCCTGCGCTACGCCTCGGAGCGCGACCCGCGCGCGGCCGGCATCCTGCCTTCCACGAAGGGCGCGCTGTAACCCATGAACGGTACGTCCACCGCACTGATCGTCGTCGGCCTGTTCTTCGTCGGCGGCATCATCTCCTTCGCCAAGCAGCAGATGCCCAAGGGCCTGATCGTGCTGCTCTCCATCGGCGCCGCGATGTGCCTGTTCGCAGGCGTCCTGAGGCTGGAGGTCTGGAATTGACCGGCAAGCGGGTCGTCGTCTTCGACTACGGCTTCGGCAACGTCCGTTCCGCCGAGCGCGCACTCGCGCGCGCGGGGGCGGACGTCGAGATCACCCGTGACTTCGACAAGGCCATGAACGCCGACGGGCTGCTGGTCCCGGGCGTCGGCGCCTTCGCCGCCTGCATGCAGGGTCTGCGGGCCGCGCGCGGCGACTGGGTCGTCGACCGCAGGCTGTCCGGCGGGCGCCCGGTGATGGGCATCTGCGTCGGCATGCAGATCCTGTTCGCGCGCGGCGTCGAGCACGACGTGGAGGCCGAGGGCCTGGACGAGTGGCCCGGCACCGTCGGACCGCTCCAGGCCGACGTCGTGCCCCACATGGGCTGGAACACGGTCGAGGCACCGGCCGGCTCTCAGCTCTTCGCCGGCCTGGACGCGGACGCCCGCTTCTACTTCGTGCACTCCTACGCCGTCCACGAGTGGACCCAGGAGTCGCACAACCCGCTGATCGCCGCCCCCAAGGTCACCTGGTCCACGCACGGCAAGCCCTTCGTCGCGGCCGTGGAGAACGGCGCCCTGTGGGCCACGCAGTTCCACCCCGAGAAGTCCGGCGACGCCGGAGCCCAGCTCCTCACCAACTGGATCGAGACCCTGTAGAGATGAGCAAGCTCGAACTCCTCCCCGCCGTCGACGTCCGTGACGGCCAGGCCGTCCGCCTCGTGCACGGCGAGTCCGGCACCGAGACCTCCTACGGCTCCCCGCTGGAGGCCGCCCTCGCCTGGCAGCGGTCGGGCGCCGAGTGGCTGCACCTGGTCGACCTGGACGCCGCGTTCGGCACCGGGGACAACCGCGAGCTGATCGCCGAGGTCGCGAAGGCCATGGACATCAAGGTGGAGCTGTCCGGCGGCATCCGCGACGACGACACCCTCGCCGCCGCGCTCGCCACCGGCTGTACGCGCGTGAACCTCGGCACGGCCGCCCTGGAGACCCCCGACTGGGTCGCCAAGGTCATCGCCGAGCACGGCGACAAGATCGCGGTCGGCCTGGACGTACGGGGCACCACGCTCCGGGGCCGCGGCTGGACCCGCGACGGCGGCGACCTCTACGAGACGCTGGACCGCCTCGACAAGGAGGGCTGCGCCCGGTACGTCGTCACCGACATCGCCAAGGACGGCACCCTCCAGGGCCCCAACCTCGAGCTCCTGAAGAACGTCTGCGCGGCGACCGACCGCCCGGTCGTGGCGTCCGGCGGCGTGTCGTCCCTGGACGACCTGCGCGCGATCGCCGGTCTCGTCCCGGCCGGTGTCGAGGGGGCCATCGTCGGGAAGGCCCTGTACGCGAAGGCGTTCACCCTGGAAGAAGCCTTGGAGGCTGTGTCGCCATGACATCCGAAGCCGTACGGCGCGTGCAGAGCGGAAGTCCCTGGGAAGAGTCCTTCGGTTTCGCACGGGCCGTGGCGGCGGGTGATCAAGTCATCGTGGCGGGCACGACCGCCTTCAAGGGCGACCTGCTCTACGGCGACGGCGACCCGTACGAACAGACCAAGGTGGCCTTCGCCACCGCGGTCGAGGCGATCGGCGAGTTCGGGCTGGGCATCGAGTCCGTGATCCGGACCCGTGTGTATCTGGCACATTCGCGGGACGTCGACGAGGTGGGCCGCGCCCACAAGGAGCTGTTCGACTCCGTACGCCCGGTCACGACCCTGCTGGTCGTGGAGGGATTCATGGACTCGCGAGTCCTGGTGTCGGTGGAGCTCGAAGCATTCAGAGGACAGTAAGAGGCATCGAAGGAGCCGTGGATTCATGACCCTGGCGGTCCGAGTCATCCCCTGCCTGGACGTGGACGACGGCCGGGTCGTCAAGGGCGTCAACTTCCAGAACCTGCGCGACGCGGGCGACCCCGTCGAGATGGCCAAGGTGTACGACGCCGAGGGCGCCGACGAGCTGACGTTCCTGGACATCACCGCCTCGTCGGGCGACCGCGAGACGACGTACGACGTCGTGCGCCGCACCGCCGAGCAGGTGTTCATCCCGCTGACCGTCGGCGGCGGCGTGCGCACCGCCGACGACGTCGACAAGCTGCTGCGGGCCGGAGCGGACAAGGTGGGCGTGAACACGGCCGCCATCGCCCGCCCCGACCTGATCCGCGAGATCGCCGAGCGCTTCGGCCGCCAGGTGCTGGTCCTGTCGGTCGACGCCCGCCGCACCGACGCGGGCACCTTCGAGGTGACCACCCACGGCGGCCGGCGCGGTACCGGCATCGACGCGGTGGAGTGGGCGCACCGCGCCGCCGAGCTGGGCGCGGGGGAGATCCTGCTGAACTCGATGGACGCGGACGGCACCAAGGACGGCTACGACCTGGAGATGATCGCGGCGGTCCGGGGGCACGTGTCCGTCCCGGTCATCGCCTCCGGCGGCGCGGGCCGCCTCGCCGACTTCCCGCCGGCCGTCGAGGCGGGCGCGGACGCGGTGCTGGCGGCGTCCGTCTTCCACTTCGGTGATCTGCGGATCGGTCAGGTGAAGGAGACGCTGCGGGGGGCGGGACACCCCGTCAGGTGAGGCCCGGGCAATGCGAAATGAAAGTTGCGCAATGAATATTGCGCAACTTTCATTTCGTAACCTACCGTGAGGGCGTGGCGAGCCGGGAGAACCACTCCATCACTGATCTGGGCACCCTCAAAGCGCTGGCGCACCCCCTGCGCATGCAGCTCTACCGCAGGCTGTGCGTGGCGCGCACGGCGACCGCCTCGCAGCTCGCCCAACAGGTCGACGAGGCCGTCTCCCTGGTCAGCTACCACCTTCGCCAACTGGCCGAACACGGACTGGTCGAAGAGGCCGAGCCGCAGAGCGCGGACGGCCGGGAGCGCTGGTGGCGGCCCGCCTCGCAAACGGTGAGCATCCGCGACGAGAACTTCCGCGACGCCCCCGAGCGGGTCGCCGCCCACCTCGCGGCCACCCGGCTCTTCCACGAGCAGCGCGCCGGCATGTACCGGCGCTACCTCGACGAACGCCCCGCCTGGGGGCCCGAGTGGAACTCCGCCGCCCCCGACAACGAGTCCCTGCTGCGGCTGACCCCCGCCGAACTGGCCGAACTGGGCGCGGAACTGCTCGCCCTGGCGCAGAAGTACGACGAGAAGGGCCGTGCGGCCGAAGCCGCCGGCGACACCGAAGGACGCGAGAACGTGGCGCTGCACGTGTACGGGTTCCCGTTCCGTGTCTGAGGGGAGCGCGTCCGCGCCGGACACGGTCATACCCCGGACCGCCACCGCCACCGCCACCGCCACCACCGCCGCTGTGCCCGCCCACCGCGACGGCAACGTCCTGCGCTGGGTCGCCGCCTACACCGCCTCCATGGTCGGTGACACGGTCTTCTTCCTCGCGCTGTCCTGGGCCGCCGTGCAGAACGGCACCCCCGCGCAGGCCGGCCTCGTCACGGCCGTCAGCGCGGTGCCGCGCGCGCTGCTCATGCTGGGCGGCGGCGTGGTCGCCGACCGGCTGGGGCCCAGGAAGGTCGTCATCGGCAGTGACGCCGTACGGTGCGCGGCCGTGCTCACCGTCGCCGCGCTGCTCTTCGCCACCGACCCCGGACTCTGGCTCCTCGCCCTGCTCGCGGTCGTCTTCGGCACCGTCGACGCCCTCTTCCTGCCCGCCGTCGGGGCGCTCCCCGCCCGCATCACCGCCAAGGACCAGCTCGCCCGCGTCCAGGGCATGCGCGGCCTCGCCGTGCGCTTCGCCGCCGTCGTGGGCGCTCCGCTGGGCGGGCTCGGCGTGGCGGTGGGCGGCGCGGCGGCCGCCTTCGCGTTCGCGGGACTGCTGATCGCCGTGTCGGTGCCGCTGCTGATCTCCGTACGGATGCGCGAGCTGCCACCCGACGACGCGACCGCCCCGGCCGCCGCGCCGGACACCACCGCGTGGCGGGACCTGGTGGGCGGGCTGCGCTACATCCGCCGGCACCGTGTCCTCGGCCCGCTGATGGTCGCCATCGCCCTCGGCGACCTCGGCTTCGTCGGCCCCCTCAACGTCGGCCTGACCCTGCTCGCGGACGAACGCGGCTGGGGCGCCTCCGGGATGGGCTGGGTGCTCGCGGGATTCGGCACGGGGGCGGGCGTCGCCGCCCTGCTGCTGACCGTGCGCGGGCGCCTGCCGCGCGCCGGGTGTGTCGCCGCCGGTGCCATCATCCCCGGCGCGGCCGCGATCGGGACCCTGGCACAGGCCCCCGGACTTCCGGCGGCCGTGGGTGTCGCGGTGATCATCGGGCTGCTCACGGGGCTCAGCGGCGCCATGTGCGGGGCCCTGTTGCAGACCCAGTCCGAACCCGCATACCTGGGGCGCGTCACCGCGGTCGGCGGAATCGTCAGCCTGGGCATCGCACCGCTGAGCATGCCGCTGTCCGCCGCCGCCATCGGCGTCTGGGGCACCGGCCCGGTCTTCGCCGTCAGCGGCGCGGTCTGCGCGCTCGGCGGGGTGGTCGCCCTGTGCGCGCCGGGCGTACGGCGGGCCGAACTGCCGAAGTAGCGGCCCGGCCCCCGCCCGCCGCCCCTCGCCCTCGGAGCCGGGCTGCGCGGATTCCGGGCTGCGCGATCCCCGTGCTGCGCGACTTGCGGGCTACTCGTTCCCCGAGCTGCTCAGATCCCCAGTTGCCTGGTCTCGTGCAGCTTCGAGATCGCGTCCTTCTCGCCCTCCAGCTCCACCTTCGCGGCACTCTGCCGGCCGTAAGCGAACAGCAGCAGCTCCGACGGTTCGCCGGTCGCCGTCACCACCGGCGTACCCCGGTGGGCGACCGCCGTCTGGCCGTTCGGGCGGCGCAGCACCAGGCCCGTCGGGACGCCCCGGCCCATCAGGCGGGCGGCGCGCTCCAGGCGCGACCACAGGGCGTCCTGGAAGACCGGGTCCAGCTCGCGCGGCGACCAGTCCGGCTGGGCACGGCGCACGTCCTCGGTGTGGACGTAGAACTCCACCGTGTTCGCCGCCTCGTCGACCTGCTTGAGCTGGAACGGCGAGAACCGCGGCGGGCCGGTGCGGATGAGCTGGAGCAGCTCCTCGTACGGTTTGGCGCCGTACTCCTCCATCACCCGGTCGAGCCGGGACGCGAGCTGCTTGATCAGGGTGCCCCCGGCGGCGTCCGGCCGGCGCTCGCGCACCACCACGTGCGCGGCGAGGTCGCGGGTCCGCCAGCCTTCGCACAGGGTCGGGGCGTCCGGACCCGCCGTCTCCAACAGGTCGGCGAGCAGAAGTCGTTCACGCTTGGCGAAAGTCGACATGCGGTCAGCCTACGGCGGCCGGCCGGGTCCGCCCAATGGACAGGCCCGTGGCGTGTCCGTCCCGCGCGGCACAATGGGCGCATGACCAGCAGCTCCCCCCGGCGCCCCAGCCCGCTCCCCCCGGAGATCGCCGACCGCCTCAAGCGCAGCGCCGACGGCCTCCTGCCCGCCATCGCCCAGCAGTACGACACCGGGGAGGTGCTGATGCTCGGCTGGATGGACGACGAGGCGCTGCACCGCACGCTGACGACCGGACGCTGCACCTACTGGTCGCGCAGCCGTCGGGAGTACTGGGTCAAGGGCGACACCTCCGGACACTTCCAGTGGGTGAAGTCCGTCGCCCTGGACTGCGACGCCGACACCGTCCTGGTCAAGGTCGACCAGGTCGGCGCCGCCTGCCACACCGGGGCGCGCACCTGCTTCGACGCCGACGTGCTCCTCGCGGACGGCGTCGACGGCGCGGTCTCCGGCACACCCGGCGCGGATCAGTAGGGTCTGCCGAATGGACGACATGGACGTCATGGACCTCGAGACCTTCCGCAAGCTGGCCGCCGACCGCCGGGTGATCCCGGTCAGCCGCAAGCTCCTCGCCGACGGCGACACCCCGGTCGCGCTGTACCGCAAGCTGGCCGCCGAACGCCCCGGCACCTTCCTGCTGGAGTCCGCGGAGAACGGCCGCACGGCGTTCCAATGGTCCCGGTACTCCTTCGTCGGCGTCCGCAGTGCCGCCACCCTCACCGAGCGGGACGGACAGGCCCACTGGCAGGGCACCCCGCCCGTCGGCGTCCCCACCGACGGCGACCCGCTGGCCGCCCTGCGCGCCACCGTCGAGGCCCTGCACACCCCGCGCGACCTCGCCCACGACCTGGGCCTGCCACCCTTCACCGGCGGCATGGTCGGCTACCTCGGCTACGACATCGTGCGCCGCCTGGAGAAGGTCGGCCCGGGGGAGCGCGACGACCTGCGACTGCCCGAGCTGACCATGCTGCTCACCAGCGACCTGGCCGTCATGGACCACTGGGAGGGGTCGGTCCTGCTGATCGCCAACGCGATCAACCACAACGACCTGGAGACGGGCGTCGACGAGGCCTACGCCGACGCGATCGCCCGCCTGGACGCGATGGAGGCCGACCTCGCGCGCGCGGTGGCCCAGCCCCCGGCCGCGCTGCCGCCCTCCGAGCTGCCCGAGTACACCGCGCTGTGGGGCGGCCCCGACTTCCAGGAGGCCGTCGAGGACATCAAGGAGCGCATCCGCGCGGGCGAGGCCTTCCAGGTCGTGCCCTCCCAGCGCTTCGAGACGCCCTGCACCGCGAGCGCGCTGGACGTCTACCGGGTACTGAGGGCCACCAACCCGTCCCCGTACATGTACCTGCTGCGCCTCGACGGCTTCGACGTCGTCGGATCGTCTCCCGAGGCGCTGGTCAAGGTCGAGGACGGGCGGGCCATGGTCCACCCCATCGCCGGCACCCGGCCCCGCGGCGCCACCCCGCAGGAGGACCAGGCCCTCGCCGACGAGCTGCTCGCCGACCCCAAGGAGCGCGCCGAGCACCTCATGCTCGTCGACCTCGGCCGCAACGACCTGGGGCGGGTCTGCGAACCCGGCTCGGTCGAGGTCGTCGACTTCATGTCCGTCGAGCGGTACTCGCACGTCATGCACATCGTCTCGACGGTCACCGGACGGGTGGCCCCGGGGCGGACCGCCTTCGACGTCCTCACCGCCTGCTTCCCGGCCGGCACGCTCTCCGGCGCGCCCAAGCCGCGCGCCCTGCAGATCATCGACGAACTCGAACCGTCCCGGCGCGGCCTGTACGGCGGCTGCGTCGGCTACCTCGACTTCGCGGGCGACTCCGACACCGCCATCGCCATCCGCACGGCGCTGCTGCGCGACGGCACGGCCTACGTCCAGGCCGGCGCCGGGGTCGTCGCCGACTCGGACCCGGTCGCCGAGGACACCGAGTGCCGCAACAAGGCGGCGGCGGTGCTGCGTGCGGTGCACACGGCCAACCGGCTGGGGCGGTAGGGCGATCCCGCCGGGGCGGTAGGGCGATCCGGCCGGGGCGGTAGGGCGGTCAGGCCGGGGCGGTAGGGCGACCCGGCCGAGGCGATGGGGCGATTCTCACGCCGGCCGATCCGAACCCCGGGTGACGGTTCGCCCGGGGTTCGGGTGATAGTGGAGTACGTGACAGCCGTTCCTCACCCCCGTACCCCAGCCGCAGGACCCGCCCGGGCCGGCCGCCGGAGCCTCGCCGCCGCCCTGCTGTGCGGCGCGCTCGGCGCGGCCGTCGTCCTGCTCGCCACCCGGCAGGAGTGGGCGGAGGGCACCGCGACCGTGGCCGGCGGCGCGTTCCCGCTGACCGCCAAGGGCAGCGACGTCACGGGCGTACCCGCGGCGCTCGCCATAGTGGGCCTCGCCGCGCTCGTCGCCGTCTTCGCCGTCCGGCGCGCCGGCCGGTTCGCCGTCGCCGCCCTGCTCGCGCTGAGCGGCGCGGGCACCGTCGCCGCGGCCCTGGCCGGCGCCTCCGACAGCTCCGCGCTGGACGACCAGGCCGCGAAGGCCGCCGGCGACACCTCGGCCACCGTGGAGGCCCTCTCCCACACCGCCTGGCCGTACGTCGCCGCCGTGGGCGGCGGCCTGCTCCTGCTGGCCGGGCTGCTCGCCCTGCGCTACGGCCGCCTGTGGCCCGCGATGTCCGGCCGCTACGAGCGCGACGGCACCCCGCGCCCGCGCCGCAAACCCCAGACCGTCGATCCGGACCGCCCCGAGGACCTCTGGAAGGCCCTCGACCGCGGTGAGGACCCGACCGGCGCCTGACCGGCGGCTGCCCGCGGGCCCGCGGGCACCCGTCGACGCGACACGCGCACGACGGGCCTCCGGCCGCCCCCGCGCGCGGGAAGCACCCCGACTCACGGCGTGTGTGCCCGTGCGGGACAATGGGCACGAGCGTCCTGCTCAGACACGTACACAGCAACGAGGAGCAAGCAATGGCGGGCAGCAGCCACGGTCACACCCCGGCCGCCTGGACGGGTGTCATCATCGCCTTCATCGGTTTCTGCATCGCGGGCGTGTTCATGGTGGCGGCCCAGCCGGTGGGCTTCTGGGCCGGCATGGTGGTCGTGCTCCTCGGCGGTGCCGTGGGCGGCATCATGCGCATGATGGGCCTTGGCCAGCCGAAGCAGAACCACCCCGTGCACCAGGTCGCCGGCGAGCGCGAGCCGGCCGGCGCCAAGGGCTGACCGGCGCCAAGGGCTGACCGGGCACGGCGGTCGCGGTACTTCCCGAGGGGCGGATCGGCACGAGCTGCCGGAGCCGCCCCTCACGTGCGCGCACGGCCCGTCAGGTGCAGAATGCGGAGCGTGGACGCAGAGAACGGGAAGCCGACGCGAAGCAGGACCGTGGCGCGGGGTGCACCCGCCCTCCTGGCCATGGCCGTCCCCGCCGGAGTGCTGGCGGCCGTCGTCGGCGCGTTCGCCTACGTGGGGAGCGTGGACCCGGGCGAACCCGGCCACTACCCCGCGTGCCCCCTGCTGAGCCTCACCGGCGTCTACTGCCCCGGCTGCGGGGGCCTGCGCAGCGCCCACGCGTTCGTCCACGGGGACCTGCTGACCGCCCTGCACGCCAACGCACCGGCCGTCCTCGGCTATCTGGGCTTCGCCGTTCTGTGGACCGCCTGGGTGATCCGCGTGGCACGCGGCCGGCCCGTGCGGGTCGACCTCGGCCCGGTCCACCTGTGGACGCTGGGGTCGCTGATACTGGTCTTCACGGTGGTCCGGAACCTGCCGTTCGGCGGCTGGCTCATTCCCTGATCACCGGGGCGGACGTCCAGGACACGGGCGCCTCGCCGCCCGAGCCGCGCGAGGCCGGGCAAGAGGCCGGCGCCCACCGGATGCGGGACCGCCGCCCCGCTGCGGATACCATCGGAGTGACCACAGGATTCGCCGTCTGAAAGGGGGCCGCTCGCGTGAGTGTGCTCGACGAGATCATCGACGGAGTCCGTGCCGACCTCGCGGAACGGCAGGCGCGCGTCAGCCTCGACGAGCTCAAGGAGCGCGCGGCCAAGGCTCGCCCCGCCAAGGACGGCGTGTCCGCCCTGCGCGGCGACGGCGTCAAGGTCATCTGCGAGGTCAAGCGCTCCAGCCCGTCCAAGGGCGCGCTGGCGGCCATCGCCGACCCGGCCGGACTCGCCGCGGACTACGAGGCGGGCGGCGCCGCCGTCATCTCCGTCCTCACCGAGGAGCGCCGCTTCGGCGGCTCGCTGGCCGACCTGGACTCGGTCCGCGCGCGCGTGGACATCCCCGTACTGCGCAAGGACTTCATCGTCACCTCGTACCAGCTCTGGGAGGCCCGCGCGCACGGCGCCGACCTCGTACTGCTGATCGTCGCGGCCCTCGAGCAGCCGGCGCTGGAGTCGCTGATCGAGCGCGCCGAGTCCATCGGTCTCACCCCGCTCGTCGAGGTGCACGACGAGGACGAGGTCGAGCGCGCGGTGGACGCCGGCGCCAAGGTCATCGGCGTCAACGCGCGCAACCTGAGGACGCTGGAGGTGGACCGCGGCACGTTCGAGCGGGTCGCCCCGGAGATCCCGGCGCACATCGTCAAGGTCGCCGAGTCGGGCGTCCGCGGTCCGCACGACCTCATCGCCTACGCCAACGAGGGCGCCGACGCCGTCCTGGTCGGCGAGTCCCTGGTCACCGGCCGCGACCCGAAGACGGCGGTCTCCGACCTGGTGGCGGCGGGCGAACACCCGGCACTGCGGCACGGGCGCGGCTGACCCCCGGTAGGCTTGCCGACGATGACACTCCCGCCCGCTCTGACGACCAGGGACCCGTACGCGCGCCTGGCCCGAGGCTGCCGCCCGCGCGGCTGCCGCGCCCCCGCGCGCCGGATCCACGGCCGCCGGGTGCGCTACGTCATCGGTGACGAGCCGGGTCAGGTGAACGGCATGCGATGGCCTCGGCGCCCCGTAAGGGGCGCGGGGAACTGCGCGAGCAACCAGAGACGGCCCGAAGAGGCCTGACACCCGCGCCCCACGGCGAACGTGCCCACACCAGACACTCACCGTGAGGTTCACGCATGTCCAGCAACTTCTTCATCCCCGACCCGGAGGGTCAGGTCCCCAGTGCCGAGGGCTACTTCGGCGCGTTCGGCGGCAAGTTCATCCCCGAGGCCCTCGTCGCGGCAGTCGACGAGGTGGCCGTCGAGTACGACAAGGCGAAGGCCGATCCCGAGTTCGCCCGTGAGCTCGACGACCTGCTCGTCAACTACACCGGCCGCCCCAGCTCCCTCACAGAGGTACCCCGCTTCGCCGAGCACGCCGGAGGCTGCCGCGTCTTCCTCAAGCGCGAGGACCTCAACCACACCGGCTCCCACAAGATCAACAACGTGCTCGGCCAGGCGCTGCTGACCAAGCGCATGGGCAAGACCCGCGTCATCGCGGAGACCGGCGCCGGCCAGCACGGCGTGGCGACGGCGACGGCCTGCGCGCTCTTCGGCCTCGACTGCACGATCTACATGGGCGAGATCGACACCCGGCGCCAGGCCCTCAACGTGGCCCGCATGCGCATGCTCGGCGCCGAGGTCATCGCCGTGAAGTCCGGCAGCCGCACGCTCAAGGACGCGATCAACGAGGCCTTCCGCGACTGGGTCGCCAACGTCGACCGCACCCACTACCTGTTCGGCACCGTCGCCGGCCCCCACCCCTTCCCGGCGATGGTGCGCGACTTCCACCGCGTCATCGGCGTCGAGGCCCGCCGCCAGCTCCTGGAGCAGGCCGGACGTCTCCCCGACGCCGCGATCGCCTGCGTCGGCGGCGGCTCCAACGCCATCGGCCTCTTCCACGCCTTCATCCCGGACGCGGACGTCCGCCTCATCGGCTGCGAGCCCGCCGGACACGGCATCGACAGCGGTGAGCACGCGGCCACCCTGACCGCGGGCGAGCCCGGCATCCTGCACGGCTCCCGGTCCTACGTCCTCCAGGACGACGAGGGCCAGATCACCGAGCCGTACTCCATCTCGGCCGGCCTGGACTACCCCGGCATCGGCCCGGAGCACGCCTACCTGAAGGACTCCGGCCGCGGCGAGTACCGCGCGGTCACCGACGACGCCGCCATGCGGGCACTGCGCCTGCTGTCGCGCACCGAGGGCATCATCCCGGCCATCGAGAGCGCCCACGCGCTGGCCGGCGCCCTGGAGGTCGGCAGGGAGCTGGGCAAGGACGGGCTGATCGTCGTCAACCTGTCCGGCCGCGGCGACAAGGACATGGACACCGCCGCCCGCTACTTCGGGCTGTACGACACCGACGCCGAGGTCGCCGCCGACGAGGCCGGCACCGCCGAGATCGAGGGGGACGCCAAGTGAGCGGGAACGTACGGCTGCTGAACGACACCCTCGCCGCGGCGAAGGCCGAGGGCCGCTCCGCCCTCATCGCCTACCTCCCGGCCGGGTTCCCGACCGTGGACGGCGGCATCGAGGCGGTCAAGGCCGTGATCGAGGGCGGCGCCGACGTCGTCGAGGTCGGTCTGCCGCACAGCGACCCGGTCCTCGACGGGCCCGTCATCCAGACCGCCGACGACATCGCCCTGCGCGGCGGCGTGCGCATCGCCGACGTCATGCGGACCGTCCGGGAGGCGCACGCGGCCACCGGCAAGCCGATCCTCGTGATGACGTACTGGAACCCCATCGACCGCTACGGCGTCGAGCGCTTCACCGCCGAGCTGGCCGAGGCGGGCGGCGCCGGGTGCATCCTGCCCGACCTGCCCGTCCAGGAGTCCGCGCTGTGGCGGGAGCACGCCGAGAAGCACGGGCTCGCCACGGTCTTCGTGGTCGCGCCCAGCAGCAAGGACGCGCGGCTCGCCGAGATCACCGCGGCCGGCAGCGGCTTCGTCTACGCCGCCTCCCTCATGGGCGTCACCGGCACCCGCGAGTCGGTCGGCGCGCAGGCCGAGGACCTGGTGCGGCGTACCCGCGCCACCACCGGCATCCCCGTCTGCGTCGGGCTCGGCGTCTCCAACGCCGCGCAGGCCGCCGAGGTGGCCGGCTTCGCCGACGGCGTGATCGTGGGCTCGGCGTTCGTCAAGCGGATGCTGGACGCCCCCGACGACGCGGCCGGCCTGGAGGGCGTGCGGACGCTCGCCGCCGAGCTGGCGAAGGGCGTGCGCGGACAGGCGTGACGGCGAGCAGGTGACAGAGGTCCCTCGTACGGGTGGACCTGGGACCGGGGAGGCGCGCTGCGCCTCCCCGGTTCGTTCTGCGGGGTGTGAGCGAGAAGAACCGAGAGGGAAAGCGCACCGCCCGTCAGAAGGTGGCGGCCGCGCGCGACAAGCAGAAGTCCAGGGACAAGCGCCGGCGCGCGCTGATCGTCGGGGCGAGCGTGGTCTGCGTCCTGGGGCTCGCGGCGGTGATCGGCGTGGTCGCCGCCAACGCGGGCAAGGACGACGGCAGTGAGGCGGCCGGCCCGATCGTGGCGCCCTCGGGTGCGCAGGGCAAGGACGGCCTCGCCATCCCCGTCGGCGAGGAGAGCGCCAAGTCGACGCTCGTCATCTGGGAGGACTTCCGCTGCCCGGCCTGCAAGGCCTTCGAGCTGGCGTACCGCGACACGATCCACGAGCTCGCCGACGCCGGGCAGCTCAAGGTCGAGTACCACCTGGCGACGATCATCGACGGCAACATGGGCGGCACCGGCTCCCGCAAGGCCGCCAACGCCGCGGCCTGCGCCCAGGACGCCGGCAAGTTCACGCCGTACCACGACGTGCTGTTCACCAACCAGCCGGCGGAGACCGACGACGCCTTCGCCGACGAGAACAAGCTGATCGAACTGGCGGGCAAGGTGGACGGCCTCGACACCGCCCGCTTCCAGGAGTGCGTCGAGGGCGGCAAGCACAACAGTTGGGTGGAGAAGTCCAACAAGGCCTTCCTGGCCGGCGGCTTCAGTGGCACGCCGACCGTCCTGCTGGACGGCGAGAACATCTACCAGGACGGCTCCATGACACCGGCGAAGCTGAAGCAGATGGTGCAGGACGCCGACAAGTAGCGCGGTGGTGTGCGGTGGCGGAGCGCCCCGCGGGGCGTCCGTGGGGCGCGCCTTCCGTCCGCCCGTTACGGACCCGTAGCCGGGCTGCCCGTCGCGGGTAGCGCCCGACACGGTAGCGTCGACCCTGCCATGGAACTTGCCTTCATTCCCAGCCCGTCGCGCGGGGTGCTGCACCTCGGTCCCATCCCGCTGCGCGGCTATGCGTTCTGCATCATCATCGGCGTCTTCGTTGCCGTCTGGCTCGGCAACAAGCGCTGGGTCGCCCGGGGCGGGCGGCCCGGCACGGTGGCCGACATCGCGGTCTGGGCCGTTCCCTTCGGCCTGATCGGCGGCCGGCTCTACCACGTGATCACGGACTACCAGCTCTACTTCAGCGAGGGCCGTGACTGGGTCGACGCCTTCAAGATCTGGGAGGGCGGCCTCGGCATCTGGGGTGCGATCGCCTTCGGCGCGGTCGGCGCCTGGATCGGCGCCCGCCGCCGGGGCGTCCCCATGCCCGCGTACGCCGACGCCGTCGCCCCCGGCATCGCCCTCGCGCAGGCCATCGGCCGCTGGGGCAACTGGTTCAACCAGGAGCTGTACGGCAGGGCCACCGACCTGCCCTGGGCCGTGGAGATCACCTCGTCGGCCGACGGCCGGGTACCGGGCACCTACCACCCGACCTTCCTGTACGAGTCGCTGTGGTGCATCGGCGTCGCCCTGCTCGTCATCTGGGCCGACCGCCGCTTCGAGCTCGGCCACGGGCGGGCGTTCGCGCTCTACGTCGCCGCGTACTGCGCGGGCCGGTTCTGGATCGAGTACATGCGCGTCGACGACGCCCACCACATCCTGGGCCTCAGGCTGAACAACTGGACCGCGCTCTTCGTCTTCCTGCTCGCCGTGGTCTACATCGTGCTCTCGGCACGGATGCGGCCGGGCCGGGAGGCCGTGGTCGAGCCGGGCGCGGAGTCCGCCGGTGGCGACACCGGGGACGACGCGACGGAGGACGACGCGGACGCGGACGCGGGCTCCAGGGCAGCCGGGGACGCCGGGGACGCCGGGGGCGCCGGGGACGGCAAGGGTGCCGGTGAGGCCGATGACGCCGGCACCGTGGAGGACGACGACAAGGACGTGAAGGACGTGAAGGACGGCGCCGACTCGGCCAAGAAGGGCTGACCGCCCGCCGCCGCACGACACCGAGGGCGCCCGGAACTGACCGGGCGCCCTCGGCGTGTGTCAGGACAGGGTGGGCCGCCGGGCCAGCGACAGGGTGCGCTGAGCCGTCGCCACCACCGCCGCGTCGACGAACCGCCCGTCCGGCAGCGCCAGCGCGCCCGGCTGCGCGGTGGCCGCCTTGACGATCGTCTCCGCCTCCTCCAGCTCCCGCTCGGTCGGCAGATACGCCCGCTCGATGATCGGCAACTGGCGGGGATGGATCGCGGCACGCCCGAGGAAGCCCAGGGCACGGCCGTGGGCGCAGGACGCCGCGAGACCCTCCAGGTCCCGGGTGTCCGGATGCACCGTCTGCGACGGCGGCGCGAGGCCCGCCGCCCGCGCGGCCACGACCACGCGCGAGCGCGACCAGTCGAGGCCCGTGTCGCCGCGTACGCCCAGGTCGGCGCGGAGGTCCGCCTCGCCGAGGGCGATCCCGCGCAGCGACGGGTGGGCGGCGGCGATCCGGTACGCCCGCTCGACGCCGAGGGCCGTCTCCAGGAGCGCGTACAGGGGCGGCCCGCCGGTGGCCGCCGCGACGCCGGTGATCTGCTCCGGGGCCATCACCTTGGGCAGCCGCAGCCCGGACAGTCCCGGCAGCGCGGCCAGTGCCGTCAGGTCCGCCGCGGCGAGGGGCCCGTCCAGGGCGTTGACGCGGACGTGCACCGGCACCGGCTGCGGCTCGGTGAGCAGCTCGGCGGTGGCCTTCCGGGCGTAGTCCTTGCGGTCCGGGGCGACCGCGTCCTCCAGGTCGACCACCACGACGTCGGCTCCGGCGGCCAGCGCCTTGGCGACCACCCGAGGCCGGTCCCCGGGGGCGTACAACCAGGTCAGTGCGGGTGCGGTCATACGACGCCCTCCTCACGCAGCTCCTTCACATCCGCCGGTGTCAGGCCCAGCCCGGTCAGCACCTCCTCGGTGTCCGCGCCGTGCGGGCGGCCCGCCCAGCGGATCGCGCCGGGGGTGGCGGAGAGCCGGAAGAGGACGTTCTGCATGCGCAGCGGGCCCAGCTCGGGGTCGTCGACGGTGGTGACGGTGTCGAGGGCCTGGTACTGCGGGTCGGCCATCACGTCCCGCACGTCCTGGACCGGGGCGACGGCGGCCTCGGCCTTCTCGAACTCGGCGAGTACGTCGGCGCGGCCGTGCCGGGCGATCCAGTCGCCGACCGCCGCGTCGAGCACGTCGGCGTGCCGGGCCCGGTCCGCGCCCGTGGCGAACCAGGGTTCGTCGATCAGCTCCGGGCGGCCCACCAGGCGCATCACGCGCTCGGCGACCGACTGGGCCGACGTGGACACGGCGACCCAGGTGCCGTCGGCGGTGCGGTAGGTGTTGCGCGGGGCGTTGTTCTGGGAGCGGTTGCCGGTGCGGGGCTGGACGTGGCCGAGCTGGTCGTACCAGGTCGGCTGGGGGCCCAGCACGGTCAGGATCGGCTCGATGATCGCCATGTCGACCACCTGTCCCTCGCCGGTGCGTTCCCGGGCGGCCAGCGCGGTCATCACGGCGTACGCCGTCGCCAGGGCGGCGATCGAGTCCGCGAGGCCGAACGGCGGCAGCGTCGGGGGCGCGTCCGGCTCCCCGGTCATCGCGGCGAAGCCGCTCATCGCCTCGGCGAGCGTGCCGAAGCCCGGGCGGCGCGCGTACGGGCCGAACTGGCCGAAGCCGGTGACCCGGGTGAGGACCAGGCGCGGGTTGACGGCGGACAGCTCGTCCCAGCCCAGGCCCCACTTTTCCAGGGTGCCCGGGCGGAAGTTCTCGACGACGACGTCCGTGGTCGCGGCGAGGCGGAGCAGCGTGGTGCGGCCCGCGGGCCTGGACAGGTCCAGGGTGATCGTGCGCTTGTTGCGGCCCAGCACCTTCCACCACAGGCCGATGCCGTCCTTGGACGGGCCGTGGCCCCGGGAGGGGTCGGGCCGGTCGGGGTGTTCGACCTTGATCACTTCGGCGCCGAAGTCCCCGAGCATGGTGGCGGCGAGGGGGCCGGCGAAGAGGGTGGCGAGGTCGAGGACGCGCAGGCCGGCCAGGGGAGGCGGGGCGGGAGCGGGGGGAGTCACGACGGGCCGGGGCATGGGCGGGTGGCCTCCGTGTGGGTGAGGTGGGCGAGGGTGTCGAAGCCGGTGCCCGCGAAATCGCCGACCGAGGTGGCGAGGCGGTTCTTGAGCGGGGCCGTCCAGTGCTCGGGCAGCGCGGCCGGTGAACCGGCGAGGAGGCCGGCGACGCTGCCGGCGGTGGCGCCGTTGGAGTCGGTGTCCCAGCCTCCCGAGACGACGCGGGAGACCGAGCCGGTGAAGTCGCCGTCCGCGTGGGTGAGGGCGGCGGCGGTCAGGGCGGTGTTGGGGACGGCGTGGACCCAGTGGTGGCTGGGGGAGTGGCGGGCGTGCAGGGCGTCGACGACCGTGTCGAAGTCGGGGTGCGTGCGGGCGAGGCCGATGGCCTGTCCGACGGCTTCGGCGAGGCGGGAGCCGGACGGTACGACCGCGAGGCCGGCGCGCAGACAGGCGTGGACGTCGTGTGTGCCGGCGGCGGCGGTGGCGATGACGGCCGCCGCGAACATGGCCGCATAGACGCCGTTGGCGGTGTGGGTGAGGGTCGCGTCGCGGTGGGCCTGCTCGGCGGCGGCGGCCGGGTCGCCGGGGTTGGTCCAGCCGTGCACGTCGGCGCGGATCAGGGCGCCGATCCACTCGCGGAAGGGGTTGCGGTGGCGGGCGGTGTGCGGGGGTTCGAGGCCGGTGAGGAGGTTGCGGTAGGCGATGCGTTCGGCGGTGAAGGTGCGGCCGGCGGGGAGCTCGTCGAGCCAGACGCGGGCGACGTCGGCGGTGGTGAAGGCCCTGCCGTGGCGCTGGAGGAGCAGGAGGTTGAGCAGGGGGTAGTCGAGGTCGTCGTCCTCGGGCATGCCGTCGATGTTCTCGGCGAGGGAGGTGGGGGCGGAGCGGCGGTTCCAGGGGTATGCGGCGGTGAGGTCCTCGGGGAGGCCACGGGCGGTGAAGTAGGTGGTCGGGGGCCAGTTGCCGGCGGCCCGGGCGAGGAGGCGGATGCCGGTCAGGGGGAGCTTCTCGACGGGCTTGCCCAGGAGGCAGCCGGCGGCCCGGCCGAGCCAGGCGGCTTCCAGGCGGGCCGGTGACACGGTCGCGGGGCGGGGTGCGGGCCAGTCGGGACACAGGGGCCTGATCCGGTCGAGGTCCGTCGGTTCCTCGTCCGCCGAAGGGCTGGGCAGGGCGGCCAGTTCGTCCAGCAGGTCTGCCGCCAGGAGGCGGAGGCCGGGGGAGGCCGGCCGCGCGGACGCGCCCGCCCGGGCGGGGGCCTCGCCGCCGCCCGCCGCTCTCCAGCGGGCCGCGATCGCCGACGGGTCGCGGCCGTCCTGCGCCGCCTGGCGCAGTTCGTGGCCGATCAGGTCCTCGGGCTGGACCCAGGTCAGCCGGAGCACCTCGCGCCTCCGATCGCGGTGAACGCCCGCTCGTGGACGCGGCGTCGCGCCACGTCGCGCTCGAAGACCTCCCGGGCCACGGTGGCGAGCGTCGCGGCCGGTTCCCACAGGTCGAGGCGGCTCGCCTCCGCGACTGCCTTCGCCCAGTCCTCCGGGACCGGTGAGCCCAGCGCACCGGCCAGCGCGCCCGCCATCGTGGCGATGGAGTCGCAGTCGCGGCCGTAGTTCACCGAGCCGAGGACCGCGTGCCGGTAGTCGCCGCCGGAGACGAGCAGCATGCCGAGGGCGATGGGCAGTTCCTCGATCGCGTGCAGGCGGGACGGGCGGCGGGCGCCGAGCGAGGGCGCGCGATAGTCGGAGCCCACGGTGTCGTACGGTGCCACCGCCTCCCGCAGCGGCACGAGCGCCGACTCGAAGTCCGAGTGACGCGAGGCGGCTTCGCAGACCGCCTCGATCGCCGCCCGGGTGCCGTCCTTCGCCAGGGCCAGGCACGCCGCCACCACCGAGTCCGGCGTCGCCCCGGGCGCGCAGGCCGCGGCCACCCCTGCCGCGAGGACACCGGCCGCCTCACGGCCGTACGACGACTGGTGCGCGCCCGCGACGTCCAGGGCCTCGGCGTAGGCGCCCGCCGGATTGGCGGCGTTGACCAGGCCGACGGGGGCCGTGTACATCGCGGCACCGCAGTTGACGATGTTGCCGGTGCCCGCCTCGCGCGGGTCGACGTGGCCGTAGTGGATCCTCGCCACCAGCCACTTCTCCGCCAGGAAGATCCGCTGGAGGGGGAGCGCCTCGGCCTCCAGTTCCGGGATCCAGCGCGGGGTGGTCATCAGGTCCGGGACCAGGTGCTCGGCGACCGCGTAGGCGTCGAGGTGGTCGCGGACGGTGTCGTACACCCGTACCAGCGCGTGGGTCATCAAGGTGTCGTCGGTGACGTGTCCGTCGCCCTTGTGGTACGGGGCGATGGGGCGGGCGGTGCGCCAGGCCTCGCCGTTCCACGGGCCGACGATGCCGTGGACGCGGCCGCCGTGGCGTTCGAGGATCTGCTCGGGGGAGTAGCCCTCGACCGGACCGCCGAGCGCGTCACCGACGGCCGCGCCGACGAGGGCGCCGGTGACGCGCTCCTCCAGGGTCGTCGTGCCGTTCTCCGCTGTGCCGGGTGTCCTCATGTCGCGTGTCGCCCTTCTTCCTTCTCATCCTTCTCATCCTTCGTGTTCGTCCTGTTCGTCCTGTTCGTCCCGACCTTCCCGGCCTTCTCGTCGGGACGGTCGCGTGGCGTGCAGGAGTCCGGCGAGTTCGACCAGGTCGGTACCGGTGAGGCGGGGGAGCACGCAGCCGGGGAGGGTGCGGCAGGTCTCCCGCCAGGACGCGGGGATCGACGCGCCGCCGCCCAGCGCGCCGGTGAGTGCGCCGGCCAGTGCGGGAGCGGAGTCCGCGACCCTGGAGAGACAGGCCGCGGCCGGTACCGCCTCCGCGAGGCGGCCATGGGCGGCGGTGGCCAGGGCCAGGGCGACCGGTACGGTCTCGGCGGCGGCGATGCCGTAGCTGTAGACGTGGTCGACGATTCTGTGCTCCAGCAGCGGGACGAGGGCGAAGGTGCTCTCGGCGTCCGCGGCCAGGGCCAGCGCCTGGCGGGCGTTGCGGCCGATCTCCGTCTCCTCGGGCAGCTCGGCGAGCGCGGCCGTCACGCAGGTGCGTACGGTGGCGCCGTCGAGGGCGCACGCCAGTGCCGCCGCCATGGCCCGGGCGCCGTGTACGCCGTCGCCGTCCTGGGTGTAGCGGGCGTCGAACTCGGCGAGGTCGGCGGCGAGTCGCGGGGCGCCCGGATGGGCGACGGCGAGGACGCAGGCCCGGACGCAGGCGGCGTCGTCGAAGTAGTGCGGGTTGTCGTGGCCGGTGGCGGGCGGGCGCAGGCCGGTGGCGAGGTTGCCGAGTCCGGCCCTGACCGAGATGCGGGCCCGCAGTGGCAGCACCGCCGACTCGGTCTCCGGGGCGCGCTCCGTCGCCGCCGCCACCTCGCTGGCGACGGCGTTCCAGGTCAGGTCGATCGCCGCCCGCATCCGGCGTTCCCGGCTGAGGTCCCCGAGCGCGCTGTCGTCCCCGGCGCGCAGCACCGCCTCCGCCGCGAACGCCGCCCACTCGGCATCGTCGGACGGGCCCAGGCGCAGCGGCTCCGGGGGCTGGTTCAGGGCGATGGGCACGGGGAGGGTGGTGGTCGCGTTCTGCTCGGCGAAGGTGTCCAGCTCGCGGGTGAGGCGCCGGGTCCACTCGGGCATCCGGGCCGCCCGGTGCCGGGCGGCGGGCCAGCCGGCGGCGTCCCCCGCGGCGAGGCCGAGGAGGAGCCCTTCGATGCGGTCGGGCCGTGTCACGGGGAGGGCCGGTGCGGCGGCTTCGGCCCCCGGCCGGTGCCCGCTCCCGGCGGACCCGGCCTCCGCCGGCGCGCCGGGCGGGGCGACGTACGCGGTGGTGACCGGTTCCTCACCGCCGGGACGTGCCCTGCTCACGGCGTCACCCCGGCCGCCGCGTCGCCGTCCGGCGCGGGCGCGGGCCCCCCGTCTCCTGCGGGGCCCGCCTCCGGTGCGGCCGCGCCGCGCGGGGCTGGACGCCGGTCCGCTGCCGTGGGGGTGTCGTTCCGTGCGGGGGCGTCGTGTGCTGGGGGTGGGCGGTGCGGGCCTGCTTGTGGGCGCGCGTCGCCTGGTGCCGGACCGAGCCCGTCGTCGAGTCGGGCGAGCCCGTCGGCGGGTGTCGGAGCGGGCCCGTCGCCCGGTGCCGGCCGTGGCTCGTACCCCGGCGCGGGCTGCCGCCCGTGCTCTGGTGCGGGCGCTGAGGTGGGCGTCGGCCCGGGCTCTGGTGCGGGCAGCGGCCCCGGCTCTGGTGCGGGCTGCCGCCCGGGCTCTGGTGCGGGCGCTGAGGTGGGCGTCGGCTCGGGCTCTGGTGCGGGCCGCGGCCCGTGCTCTGGTGCGGGCGCTGAGGTGGGCGTCGGCTCGGGCTCTGGTGCGGGCCGCGGCCCGTGCTCTGGTGCGGGCGCTGAGGTGGGCGTCGGCCCGGGCTCTGGTGCGGGCAGCGGCCCCGGCTCTGGTGCGGGCTGCCGCCCGGGCTCTGGTGCGGGCGCTGAGGTGGGCGTCGGCTCGGGCTCTGGTGCGGGCCGCGGCCTGGGCTCTGGTGCGGGCGCTGAGGTGGGCGTCGGCTCGGGCTCTGGTGCGGGCCGCGGCCCGGGCTCTGGTGCGGGCGCTGAGGTGGGCGTCGGCCCGGGCTCTGGTGCGGGCAGCGGCCCCGGCTCTGGTGCGGGCTGCCGCCCGGGCTCCGGTGTGGGCCCTGAGGTGGGTGTCGGCCCGGGGTGCGGTGCGGGCGTCGGCCCGGTGGGGGCCGCGCCGACGGGGCACGGTACGGAACCGGTGTGCGGTGCGGGGCGTTCGGCCTGGGCCGGGGTGTGGCCCCGGAGAGGTGGCTCGACCGGTGGGACGTCCCCGGGCCTGGTGGTGTGTGCGCGCTCCTGCGGCGTCTGGGCGCCCCGCGTCAGCAGGTCCGCCACCTCCAGCACGTGGTGGCCGGCCATCGCCGGCAGGCAGGTGCCGCGGGCCGGGCCGATGGCCGACGCCCACTCGGCGGGGATGGCGGCGACCCCCCGGGCCGCGCCGGCCAGGGCGCCGGCGACCGCTGCCGTGGTGTCGGCGTCGCGGCCCATGTTGACGGCCGTCAGCACCGCGTCCGTGAAGTCGCCGTCGGCCGCCGCGTACGCGCCGAAGGCGAGGGCGACGGCCTCGGGGGCCAGGTCGGTCCAGGGGTAGCCGCCGATGACCACCGCGGAGCGGACGGCGCGTTCGCCCAGGTGGGCCGCCGTCATCGCGCGGCGCAGGCAGCGCGCCGTCCAGGAGTCGTCCGGGACGACGGCCAGGGCGGAGGCCACGACCGCGACGGTCGGCGCCCCGGTCATCGCCGCCGCGACGCCCGCCGCCACCGCCTGGCCGCCGTAGATGCCCTCGCCCTCGTGGCTGACCGAGCCGTCGATCGCCACCAGGCGGGCCGCCTCGGCGGGACGGCCCGCCGCGAAGACACCGTAGGGCGCGGCCCGCATGGCCAGTCCGTCGCTCCAGGCGTGGCGGTGCTGGGCGGAGATGGGGGCGGCCAGACCCCGGCGCAGGTTCTCCAGGGTGCCGCGTTCGCTGAAGCCCGCGCCCCGGAACGGGCCCTCCTCCCGGTCCGCGATCCACTCGTGCCAGGCCGTCTCCACCCGGGCCGGGGTGAGCGCGGACCCGTACCGGGCCAGCAGCAGGCCCGAGAAGATCGCGTACTCGGTGTCGTCGGTGCCGGCCGGCTTCTTGGCCACGTATCCCGTGATGCGGCCCCACCGGGCGCGGATCTCGGAGGGCTTCATGTTCTCGGCCGGCGCCCCGAGAGCGTCACCGACGGCCAGGCCCAGCAGCGCGCCGCGGGCCCGTTCGCGGAGCCCGACGGCGTCCCCGTGCGCGGGGGCCGGGGGAATGCAGGCGGTGGATGCCATGCGGCCTCTCCTCTCCCTTTGCGCATCTGTCCCCGGTGCGGCGCGCCGCACAGCCTCACGGGGCTGAGCGTCACCCGGTCGACATCTGTGCGGGCAAGATCACGAATGAGCGCGAGAGGTTAAAGCCGCAGGTAAGCCCAGCCTTTCCTTGCTGGCGAGGCGGAAATGACCGGCGTAGATTGGGTGTTGTCGAGAAGTAGAACTCGTCCAATCTGGCTGCACCGCCGACTCCACACCGAGTCCCGAACCAACTTTCGAACCAACTGCCGAACCGACTTCCGGGGGACCCGCATGGCCATCATCGAGACCGAGGCGCCGCTGCACGAGGCGCACCGCGACAACCACACGCACCGCGACGTGAACGGCGGTTGGCTGCGCCCCGCCGTCTTCGGCGCGATGGACGGACTGGTCTCCAACCTCGCCCTGATGACCGGTGTCGCCGGCGGGGCGGCGAGTCAGCAGACCGTCGTGCTGAGCGGTCTCGCCGGTCTCGCCGCGGGCGCCTTCTCCATGGCCGCCGGCGAGTACACCTCCGTCGCCTCGCAGCGCGAGCTGGTGGAGGCCGAGCTGGACGTCGAGCGCCGGGAGCTGAGGAAGCACCCGGCGGACGAGGAGGCCGAGCTGGCCGCGCTCTACGAGGCGCGGGGTGTGGAGCCGGACCTCGCGCGCGAGGTGGCCCGGCAGCTCTCCCGCGACCCCGAGCAGGCCCTGGAGATACACGCCCGGGAGGAGCTGGGTATCGATCCCGGTGACCTGCCCTCGCCCACCGTCGCGGCCGTGTCGTCCTTCGGCTCCTTCGCGCTGGGCGCCCTGCTCCCCGTGCTGCCCTTCCTGCTCGGCGCCGGCGCGTTGTGGCCGGCGGTGCTGCTGGCGCTGGCCGGGCTCTTCCTGTGCGGCGCGGTGGTCGCCAAGGTGACGGCACGCAGTTGGTGGTACAGCGGCCTGCGGCAGCTCGCCCTCGGTGGCGCGGCGGCCGGTGTGACGTACGTCCTGGGCAGCCTGTTCGGCACGGCCGTAGGATAGTCCGGCTCGAACTTATGCGGTTGTCCGCATAAGTAGCCGTTACTCGCTGGTTTCGAGTGCGTAATCTCCGGGCATGAGCCGTAAGCGCTGCGGGCAATGAGGCCTGCCGCGCATCCGCGGAGCGAGCGACGGAGCTCCCTTCGCGTCCTCGGGCCGACGGACATCGATCTGTCCGCTTCGGTCTCCATAGCCTCCACCGCAGGGCGTGGTACCCCCGCCGCACACCCTGGGTGTCCGCATGTTGGAACGGATTATCCCGCTTCCCGAGAATCGCTCCATCATGTAATCTGCACCAAATTTTGCACTCACGCAGAGGGCCAACGTCGTCCCTCGGCACTTGCACATGCCAGATGACGACGACGGGAGAGCCGATGCGTACGCCGCGCCAGCCGTCCCAGCACTCCGCGAATGGCCAGAACCGGTCCTTCATGGATGCTCGCCCTGCTGCGCAGGGTATGTACGACCCCCGCAACGAGCACGACGCCTGCGGCGTCGGTTTCGTCGCCACTCTCACCGGCGAGGCATCGCACACCCTGGTCGACCAGGCGCTCACCGTGCTGCGCAACCTGGAGCACCGCGGTGCCACCGGCTCCGAGCCCGACTCGGGCGACGGTGCGGGCATCCTCTCCCAGGTGCCGGACGCCTTCTTCCGCGAGGTGGCCGGATTCGAACTGCCCGAGGCCGGCGCGTACGCCGTCGGCATCGCCTTCCTGCCGGTGGACGGCACCGAGGAGGCCGTCTCGCGGATCGAGACGATCGCGGCCGAGGAGGGCCTCACCGTCCTCGGCTGGCGCGAGGTCCCGGTCGCCCCGCAGATGCTCGGCGCCACCGCCCGCTCGACCATGCCGGTCTTCCGCCAGATCTTCGTGGCCGACGGCGTCTCGCGGGGCATCGCGCTGGACCGCCCCGCCTTCGCGCTGCGCAAGCGCGCCGAGCGCGAGGCCGGCGTCTACTTCCCGTCGCTGTCCGCGCGGACCATCGTCTACAAGGGCATGCTGACCACCGGCCAGCTCGAGCCCTTCTTCCCGGACCTGTCCGACCGCCGCTTCGCCTCCGCGATCGCGCTCGTGCACTCCCGGTTCTCGACGAACACCTTCCCGGCCTGGCCGCTCGCCCACCCGTACCGCTTCGTCGCGCACAACGGCGAGATCAACACGGTCAAGGGCAACCGCAACTGGATGGTCGCCCGCGAGTCCCAGCTCGCCTCCGAGCTGTTCGGCTCCGCCGACCGTGGGCACGGCGGCTCGTCCTCGGACCTGGCGCGGCTCTTCCCGATCTGCACGCCCGACGCCTCCGACTCCGCCTCCTTCGACGAGGTCCTGGAGCTGCTGCACCTCGGCGGGCGTTCGCTGCCGCACTCCGTGCTGATGATGATCCCGGAGGCGTGGGAGAACCACGACTCCATGGACGCGGCCCGGCGCGCCTTCTACCAGTTCCACTCCACGATGATGGAGCCCTGGGACGGTCCCGCCTGCGTCACCTTCACCGACGGCACCCAGGTCGGCGCCGTGCTCGACCGCAACGGTCTGCGCCCCGGCCGCTACTGGGTCACCGACGACGGCCTCGTCGTCCTCGGCTCCGAGGTCGGCGTCCTGGACATCGACCCGGCCAAGGTCGTCCGCAAGGGCCGCCTGCAGCCCGGCCGCATGTTCCTCGTGGACACCGCCGAGCACCGCATCATCGAGGACGACGAGATCAAGGCCCAGCTCGCGGCGGAGCAGCCGTACGCCGAGTGGATCGAGGCCGGCGAGATCGAGCTGTCCGACCTGCCCGAGCGCGAGCACATCGTGCACACCCACGCCTCGGTCACCCGCCGCCAGCAGACCTTCGGGTACACCGAGGAGGAGCTGCGCGTCATCGTCGCGCCGATGGCCAAGGCCGGCGCCGAGCCGATCGGCTCCATGGGCACGGACTCGCCGATCGCCGCGCTCTCCGACCGCCCCCGACTGCTCTTCGACTACTTCACCCAGCTCTTCGCGCAGGTCACCAACCCGCCGCTGGACGCGATCCGCGAGGAGCTGGTCACCTCCCTGCGCTCCTCCCTGGGTCCGCAGGGCAACCTGCTGGAGCCGTCGGCCGCGTCCTGCCGCAGCGTCCTGCTGCCCTTCCCGGTGATCGACAACGACGAGCTCGCCAAGCTCATCCACATCAACGCCGACGGGGACATGCCCGGCTTCAAGGCCGCGACCCTCTCCGGTCTCTACCGGGTGCACGGCGGCGGCGACGCGCTGGCCGCGCGCATAGAGGAGATCTGCGCCGAGGCCGACGCCGCGATCGAGAACGGCGCCCGGCTGATCGTCCTCTCCGACCGCCACTCGGACGCCGAGCACGCGCCGATCCCGTCACTGCTGCTCACCGCGGCCGTCCACCACCACCTCATCCGCACCAAGCAGCGCACCCAGGTGGGCCTGCTGGTCGAGGCCGGCGACGTCCGCGAGGTCCACCACGTCGCCCTGCTCATCGGCTACGGCGCCGCTGCGGTCAACCCGTACCTGGCCATGGAGTCCGTCGAGGACCTGGTCCGCGCGGGCACCTTCCTGCCCGACGCCGAGCCCGAGCAGGCCATCCGCAATCTGATCTACGCCCTCGGCAAGGGCGTCCTCAAGGTCATGTCCAAGATGGGCATCTCCACCGTCGCCTCCTACCGCGGTGCCCAGGTCTTCGAGGCCGTCGGCCTCGACGAGGCCTTCGTCGCCAAGTACTTCAACGGCACCGCCACCAAGATCGGCGGCGTCGGCATCGACGTCGTCGCCGAGGAGGTCGCCGCCCGCCACGCCAAGGCGTACCCGGCCAGCGGCATCGCGCCCGCCCACCGCGCGCTGGACATCGGCGGCGAGTACCAGTGGCGCCGCGAGGGCGAACCGCACCTGTTCGACCCGGAGACGGTCTTCCGCCTCCAGCACTCCACGCGCTCCGGCACGTACGACATCTTCAAGAAGTACACCGAGCGTGTGAACGAGCAGTCCGAGCGCCTCATGACGCTGCGCGGCCTGTTCGGCTTCAAGTCGGGCCGGCAGCCGATCCCCCTGGACGAGGTCGAGCCCGTCTCCGAGATCGTCAAGCGCTTCTCCACCGGAGCCATGTCGTACGGCTCCATCTCCCAGGAGGCGCACGAGACCCTCGCCATCGCCATGAACCAGCTCGGCGGCAAGTCCAACACCGGCGAGGGCGGCGAGGACCCGGAGCGCCTGTACGACCCGGCGCGGCGTTCGTCGATCAAGCAGGTCGCCTCCGGCCGCTTCGGCGTCACCTCCGAGTACCTCGTCAACGCCGACGACATCCAGATCAAGATGGCCCAGGGCGCCAAGCCCGGCGAGGGCGGCCAGTTGCCCGGCCACAAGGTGTACCCCTGGGTCGCCAAGACCCGGCACTCCACCCCCGGCGTCGGCCTGATCTCCCCGCCGCCGCACCACGACATCTACTCCATCGAGGACCTGGCCCAGCTCATCCACGACCTGAAGAACGCGAACCCGCAGGCGCGGATCCACGTCAAGCTGGTCTCCGAGGTCGGCGTCGGCACGGTCGCGGCGGGTGTGTCCAAGGCGCACGCGGACGTGGTGCTCATCTCCGGCCACGACGGCGGCACGGGTGCCTCTCCTCTGACGAGTCTCAAGCACGCGGGCGGCCCCTGGGAGCTCGGCCTCGCCGAGACCCAGCAGACCCTGCTGCTCAACGGCCTGCGCGACCGCATCGTCGTCCAGACCGACGGCCAGCTCAAGACCGGCCGGGACGTCGTCATCGCCGCGCTGCTCGGCGCCGAGGAGTTCGGTTTCGCCACCGCGCCGCTCGTCGTCTCCGGCTGCGTCATGATGCGCGTCTGCCACCTGGACACCTGCCCGGTCGGCATCGCCACCCAGAACCCGGTGCTGCGCGAGAGGTTCTCCGGCAAGGCCGAGTACATCGTGAACTTCTTCCGGTTCATCGCCGAGGAGGTCCGCGAGATCCTCGCCGAGCTGGGCTTCCGCTCCATCGAGGAGGCCGTCGGCCACGCCGAGACCCTCGACGTCACCCGCGCCGTCGACCACTGGAAGGCGCAGGGCCTCGACCTGGAGCCGCTGTTCCACGTGCCCGCGCTGCCCGAGGGTGCGGTGCGCCACCAGGCCGTCGGCCAGGACCACGGCCTGGAGAAGGCGCTCGACAACCAGTTGATCAAGCTCGCGTCGGACGCGCTGGCCGCCTCCGAGGCCACCGACGCCGCGCCGGTGCGCGCCCAGGTCGCGATCCGCAACATCAACCGCACGGTCGGCACCATGCTCGGCCACGAGGTGACGAAGAAGTTCGGCGGTGCGGGCCTGCCCGACGACACCGTCGACATCACCTTCACCGGCTCCGCCGGCCAGTCCTTCGGCGCCTTCGTCCCGCGCGGCATCACGCTGCGCCTGGAGGGCGACGCCAACGACTACGTCGGCAAGGGCCTGTCCGGCGGCCGCGTGATCGTCCGCCCGGACCGGGGCGCCGACCACCTCGCCGAGTACTCCACCATCGCCGGCAACACCATCGGCTACGGCGCCACGGGCGGCGAGATGTTCCTGCGCGGCAAGGTGGGCGAGCGCTTCTGCGTCCGCAACTCCGGCGCGCTGGTCGTCTCCGAGGGCGTGGGCGACCACGGCTGCGAGTACATGACCGGCGGCCACGCGGTCGTCCTCGGCGAGACCGGGCGCAACTTCGCGGCCGGCATGTCCGGCGGCGTCGCCTACGTCGTCGACCTGGACCGCGACAACGTCAACGCCGGCAACGTCGGCGCGATCGAGGCGCTCGACGACGCCGACCGCGACTGGCTGCACGACGTGGTGCGCCGGCACCGGGAGGAGACGGGCTCGACCGTCGCCGAGAAGCTGCTCGCCGAGTGGCCCGCCGCCGTGGAGCGCTTCAGCAAGATCATCCCCAGCACGTACAAGGCAGTGCTCGCCGCCAAGGACGCCGCCGAGCGAGCCGGTCTCTCCGAGACCGAGACCACCGAGAAGATGATGGAGGCGGCGACCAATGGCTGATCCCAAGGGCTTCCTGAACCACGGACGCGAGGTCGCCAAGACCCGCCCCGTCGAGGAGCGCGTCAAGGACTGGAACGAGGTCTACGTCCCCGGCTCCCTGCTGCCGATCATCAGCAAGCAGGCCAGCCGGTGCATGGACTGCGGCATCCCGTTCTGTCACAACGGCTGCCCGCTCGGGAACCTGATCCCCGAGTGGAACGACTACGCCTACCGCGAGGACTGGCAGGCCGCGCAGGAGCGCCTGCACGCCACCAACAACTTCCCGGAGTTCACCGGCCGCCTGTGCCCGGCTCCGTGCGAGTCGGCGTGCGTGCTCGGCATCAACCAGCCGCCGGTCACCATCAAGAACGTCGAGGTCTCGATCATCGACAAGGCGTGGGAGACCGGGGACGTCGCCCCGCAGATCCCCGAGCGCCTGTCGGGCAAGACCGTCGCCGTCATCGGCTCGGGCCCGGCGGGCCTGGCCGCCGCCCAGCAGCTCACCCGGGCCGGCCACACCGTCGCCGTCTACGAGCGCGCGGACCGCGTCGGAGGCCTCCTGCGCTACGGCATCCCCGAGTTCAAGATGGAGAAGCGGCACATCAACCGCCGCATCGAGCAGATGCGCGCGGAGGGCACCCGCTTCCGCACCGGCGTCGAGATCGGCCGCGACCTCAAGGCCGGCGACCTCAGGAAGCGCTACGACGCCGTGGTCATCGCCGCCGGTGCCACCACCGCCCGCGACCTGCCGGTCCCCGGCCGCGAGCTCCAGGGCATCTACCAGGCCATGGAGTACCTGCCCCTGGCCAACAAGGTCCAGGAGGGCGACTACGTCACCGCCCCCATCTCCGCCGAGGGCAAGCACGTCGTCGTCATCGGCGGCGGCGACACCGGCGCCGACTGCGTGGGCACCGCCCACCGGCAGGGCGCGGCCTCCGTCACCCAGCTCGAGATCATGCCCCGGCCGGGCGAGGAGCGGGACGCGGTGCGCCAGCCGTGGCCGACCTTCCCGATGCTCTACAAGGTCACCTCGGCCCACGAGGAGGGCGGCGAGCGGGTCTACGCCGTCTCCACCACCCACTTCGAGGGCGACGAGGACGGCAACGTCCAGTGGCTGCACATGAGCGAGGTCGAGTTCGTCGACGGCAAGCTCACCCCGAAGCCGGGCACCGAGCGCAAGATCCCGGCGCAGTTGGTCACCCTCGCCATGGGCTTCACCGGCACCGACCGGGAGAACGGACTGGTCGACCAGTTCGGCCTGGAGCTCGACGCACGGGGTAACATCGCCCGGGACGCCGACTTCCAGACGAACGTGCCGGGTGTGTTCGTCGCCGGTGACGCCGGCCGCGGCCAGTCGCTCATCGTCTGGGCGATCGCGGAGGGCCGCTCGGCCGCCCGCGGCGCCGACAGCTTCCTGACCGGAGCCAGCGAACTGCCGGCCCCGATCCGCCCGACGGACCGCGCGCTCGCGGTCTGACGGACGGAACAACCGAAGAACGTCCCGTACAAAGGCGTGCGGAACACTGATGGCGCCTGCCCCGTCCCCGACCGGACAATGGGCAGGCGCCGTCGCATGCGCGCCTACGGCAGCCGGTAGGTGTCCCCGTACATCTGCCACACCAGCGGTGTGTCGAGCTTCATGTTCCCGGCCTCCAGGAACCGGCGCTGCGCGGTGTCCACGCGGGAGGTGTCGATACCCGGGCGCTTCGCCTTCATGGCGTCCCGGCGGACGTCGAGGAAGGTTTTCAGGTAGGCCTTCTCGGGGCCGCCCTGCCCCGGCGTCCTCGCCTTGCGCATGGCCTGCTCGCGCAGCCCGTAGAAGCCCGCGGCGTCGGTGTCGGGGCCGTGGAAGACCATCGCGTCGAAGTAGACGAACTGGCCCAGCGTGCCGAGGCCGTCCAGCTTGGCCAGGCGGACCGCCGGTTCGAAGTAGACGCGGTCGCGCTCCTCCTCCTGGGCCTCGCGGAACGCCGGGAGCTCCGCCTCCGCCTGCCAGGCGGCCGTGAAGCCCGGGTCCAGGCCCTCGTGGGAGTCGGTGCCGTCCACCTCGCGCAGGGCGGGCAGGTACTCCGCCAGGCCGTTGCCCGGGTGGGCCTCGGTGTAGCGCTCGACCAGGGTCAGCAGGTCGTGGGTGCCGGTGCAGAAGCCGATGATGCCCGCCGTGTAGCCGCACCCGTCGCCGAGGTCCTCGATGGTGCCGTAGGAGGTGCGCCACTTCGTGGTCGAGTTCTCGGCGCTGGACACCAACTGCTGGGCCAGTTCCTTCTTCGCGGGGGCGGCGAGCCCCGGCGGCAGGTCGGCGATCAGCGCGTCGTCCGCCGCCCGCTCCTGCTCCGCCCGGCTCTTGGCGTCCTCACGGGACGACTGGGTGGTGGCCACGGGCGGCGTCACCGGGGCGTCGGCCGAGTCCGTCGGCATCACGAAGTACACCCCCGTGGCGATCACGGGAACGGCCGCGAGGAGCAGCACACCGGCACGTTTCACTAGGGGATCCCTCCACCTGACATCTCCGACACCTTGACCGCCGCCGTCACCGCCAGCAGCACCAGCAGCCCCGCGCACGCACCCACCTGCACCGCCGCCCGGCGCCCGTCCCGGGGCGCGTACGCGTACGCCAGCGCCACCACGCCGCCCGCCAGCAGTCCGCCGAGGTGACCCTGCCAGGAGGTGAGCCCGGCGGAGAGCAGCAGCCACAGCAGCAGGAACGCCATGAAGCGGTTGACGGAGGCCATGTCGGCGCCGACCCGGCGGGCCAGCACGTAGTACGCGGCCCCCAGGCCGAAGATCGCGCCGGACGCGCCGACGGAAGGCTGACCGGGGTCGGCGAGCAGCAGTTCGAGTACCGAACCGCCGAGCGCCGACAGCAAGTAGAGCACGGCATGGCGGACACGACCGAGCATCGGCTCCACCACCCGCCCCAACTGCCACAGCGCGATCATGTTCATCACGATGTGGAGGATCCCGAACGTGCCCTCGGTGGGCTCCAGGTGGAGGAAGGCGCTGGTGAGCATCCGTTCCCACTCACCGGCGACGACCCCCTCGGCGTCGAAGCCGCCGAAGTGGCCGCCCTGGTAGACGTAGTGGCCTCCGTCCGGGCCGACCAGCCGCGCGCCGACCATCTCGAACCGGTCCACGATCCGCGGGTACGCCAACTCCGCCAGGTAGGCCAGGAGGTTGAGCCCGATCAGCGCGTACGTCACCACGGGCGTCGTCGAGACCCGGCCGCCGACGATCGTCCGGGCCTGCCGGACGGACCGCGCCCCCTCCTTCACGCACTCGGGGCAGTGGTGCCCCACGGACGCCTCGCGCATGCAGTCGGGGCAGATGTGGCGCTCGCAGCGGGTGCAGCGGACGTGGCACTCCACCGCGGGATGGCGGTAGCAGGTGGTGACGGCGGACTCGGGATCCACGGCCGGCTCCTCGGGACGGGACGGACGGTGAGCCGGTGGGGACGGCGGCGAACAAAATAGCGAATGCCGGTGGACGAACCGAGAGGCGGGGTGCGCCGTGCCGTAACCTCGGCAGCCAGATGCCGTAAGTCCCAGGGGTGACGGGGGAGTCCGCATGGCCGCGATCAGTCTCACCAAGGTGCGGGAGACGGCTCCGGCGCTGGTCGACCTGTACAAGAGCGCCGGGGTGTCCCTGACGAAGCACGGGCTGGAGGGGACCCGGGCGGCGGTCTACCTCGTCGTCGACTACTCCGGCTCCATGAAGCCGTACTACAAGGACGGCAGCGTACAGGCGCTGGCCGACCGGGTGCTCGGGCTGTCCGCGCACCTCGACGACGACGGCACCGTGCCGGTGGTGTTCTTCTCCACGGACGTCGACGCCGTCACCGAGATCGCCCTCGCCGACCACCGGGGGCGGATCGAGCGGATCGTGTCCGGCCTCGGGCACATGGGCAGGACCAGCTACCACCTGGCCATGGACGCCGTCATCGACCACTACCTCGACAGCGGCGCCCGCCACCCCGCCCTGGTCGTCTTCCAGACCGACGGCGGCCCGATCAACCGGCTCGCCGCGGAGCGGTACCTGTGCAAGGCGGCGCCGCTGCCGCTGTTCTGGCAGTTCGTCGGTTTCGGCGACCCCGGCAGCCGCCAGTTCGAGTACCTGCGCGGACTCGACGAGCTGGCGGTGCCGGGCAAGCGGGTCGTCGACAACGCCGGGTTCTTCCACGCGGGGAGCGACCCGCGGAAGGTGACCGACGCCGAGCTGTACGACCGCCTGGTGGGCGAGTTCCCCGAGTGGCTGGTGGCCGCGCGCGCCCAGGGCATCGTGCGGCCCGCCTGAGACGGGGTCAGTGCGTCAGGGAGTACCCCAGCACCACGCCCGCCGACACCTCCACCATCCCCGGCGCCAGATCGCCGGCCGAGCCGCCGCCCCCGCCGCCGCCGTGGCCGCGGTACTGGACGAAGGACTCGGCGTCCACGTCCTGGACGTGCACCACCGGGCCCAGCCGCACGCCCGCCGCCTCCGTGTACACCTCGGCCTTGCGGCGGGCGGCGGCCACGGCCCTGCGGCGGGCCTCGTCGCGCATCGCCGGCTTGTCGTGCACGTCGAACTCGACGCTGTCGATCCGGTGCGCGCCGGCGCCGACCGCGTCCACGATCAGCCGCTGGAGGTCGTCCAGCGCCCCGGTCTCCACGGAGTACGAGGCCTGGCAGCGGTAACCGGCGAACGTCCGCTCGCCGCCGTAGCCGTCGTACTCCGAGCTGAGCGTGAGCCGGGAGCCCGAGACCGACGTGTCCGGTATCCCGTGCCCGCGCAGCACCTCCCGCAGCCGTGTCACGGCCGTGCCCGCCTCCTCGAACGCCCGGTCCGGCGACGGCTCCAGCACGTCCACCGCCAGCTTCACCCGCACCAACTGCGGTTCGACCCGGACACTGCCCGCACCGAACACACTGAGCCCCCAGGGCTCCCTGATCGTCTCCGTCATGCGGGGCATTGAAGCACCCGCACCCGCCCCGAGACCCCGAAGGGACGCGGACGACACCCCCTAGGTGTCGCACTCCAGCACCGTCCGGCACAGCCCGCACCGCGCCCGCACCCGACCCCGCACCGGCACCCTGATCCGCTGATGACAGGTCGGACAGGGGAACGACACCCGCAGCGGTCCGCGCCCCTCGGGAGTGAAGGTGTACGGGCCGTCCGCCGGCGGGACGGGAGCGGCACGCGGGTCCTGGGCGTGGCGGCGGTCCCGGGCGTAGCGGCGGCGGCCCGCCCAGCCGGCCGCGGTGAGCGGCGGCTGCTGCCCGTCCCGGCGGGCCCGGTCCATGCCCTTGACGTACGCCGTGTAGGCCTGCGGACTGGTGAACCACACCGACGGGTCCTCCCCGAAGACCAGCGCCCGCTTGGCCAGGACGTAGCCGAACTCCTCCGGCGTCAGGTACCCGAGCTTCTGCGACGACGCCGAGTCCTCCCGGTAGGCGTCCAGCAGCAGCCAGCCGGCGCCCAGGTAGGCCGCCGCGGTGTCGGTGAGGATCTCGTTGTCCCGGGTGCCGGGGAAGGACAGGTCGAGGCGGTGCAGGTACACGTGCATCACCTCGTGCGCGAGGGCCGCGCCGATGTCCCGGCGGTGGGTGCGGAAGCGGTCGTT
The DNA here is from genome assembly GCF_002005225.1 of Streptomyces pactum. Taxonomy (NCBI): domain Bacteria; kingdom Bacillati; phylum Actinomycetota; class Actinomycetes; order Kitasatosporales; family Streptomycetaceae; genus Streptomyces; species Streptomyces pactum. Next base: position 6,361,762 of record NZ_CP019724.1, read on the forward strand.
CAGCTCGATGAAGTACTCGGGGCCCGCCGCGAGCTCGACGGTCGCCGCGTGCGTCATCTCGCGGAAGGAGACGATCATCCGGGCATCGGGGAGGCGGTAGTGACGCACCAGCTCGTGAGCGACCCGCTGCACGCCCAGATGCAGGTCGTCGGTGTCGCAGAACGCCACGTCGGCCGGGGCCACGCTGGCCGAGAACGTCCGCACGGTGTCGTACGACAGCCGCTTGTAGAGCGCGGTGACGGCGGCCCGCACCGTCTCCAGGTGCGGGTAACCGTGCTCGACCGGTCCGCCGTTCGCCACGCCTGAACCCCCAAGACGCCTGAACCCTTCTCCCACTGTACGAGGAGAGCCGTGCCGCCACCCGCGTCGCCCGGCCCGAACCGATCGCCCGGCGCGCCGGCCCGCGGCACCCGTACGACGTGTACGTCCACGAGCGCGCGTCGGGTCCGGTGGCACCCGCGGGGTTCTCGGGGCCTGAGACGGACTGCGACGGCGCGCGGTCCGCCCGTAGGGTTGGCCCCCATGACCACCAGCAACACCGGTACCGGTGCCGTCGACCCCGTCGTCCGCGAGGAGCTGGCCCGGCTGCGGGACAGCATCGACAACATCGACGCGGCCGTCGTCCACATGCTCGCCGAGCGCTTCAAGTGCACCCAGCAGGTCGGCCACCTCAAGGCCCGGCACCAGTTGCCGCCCGCCGATCCGGCCCGTGAGTCGAAGCAGATCGCGCGGCTGCGCGCCCTCGCCGAGAGCGCCAAGCTGGACCCGGCGTTCGCCGAGAAGTTCCTGAACTTCATCATCGCCGAGGTGATCCACCACCACGAGCGCATCGCGGAGAGCAGCGGCAACGGCAGCGGCCCGTCCCCGGCCGCCGGCTGAGCCCGCGGGTCCCCGCGCCCCCGCCCACCGGGGGCGCGCGCCGGGGGAGCACGTCGGCCACCGCGGCGGACCGGACATACTCCGCGTACCGATCCGCCTCTGTGCCCTGCCGACGGCATCAGGCAGCATGTCGTGCATGTCCGTACTGACGCGCGACGAAGCGCAGACCCGTGCCCGGCTCCTCGACGTCCACCACTACGCGATCGACCTCGATCTGACCCGTGGGGACGAGACCTTCGACTCCCGCACCGTCATCCGGTTCACCGTCCGCGGCGAGACGGACACCACGGACACCTTCGTCGAGGTCAAGCCCGCCGAGCTGCGCACCGTCACCCTGGACGGACACCCCCTCGACCCGGACACCCTGGACGAGAACCGGCTGGCGCTGAAGAACCTCGCCCCCGGCGAGCACGAGCTGCGCCTCGAGGCGGCCATGCGCTACTCCAGCACCGGCGAGGGCATGCACCGCTTCACCGACCCCGCCGACGGCGAGACCTACGTCTACACCCAGCTCTTCCTGGACGACGTCCAGCGGGTCTTCGCCGCCTTCGACCAGCCCGACCTCAAGGCCGTCTTCGACCTCACCGTCACCGCGCCCAAGGGCTGGACCGTCCTCGCCAACGGCGTCACCGAACACACCGGCGACGGCCACTGGAAGGCCGCCACGACCCCCCTCATCTCCACCTACCTCGTCGCCGTCGCCGCCGGACCCTGGCACTCCGTACGCACCCAGCACCGAGGCCTGCCCTTCGGCATCCACTGCCGCCGCTCCCTCGCCCCCCACCTGGACGCCGACGCCGACGAGCTCTTCGAGGTCACCCGCGGCTGCTTCGACCGCTACCACGAGAAGTTCACCGAGCCCTACCCCTTCGACTCCTACGACCAGGCGTTCGTCCCCGAGTTCAACGCCGGCGCCATGGAGAACCCGGGCCTGGTGACCTTCCGCGACGAGTTCGTCTTCCGGTCCGCCGTCACCGACACCCAGCGGCAGACCCGCGCCATGGTCATCGCGCACGAGATGGCCCACATGTGGTTCGGCGACCTCGTCACCCTCAGGTGGTGGGACGACATCTGGCTGAACGAGTCCTTCGCCGAGTACATGGGCTACCAGACCACCGCCGAGGCCACCCGCTTCACCGGCACCTGGACCGACTTCGGCGTCACCCGCAAGCCCTGGGGCTACGACGCCGACCAGCGCCCCTCCACCCACCCCGTCGCCCCCGAGAACGTCCAGGACACCGCCTCCGCCCTCCTCAACTTCGACGGCATCTCCTACGCCAAGGGCGCCTCCGCCCTGCGCCAGCTCGTCGCCTGGCTCGGCGAGAAGGACTTCCTGGCCGGCATCAACACCCACTTCGACCGGCACAAGTTCGCCAACGCCACCCTCGCCGACTTCATCGACTCCCTCGCCGCCGCCACCGACCGCGACGTCCACGCCTGGGCGGACGCCTGGCTGCGCACCACCGGCGTCGACACCCTCACCCCTCGTGTCACCGGCGACAACGGCAGCCGCGCACTCACCGTCGACCGCACCGGCGCCAGGCCCCACCGCATCGCCGTCGGCCTCTACGACCGGGACCTCACCGACGAGGGCCGGCTCACCCTGCGCGAGCGCCTCGACCTCGACGTCCCCCAGACCGAGCCCCGCCCCATCGGCAAGCGCCCCGCCCTGGTCGTCCTCAACGACGGCGACCTGAGCTACGCCAAGATCCGCTTCGAGGCCGAGTCCTTCGAGACCCTGCGCGCCGGCCTGTCCGGCCTGCCCGACCCGCTCTCCCGGGCCGTCGTCTGGAACGCCCTCAGGGACGCCGTCCGCGACGGCGAGCTCCCCGCCGGCGCCTACCTGGACATCGCGCGCGCCCACCTCCCGTACGAGACCGACCTCGCCCTCGTCGACGGCGTCCTCGCCTTCGCCACCGCCCAGGTCGCCGACCGCTACGTCACCGCCGAGCAGCGCCCGGCCGCCCTGGCCACCCTCACCGACCTGTGCCGCGACCTCATCCGCCGCACCGAGGACGGCGACCACCCCGGGCTGCGCCTCATCGCCGTACGCCACCGCATCGCCACCGCCGCGCACCCCGACACCATCGCGGCCTGGCTCGCCGACGGCACCGTCCCCGGCGGCCCCGAACTCGACCCCGAGCTGCGCTGGCGCGTCCTCACCCGCCTCGCCGTCCTCGGCGCCACCGACGAGACCGCCATCGCCGCCGAGCTGGAACGCGACCCGAGCGCCACCGGCCGGGAGGGCGCCGCCCGCTGCCGCGCCGCACTGCCCGACGCCGAGGCCAAGCGCCGCGCCTGGGACGCCATGTTCGCCTCCGACGACCTCTCCAACTACCACTTCACCGCCACCGCCCAGGGCTTCTGGCAGCCCGAACAGGCCGACCTCGTGCGGGACTACGTGCCGCGCTACTACGCCGACGCGGTCGCCGTCGCCGCCCGCCGCGGCCCCGCCATCGCCGACGCCGCCGGCCGCTGGGCCTTCCCCGTCCACGCCGTCGACGCCGGCAACCTGCGCCTCGGCCGGGAGTGCCTGAGCGACGCCGGCTCGATCCCCGCGCTGCGCCGCAAGCTCACCGACCAGCTCGACGACCTGGCCCGCGCCCTGCGGGTGCGGGAGGCGGACGCGCCCTGACGCCGGACGCGGCCGGTCCCCTGCCGCCGCGGGGGACCGGCCGCGCGTATACCCCTTTCGGGTTGTGATCGTTGGGCTGTCCGGCGTACGGGCGCATCCGCGTTCAAGCTGGAACCCCCGCCCACCCGTCGCCCGGCCGCCGCCCTCATCGAGGCGCCGCGCGCCGCCGCGACGCATCGCGCCCGGAGGACAGCCCATGGGCCTGCCGCCCCTCGCCTCGGGCCCGCACGGCCCCGAGGCCCTGCGGCCCCTGCTCGACACCGTGCTCGACGCGCTGCGCACCGGGGCGGCGGCACGCGGAGGTCCGCTGCCCGCGGGCGGCCCCGGCGCCGTCACCGCCCGGGTCGCCGCCGCCGTCGGCGAGGTCCTGCCCGACCGGGGCGAGCCCGAGGCGCTCCGCGTCCTGGTCACCGCGCTCGCCGAGGGCGCCGCCGACCCCGCCCACCCGCTGTGCGCGGCCCACCTGCACGGCCCGCCGCTCGCCGTCGCCACCGCCGCCGACCTCGCCGCGAGCGTCCTCAACCCCTCCCTCGACTCCTGGGACCAGGCACCCGCCGCCTCCGCGCTGGAAGCCCTGGTCACCCGCGCCCTCGCCCGGGAGACCGGCGCCGCCGACGCCCTGGTCACCACCGGCGGCACCGAGTCCAACCAGCTCGCCGTCCTGCTCGCCCGCGAGGCGCACGGCGCGGGCGTACGCGTGGTCCACGGGGCGGGCGCCCACCACTCGGTGCCCCGCGCCGCCTGGCTGCTGGGACTGCCCGAACCCGTCGCCGTCCCCGCCCCGGCCGGCACCCTCGACCCCGCGGCCCTCGACGAGGCGCTCACCCAGGTCCCCGGACCGCACCTCGTCGTCGCCACCGCCGGCACCACCGACGCCGGCCTCATCGACCCGCTGCCCGAGATCGCCGACCGCTGCGCCGCCCACCGCGCCCGCCTCCACGTCGACGCCGCCTACGGCGCGGGCCTCCTGTTCAGCGACCGGCACCGCGCCAGACTCGCGGGGCTGGAAGCCGCCCACACGGTCGCCCTCGACCTGCACAAACTGGGCTGGCAGCCGATCGCCGCCGGTCTCCTCACGGTCCGGGACGCCGACGACCTCGCCGCGCTCCACCACCGCACCGGCTACCTCAACGCCGACGACGACACCGACGCCGGACTCCCCGACCTCCTCGGCCGCTCCCCGCGCACCAGCCGCCGACCCGACATCCTCAAGATCGCCGTCACCCTCAAGGCCCTGGGGCGCGGCGGGATCGGCGCCCTCGTCGACGAGGTCTGCCTGCTCGCCGAGCGGTTCGCCGCCCTCGTCCACGACCACCCCGGCTTCGAGCTGTACGCCCCGCCCACCATCAGCACGGTCCTGTTCCGGCCCGCCCACGCCACCGACGACGCCGTCGCCGCCGTACGCCGGGCCCTGCTCACCACCGGCGGCGCCGTCCTCGGCCGCGCCCGTGCCGACGGCCGGCTCTGGCTCAAGGCGACCCTGCTCAACCCCCACACCCGGCCCGACGACCTGGCCGCCCTCCTGACCCTCGTGGAAGGACACGTCCCGCGATGACCACCGCCGCGCACCACACCCCCGACGCCCCCCGCGACCTCGTCGGCATCGGCATCGGCCCCTTCAACCTCTCCCTCGCCGCCCTCGCCGACCCCCTCACCGGCCTCGACGCCGTCTTCTACGACCAGCGCCCCGCCTTCCACTGGCACCCCGGCCTGCTGATCGACGGCGCGCGCGTCCAGGTGCCCTTCCTCGCCGACCTGGTCACCCTCGCCGACCCGGCCAGCCCCTGGACCTTCCTCAACCACCTCAGGGCCCGCGAACGCCTCTTCCCCTTCTACTTCGCCGAACGCTTCCACATCCAGCGCGCCGAGTACGACGCCTACTGCCGCTGGGTCGCCGAGAACCTCCCCTCCCTCCGCTTCCACCACCAGGTCGACGCCGTCCGCTGGAACCCGGAACGCGGACTCTTCGAGGTCGACTACACCCAGCTCGACGCCGACGGCGAGGCCGAGGCCCTCGGCCGCACCCACGCCCGCAACGTCGTCCTGGGCGTCGGCACCGAGCCGTACGTCCCCGACCCGCTCCGCCCCCTCGTCGACGACCCCGGCGTTCCCGTCGTCCACGCCGCCCACTACCTCGACCACCGCGACGGGCTCCTCGCCGCCGGACACGTCACCGTCATCGGCACCGGCCAGTCCGGCGCGGAGGTCTTCCTCGACCTGCTCCGACACCGGCCCGCCGGCCGCGAGAAACTGCACTGGCTCGGCCGCACCGAGGCCTTCGCGCCCATGGAGTACTCCAAGCTCGGCCTGGAGCACTTCACCCCCGACTACACCCGCTACTTCCACGGCCTGGTCGAGCCCGTCCGCGACCGGCTCGTCGCCTCGCAGTGGCAGCTCCACAAAGGCATCGACGCCGACACCACCGCCGCCATCCACGACGAGCTCTACCGGCGCACCCTCGACGGCGGCTGGCCCGACACCGTCCTCACCCCCGGCGTCCACGTCCGCACCGCCGGCCGCATCGCCACCACCCAGGTCGAACTCCATCTGGAACACGCCCAGCAGAAGACCCGCTCCCGCCTCACCACCGACGCCGTCGTCCTCGCCACCGGCTACCGCGAACGCCCCCTGGGCCGCGTCCTCGCCGGCCTCGACCCCTACATGCGGCGCGACGGCCACGAGCGCCCCCGCGTCGACGAGCGCTTCCGCCTCGTCCTCGACCCCTGCGTCACCGGATCGGTCTACGTCCAGAACGCCGAGACGCACACCCACGGCGTCGGCGCGCCCGACCTCGGCCTCGGCGCCTGGCGCGGCGCGACCATCCTGAACGACCTGACGGGGCAGGAGCCGTACCCGCTGCCCCGCCGCACCGCCTTCACCACCTTCGGCCTGGAGCGGGGACTGCCCCAGATCCCCTCCGCACGCGGCCGGCGGGCGCTGACCCCGCTGGTGGAGGGAATCTGAGGCGGCTCCCCAGGCGGTGCGGGCTCAGAACACCGGCGTGCCGTTCCGTGTCAGCGACCAGTCCACGGACGCGAAGTCCCTCGGGTCCAGCACGCCCTTCGCCGTCGCCCACTCGGCGATCCGGGTGCGGATCTCGGTCGACTCCGACCACAGCTCCCTGGCCGACGCCACGTGCGGGAAGGCGCCGCCGCCGTTGGCCCGGTAGTTGTTCACCGCCAGCACGAACTGCTGGGTGTCGTCCAGCGGGGCACCGCCGTGGGCGAGGTTCTTCACGCGCGAACCGGGCGCCTGCGCGATGTCGATCTCGTACGTCAGGCCCGACACGTAGTCGTAGTTGTAGTCCGGGCGGCCGTTCGCGTTGGTCAGCTCGTCCACGTTCACCGGCGCACCCGCCGCGGTCCGGACGTAGTACTCCGCCGAGTACTCCAGGTACGCCCGCAACTGGGCGCCGGTCATCAGCTTCGCCACCAGGGTGTTGTCGTACACGTACAGGCTCGACAGGTCCCGGATGGTCACCTCGCCGGCCGGGATCTCCGAGGTCCGCGAGAAGGGCGACGCCTGCGCCAGGACCGGCAGCGCGGCGTACTCCGTGCCGGCCAGCGCCTCCTTGACCACGTCCTCCTGCACCCTGGTGATCAGGTCGATGATCGGGGCGTCCTTGTACCGCGCCTCCACCGTCGTCAGCGTCTCGGTGGCGGTGCCGACGACCTGGTTGACGTACGCCACGACCTTCGTGTGTTCGTCCGTCAGCAGCTCGGTGATCCGGGGGTCGTCCTCGACCGTGGCGCAGTCGCGCAGCGACGCCCTGACCGACTCCACGTGCCAGCGGCCCCGCTCGAATACCAGCTCGAAGTCGAAGAGGGTGAGCCGCTCGGCGTAGCACAGCGGCTCCGACAGCACGACCGTCTTCCCGGTCTCCTCGTTGACGACCTTCAGCTCCGCGATCTCCTGGTGCGCGTGCCCGACGAGGATCGCGTCGATGCCCGGCACCTGCCTGGCCACGTTGGCCGCCGCGTTCTCGACGTACGGGATCTGGTCACCGTAGGAGGAGGTGCCGGACGTCCCCGAGTGCGCCGAGACGACCACCACGTCCGCGCCCATCGAGCGCAGCTTCGGCACCCACTTGGCCGCCTGCTCCTCAAGCCCCGGGAAGGCCAGCTTGCCCTGCACGTACGCCTTGTCCCAGATCGCGATGCCCGGGTTGGTCAGACCCAGCACCGCCACCTTCACCGGCGGCGCGCCCTTCACCCGGAAGGTCTTCATGAAGTACGGCGGGAAGGCGGGCTTCAGCGTCTTCGCGTCCACCGCGTTCGCGCCGAGCAGCGGGAAGTCGCACTGCTCCTCGAACCTGCGCAGCGTCTCGATGCCGTAGTTGAACTCGTGGTTGCCCAGCGCCACCGCGTCGTACCCGATCGCGTTCATCGCCTGCGCCATCGGGTGCACCGGGCCGCCCTCGGCGGTGATCGGGTCGACCTTCGCGTAGTAGTACGTCAGCGGGGTGCCCTGGATGGTGTCGCCCGCGTCCAGCAGCAGCGTGTTGTGGCGGCCCTTCTCCTCGCGGACCTGGTCCACCAGCGTGGAGACGCGGGCCAGCCCCTGGGCGTTGCCGGCCGCGTCCGCGTACTCGGCGTCCTTGAAGTAGTCCCAGTTGAAGACGTGTCCGTGCAGGTCGGTGGTGCCCAGCACGGTCAGCGCGTACCGCTTGGGCTTCTTGCGGCCCTTGTGAGCGGAGGCCGCCCCGGCCGCCGGAGCCGCCGCCGCGCCGGCCAGCGCCACCCCCGCCCCCGTCACGGCGGACCTGCTCAGGAACTTCCGGCGGTTCAACGGCATGGCTGACTCTCCTCGGCGACCCGTCACATCACTGACAACGCGCGTAGATTCTGTCCTGAACATGGCGCCTGTCAAGAGTGGTCGTCCTGCGGAATGCTCATCGGAGCGGCTCGGTGCACAATTCAACACTTGTCAATAGCCCTTTACCCAAAGGTTGTTGAGTGGACATGCGTGGCCAATTCGCTACCGGTCGGTAAGTCATAGGCTCGACTCATGCGCCGAGCAAAGATCGTCTGTACCCTTGGGCCCGCCACCGACTCGTACGACCAGATCAAGGACCTGGTCGACGCCGGAATGGACATCGCCCGCTTCAATTTCAGCCATGGCACCCACGCCGAACACGAAGAGCGTTATCACCGTGTCCGCAAGGCGTCCGACGAGACCGGCCGCAGCGTGGGCGCCCTCGCCGACCTTCAGGGTCCGAAGATCCGGCTCGGCCACTTCGCCGAAGGCCCCGTACTCCTTGAACGCGGCGACACCTTCACCATCACCGTCGAAGAGGGCGTCGACGGTGACCGTCACACCTGCGGCACCACCTACGCCGGCCTCGCCGCCGACGTCACCCCCGGTGAGCGCGTCCTCGTCGACGACGGCAAGGTCTGCCTGGAGGTCACCGGCGTCGACGGCCCCCGGGTGCGGACCACGGTGGTCGAGGGCGGCATGGTCTCCGACCACAAGGGTCTCAACCTCCCCGGCGTCGCCGTGTCCGTCCCGGCCCTCTCCAAGAAGGACGAGGACGACCTGCGCTGGGCGCTGCGGAGCGGCTTCGACGTCATCGCCCTGTCCTTCGTCCGCAGCGGCCGGGACGTCCTCGACGTCCACCGCATCATGGACGAGGAGGGCCGCCGCCTCCCCGTCATCGCCAAGGTCGAGAAGCCGCAGGCCGTGGAGAACATCGAGGACATCGTCGCGGCCTTCGACGGCATCATGGTCGCCCGGGGCGACCTCGGTGTCGAAATGCCCCTGGAGCAGGTCCCCATCGTCCAGAAGCGCGCGATCAAGCTCGCCAAGCGCAACGCCAAGCCGGTCATCGTCGCGACCCAGATGCTCGACTCGATGATCGACAACGCCCGTCCGACCCGTGCGGAGGCGTCCGACGTGGCCAACGCGGTCATCGACGGCACGGACGCGGTGATGCTCTCCGGCGAGACGAGCGTCGGCAAGCACGCGACCGACACGGTGCGCACGATGGCCCGGATCGTCGAGGCGGCGGAGGAGGACATCCTCGCCAAGGGGCTGCCCCCGCTGACCGAGCGCAACAAGCCCCGCACCCAGGGCGGCGCGGTCGCCCGCGCGGCGGCGGAGATCGGTGACTTCCTCGGCGCGAGGTACCTGGTCGCCTTCACCCAGTCGGGCGACACCGTCCGCCGCCTGTCCCGCTACCGCTCACCCATCCCGCTGCTCGCCTTCACCCCCGAGCCGGCGACGCGTTCGCAGCTCAGCCTGACCTGGGGGGTGGAGACCTTCCTCGGCCCGCACGCGGACTCCACGGATGCGATGGTCGATCAGGTCGACCAACTGCTCACCAGGTACGGGCGCTGCGAAAAAGGTGACGTCGTGGTCATCACGGCCGGTTCGCCGCCCGGGGTGTCGGGTACGACGAATCTCGTGCGGGTGCACCACATCGGGGAGGACGACCGCTGAACGGGTGCCCCACGGACGTCTCGGAGATGCCTTCGAAATGAAGGTAAAGTGCCCCGGGTGGGACTCGAACCCACACTGAATGCCTTTTGAGGGCATCGTCTCTGCCGATTGGACTACCGGAGCCTCTTCGAACCGAAGGTCAGTGTAGCCCCTCGGTGACTCAAACATACAGGAGCTAGGTAGGCTCTTGTCAGCAGTACCCCTGCCCCGAACGAGGAGCCCACGTGACCGCCCCCGAGTCGCCCCAGCCCGTAGACGTGCCCGACGACGACAAGTCGCACGTTCCTCCGCTGACGACCCGAGTCGTCATCGCCGAGGACGAGGCCCTGATCCGGCTGGATCTCAAGGAGATGCTGGAGGAGGAGGGGTACTCCGTCGTCGGCGAGGCCGGAGATGGTGAGCAGGCCGTGGAACTGGCCCGGGAGCACAAGCCCGACCTCGTGATCCTCGACGTGAAGATGCCCAAGCTGGACGGCATCTCCGCGGCCGAGAAGATCGCCGAGGAGAGCATCGCGCCGGTGCTGATGCTGACCGCGTTCTCGCAGCGCGACCTGGTGGAGCGCGCCCGGGACGCCGGGGCCATGGCGTACCTCGTGAAGCCGTTCAGCAAGAGCGACGTCGTGCCGGCCATCGAGATGGCCGTCTCGCGGTTCACGGAGCTGAAGGAGCTGGAGAAGGAGGTCGCCGACCTCAGCCTGCGGCTGGAGACCCGCAAGCTGGTGGACCGGGCCAAGTCGGTGCTCCAGACGGAGTACGGCCTGACCGAGCCGGCCGCCTTCCGGTGGATCCAGAAGACGTCCATGGACCGGCGGATGTCGATGCAGCAGGTGGCCGAGGCGGTCATCCAGGACGCCGAGGAGAAGAAGGCGTCCAAGGGCTGAGCACTCGGACCATGACGAGGCCCGCGTTCCCGGTTGGGGGCGCGGGCCTCGTCGTACGACTGTCGGCTCGGTCTTCGCTCAGTCCTCGCCGAGGTAGGCCTTGCGGACCGACTCGTCGTGGAGGAGGTCCTGCCCGCTGCCGGACAGGACGATGTTGCCGACCTCCATCACGTGGCCGTGGTCGGCCAGGGACAGGGCCGCCTGGGCGTTCTGCTCGACGAGCAGGATGGTGGTGCCCTGGGACTTCAGCTCGGCGACCGTCGACATGATCTTCTGCATCATGATCGGCGAGAGGCCCATGGAGGGCTCGTCGAGCATGAGCAGCTTGGGCTGGGACATCAGGGCGCGGCCCATGGCCAGCATCTGCTGCTCACCGCCGGAAAGGGTGCCCGCGGCCTGCTTCCGGCGTTCGCCGAGGATGGGGAAGAGGTCGTAGGCGCGCTGGATGTCCTTCTCGATGCCCGGCTTGTCGTTGCGCAGGAAGGCGCCGAGGCGGAGGTTGTCCTCGATCGTCATGCGGGGGAAGATGTGCCGGCCCTCGGGGGAGTGCGCGAGCCCCAGGGAGACGATCTGGTGGGCGGGGGTCTTCTTGAGCGACTTGCCGCCGAACTTGATCTGCCCGCCGACCGGCTTGAGGAGGCCGGACAGGGTGCGCAGGGTGGTGGTCTTGCCGGCGCCGTTGGTGCCGATCAGGGTGACCACCTCACCGGCGTCGACCTTGAACGAGATGCCCTTGACGGCCTCGATCTTGCCGTAGGCGACGCGGAGGTCCTCGACCTCGAGCAGTGCGGTCATCGGTCGTTCTCCTTGCCGGCCGCGGTGTCCGTGGTGGTGTCGGCCTGGGCGTGGGCCTCGGCGGCTTCCACTTCGGCGGCTTCCGCGGCGCCGGGGTCGTTCGCGAGGGGTTCGCCGAGGTAGGCGGCGATGACCCGTTCGTCGCCCTGGACGGTGGCGCTGTCGCCCTCGATGAGTTTCTCGCCCTGTACGAGGACGGCGACGCGGTCGCAGAGGTTGAAGATGAAGCGCATGTCGTGCTCGATGACGAGGACGGCGGTGCCCTGGTCGCGGATGGCGAAGACGAGTTCCTCGGTGGCCCGGGTTTCCTGGGGGTTCATGCCGGCCGTCGGTTCGTCCAGGAGGAGTAGGCCTGGTTCGCTGGCGAGGGCGCGGGCGATCTCGAGCTTGCGTTGTTCGCCGTAGGGCAGGTTTCGGGCGAGGTGGCCGGCTTTGGGGGCGAGGCCGACGAACTCCAGGAGTTCCATGGCGCGTTCGCGGGAGGTGGCTTCGGCTCTGTGGAAGCCGGGGCCGCGCAGGACGGCCGACCAGAAGCCCTCCTTGGTGCGGGTGTGGCGGCCGACGAGGACGTTCTCCAGGACCGTCATGTTGGCGAACAGCCGGATGTTCTGGAACGTGCGGGCGATGCCGGCGGCCGTCACCTTGAAGGACTTGGCCGGCAGGACCGTGCCCTTGTAGCGGACTTCGCCCTCGGTCGGGATGTACAGACCTGTCAGGCAGTTGAAGAAGGTGGTTTTGCCGGCGCCGTTGGGGCCGATGAGGCCGACGATCTCGCCGCTGTTGACGGTGAGGTCCACGCCGTTGACGGCGGTGAGTCCGCCGAAGCGCATGGTGACGCCGCGTGCGTCGAGGACGGTGGTGCCGGGGGTGGGGGCGCCCGGGGTGGTGTCCTTGGTGGTGGTGTCGGTGGTCATGGTGGTCAGGCCCCTGTCTTGCCGAGGACTGCGGGCGCTTCGGCCTTGTCGTGGAATTCCAGTTGGCGGCGCCGGTTGGGGATGAGGCCTTCGGGGCGGAACCGCATGAGCAGGACGAGCGCGAGTCCGAAGGCGAGGAGCTGGTAGTCGCCGAGGAACTGGAGCTTGTTGGGGATGAGGAAGAGCAGTGCGGCGCCGAGGAGTGGTCCGCCGATGGTGCCCATGCCGCCGAGGACGACCGCGGCGAGCAGGAACGCGGAGTTGGGGGGCGTGGTACCGGCGAAGAGGTATTGCTCGGGGGTCACGGTGTAGGTGACGTGTGCCTGGACGGTGCCGGCGAGGCCGGCGAGGGCGGCGCCTACGGCGAACGCGACCAGCTTGACGCGGAAGCCGTTGATGCCCATGGCGAGCGCGGCGGTCTCGTCCTCGCGGATGGCGACCCAGGCCCGGCCGATGCGGGAGTCGCTGCTGCGTCGGAAGACGAGGACGACGACGGCGGTGATGATCAGCATCAGGAAGAAGTAGTTGGCGAACCGGCCGATGGTGACGCCGAGGACGTCGTGCCGGGCGCCGAGGTCGAATCCGAGGATGTTCAGGTCCGGCACGGCCGAGATGCCGTTGGAGCCGTTGGTGATGTCGGGTCCGGAGGTGCCGTCCATGTTGAGGACGGCGATGCGGAAGATCTCACCGAAGCCGAGGGTCACGATGGCGAGGTAGTCGCCGCGCAGCCGCAGGGTGGGGGCGCCGATCAGTACGCCGAAGATGAGTGAGGCGGCGGCGCCGACCAGGACGGCGGCCCAGAAGGGGAAGTGGACGCCGAAGGGCGAGCTGGGCGAGCCGGAGACCAGGGCGGCGGCGTAGGCGCCGACGCCGAGGAAGGCGACGTAGCCGAGGTCGAGGAGGCCGGCGAGGCCGACGACGATGTTGAGGCCGAGGGCGACGGTGGCGAAGATCAGGATGTAGACGCCGATGGTGGCGTACTGGTCGTCGGTCTGGGTGAAGGGGAAGAGTGCCGCGGCGACGAAGGCGCCCCAGATGGTGATGGTCTGGTGCCGTGCGGTGATCTGGGTGGCCTGGCGGATGAGGCCTGCCTTGTGGGCGGCCGCGAAGCCGAACCCGGCCGTGATCAGGAAGCCGACGAAGAGTTCGTCGTACTCGGTGCCGATGCCGTAGGTGAAGACGGTGAGGCAGACGGCGAGGACCGCGACGATGATGAGGATCTCGGCGTAGGAGGGCAGGGCGCGTACGGGGCCGGGCTCGCCGGCGGCGAAGGCGGCCTTGACGGTCTGCCAGCCGTGGCCCGCGCGGTGCTTGGCGAGGCTCCAGCCGGTCTCGTCGGGGTCGATGGGGTCGGGTGCGGGGCGCTCGAAGGGGAGCGCGAGGGCGCCGAGGAGGGCGGTGAGGGTGACGATCGCCGCGATGTAGGCGCCGGGTTCGAGGTTGACCAGGCCGCCGAGCTGGAGGCTGATGGCGAGGACGGTGTACCAGGTGGTCGCGAAGGTGGCGAGTGCGGCGAACCTCAGTGCGGCGTCGGCGCCGGCGGGGGTGAGCCAGCGGAGGCCTTTGACGCCGTAGGAGGAGAGGCCGAAGAGGGTGGTGAGGGCGCCGCCGATGAGGACGAGGACCTGGAGGCCGCCCGGGTAGCCGTAGACGGTGAGGTCGCCGGGGAAGGCGGCGGTCCAGGTCCAGGCGAGGAAGGTGGAGGCGATGGTGAGGAGGCCGCCGCCGGTGGCGAGGGCGCGTCCGAGGTGCGGTGGGATGCCGATGAGGCCGGTCGCCGCGCCGGTGACGGGGGTGTTCGGGGTCTTCTCTGTGGTCTGTGTGGTCATCGGTGTCACGCCCTGTCCGCGACGCGCTCGCCGAGCAGGCCCTGTGGCCTGAACAACAGCACAAGGATGAGGAGGATGAAGGCCCAGACGTCGGCCCAGGACTGGCTGCCGAACTGGCCGAGGCCGGGGATGTCGCCGATGTAGGCGGTGGCCAGGGTTTCGGCGACGCCGAGGACGACTCCGCCGATCATGGCGCCGTAGATGTTGCCGATGCCGCCGAGGACGGCCGCGGTGAAGGCTTTCAGGCCGAGGATGAAGCCCATCTTGAAGTCGACGTGGCCGTACTCCAGGCCGTAGGCGACTCCGCCGATGGCGGCGAAGACGGCGCCGAGGGCGAAGGCGATCACGATGATGCGGTCGGTGTTGACGCCCATGAGTTTGGCGGTGTCGGGGTCCTGGGCGGTGGCCTGCATGCCGCGTCCGGTGCGGGTCTTCATGACGAAGTAGCCGAGGAAGGCCATGCTGACGGGGGCGGCGATGAGCAGGAAGATGCTGCCGGTCTGCAGGGTGATGCTGCCGATGTGGAAGGGGCCGCCCTCGATTTGCGGGAAGGTGCGGGCGGACTTCGCGTCGGGGTACCAGGCCCAGACCGCCTGCTGGAGGGCGAGGGAGAGGCCGATGGCGGTGATGAGCGGGGCGAGGCGGGGGCCACCGCGCAGGGGGCGGTAGGCGAAACGTTCAGCCCCGATGGCGACGGTCACCGAGACGATCACTGCGCCGAGGATCATCAGGGGCAGGGCGATCAGCATGGAGGTGCCGTCGGGCAGGATGTAGATGTAGACCGTGAGCGCGCCGAAGGCGCCGGTCATGAAGATCTCGCCGTGGGCGAAGTTGATGAGCTGGACGATGCCGTAGACCATCGTGTAGCCAATGGCGATCAGCCCGTACATGGATCCCAGTAGCAGGCCGTTGACCAGCTGCTGCGGCAGTTCGTTCACCGCATGTCCTCCGAGAGGTTCGGATGTTCGACGGATGTGGCCGGGTGTGAGTCCGCGCGGGGCGCCTGTGGAACAGCGCCCCGCGCGGCTCTCGGGTGATGCGGGTGTCTCGTCGGACGACTCAGCCGGTGTAGGTGCCGGACTTCACGGCCTTCCAGTCGCCGTTCTCGACGGCGTAGACGGTCAGCTGCTTGTTGGTGGCGTCACCGAACTCGTCGAAGGAGACCTTGCCGGTCACTCCGTCGAAGGAGACGTTCTGCATGGCTTCGACGACCTGGGCACGGGCGTCGTCGGGGAGCTTGCCGTCGTTCTTCTCGACGACCGCCTTGACGGCCTCGATGATGGCCCAGGCGGAGTCGTAGGAGTAGCCGCCGTAGGCCTCGAACGGCTCCTTGTAGCCCTCGGTCTTGTAGTTGGCGACGAACTCCTTGGCCGAGGGCAGCTCCTCGACGGGCGCGCCGACGGAGGTGGCCAGGTCACCGGTGCCACTGGCGCCGGCGAGCTTGATGAAGTCGGCGCTGTAGATGCCGTCACCACCGACCAGCGGAATCTTGGCGCCGGTGCCCTTGATCTGCTTGCTGAGCGGGCCGGCCTGCGGGTATTCGCCGCCGTAGTAGACGACGTCGGCGCCCGAGTTCTTGACCTTGGTGGCGACCGCGGAGAAGTCCTTGGTGTCCGGGTTGATGTGCTCGGTACCGACGATCTTGCCGCCGAGCTTCTTGAACTCGTCGGTGAACGTGCCGGCGAGGCCCGCGCCGTAGGTCTTCTTGTCGTCGATGACGAAGGCCTTCGTCTTCTTGAAGTCGTTGAAGACGTACTGCGCGGCGAACGGACCCTGGATGGCGTCGGTGGTCGCGGTGCGGAAGTAGGTCTTGAACGGGCGCTTCTTCTCTGTGCGCCAGTCGGGGCCCTGGGTCAGCGAGGGGCCGGTGTTGGCCGGGGAGACCAGGGCCATGTTGCCGGACTCGAAGACCTGCTGCATGGACTCGCCGACCGAGGAGTTCAGCGGGCCGACCACGCCGAGGACCTTGTCGTTGGCTACGAACTGGCTGGCGTTCTGCTGGCCCACGGAGGGCTGGCCCTGGTCGTCGAGGGCTTCGACCTTGAAGGTTATGCCCTCGACGTGCTTGTCCTTGTTGGCGGTCTTGGCCGCGAGGTCCGCCGAGTTCTTGATGCCGAGGCCCAGCGCGGACAGGTCGCCGGTCAGCGGGGCGTCGACGCCGATGACGACGGTGGTGCCACCGCCGCCGTTGCCGGAGTCCGAGCCGCCGTCGTCGTCGCGCGAGCCGCAGGCGGTGAGGGTGAGCGCTCCCGCCGCCAGAGCGGCGGTGATGGCGATGAGCGAACGTTGACGCACGATCAGTCCTTTCCCTGGCACAGCCGCTTCCCCGTGGAGACGGCCGAGTCGAACGCTGGGCCGAAGTGACAATCCGACAGCGCGGTGACTGGCCGTGACTCTAAGCGTGTGTGGGGAACGTGGAGGAGGGTCTGACTCAGGCTGTGACGCTCTTGTTATGACACGGGGTAATGCAGAGCGGTACCGGCTGGGGAGAAGGGCGGAATTCAGGCCGATTCGCCCTGTCCGCATGGTGAGAACCCGCAGGACCGGTGGCCGGTGTTCAGGTGTCTGGGGTGTTTTGGTGATTACCCGGAATCGTTGCCGCAGGCGACCCCCAGGGCCAGGGAGAGGTCCTTGGCATAGCGTGTCCCCAGGATGAAACTGTGGGCTTCTATTGCGCGCGCATTACGCAGCGTTACATCCAGGAAAGGGAGTCCAGGATTCCGCGGTGCTTTTTCGCAATCCGTCACCCGCAGTACGACCATGATCTTGCGGACGGAACGCGGCTTCGTCTGGAAAGGTACGGCGGGTGACGCGGTCATCGAGATGCCGGCGTAGGGCTGGGTCAGCCGGGTCACGGTGACGGGCGGGCCGGACCGCACGCTCAGCCGCACCGCGAAGCCGAAGCTGCCGGCCTCGGCCTTGCCGGGGCCGGTCACCGCGTCCAGGTAGGTCAGGTCGACCGCCTGGGAAGGATACGGCGGCGGGGGAGCCGGCGGTTGCCGCGGCCGGTCGGCGTACAGGTAGCCGCCGCCCGCCAGGAGGGTGAGGGTCGCGGTGACCGTGAGGACGGCCCGGCGGTGGCGGTCGTAGTGCCGGGCGAGACGTCCGCGCGGCCGGGTGCGGGGCCCGGGGGTGCCCGAGGCGTCCCAGGCGTGGGTGCCCTCGCCCGGTTCGACCGGTCCGGTGCCGCTCACTGCCACGGGCCGTCGCTCGGACCGCCGTCGCGGTACTGCCCGGCGCACGCCTCCCGTATCCGGCGGTCCGTCAACTCCTCGGCGGTCCGGGCGCCTTGTTCCCGCTCCGTGACCCGCGCGGTGTCCACGACCTCCCGCAGGATGTCGTACTGCCGGTTGGACAGCCCCATCGACTGATAGTCGCCGTAGGGCTCGCGGCCGTCCAGCATCTCGCGTGCCCAGTAGCCGACGGCGCTCGTGCACAACTCCGTGTCGGACGGGGTCCGCCGGGCCGAGGCCGACGCGTCCGCCCCGGTGGCGGCACCGGAACCGGCCTCGCCGGTACCGGAGTTGCCGCAGGCCGTCACCAGGGCCGCGGTCGGCAACGTCAACGCCAGCACGAGCAGCGCGGGCGCGGCCCCTCCGGGTGAGGGCCGTGCGGGCGCGGACCGTGCGGGCGCTCGTCGTGCGCGCGTGCGCGGTCCGGGCCCGGCGCGTCCGGGCGCGGGCCGTGCGGGTGTGCACCGGAACCACCGAGCCGCCGCCCCCGGCCAGGGGGCCTCTCCCCGTCCCATGCCCCGACGCTAAGGCGCCGGGTGGCCGGGGGCAATGGCCGGGGACGGGCCAGGGACGGGGACGGGACCGGGGACGGGGACGGGGACGGCGAGGTGGCCGGGCCCGGTGGGACCGCCGACGGCGATTCCGGGCCGGCGGTGCGCTGTTCGGTCCGTCGTGCTCGGGGTCGGCGGTGCGCTGTTCGGTCCGTCGTGCTCGGGGCCGGCGGTGCGCCGTTCAGTCCGTCGTGCTCGCCCGCGCCGCGTCGCCCGGGTTCACGTTCCGCAGCAGGCAGGTCAGCCGGGCGGTGCACACGCGGCGGTCCTGCTCGTCGCGGATCACGATCTCGTACGTCGCGGTCGACCGGCCCCGGTGCACCGGCGTGGCCACGCCGGTGACGAGGCCGGACCGGGCCCCGCGGTGGTGGGTGCAGTTCAGGTCGACGCCGACGGCGATCTTGGAGCTGCCGCCGTGCAGCATCGAGCCGACCGATCCGAGGGTCTCGGCCAGTACCGCCGAAGCCCCGCCGTGCAGCAGCCCGTAGGGCTGGGTGTTGCCCTCCACCGGCATGGTGCCGACGACCCGGTCGGAGGACGCCTCGAGGATCTGGACGCCCATGCGCGTCCCGAGGTGCCCCGCCGAGAACAGCGCGGGCAGGTCGACGCCGAGCGCGGCGTACTCGTCGACGACTTCCTGCGGGAACTGCGCCTGCTGCTGCTCGCCCATGGGCCGGCTCCGTTCGTTGCTCCGTCTGCCTGACTCGCCGGCCGGCCCGGTGCGGCCGGCGGCTCGACTGAGCAAACGCTCAGTCGGTCACCGATTGTTCCAGACGGACGACGACGGACTTGCTGGCCGGGGTGTTACTGGTGTCCGCCGTGGCGTCCAGCGGCACCAGGACGTTGGTCTCCGGGTAGTACGCCGCCGCGCAGCCCCGGGCCGTCGGGTAGTGCACGACCCGGAAACCGGGCGCCCGCCGCTCCACCCCGTCCTTCCACTCGCTGACCAGGTCGACGTACGAACCGTCCCGGACGTTCAGCTTCCCGGCGTCCTCCGGGTTGACCAGGACGACCCTGCGGCCGTTCTTGATTCCCCGGTAGCGGTCGTCCAGACCGTAGATCGTGGTGTTGTACTGGTCGTGCGAGCGCAGCGTCTGGAGCAGCAGGCGCCCTTCGGGCAGCTCGGGGTACTCGACCGGCGCGGCGGTGAAGTTGGCCTTGCCGGTGGCCGTCGGGAAGCGGCGCTCGTCGCGCGGGGCGTGGGGGAGGGCGAAGCCCCCGGGGTGCGCCACGCGCGCGTTGAAGTCCTCGAAACCCGGGATCACGCGCCCGATGCGGTCGCGGATCGTCCCGTAGTCCTTCTCGAACTCCTCCCACGGCGTGGTGCTGCTCTCGCCCAGCACGCGGCGGGCCAGCCGGCACACGATCGCCGGCTCGGACAGCAGGTGCGCACCGGCGGGCTCGAGCCGGCCGCGGGAGGCGTGCACCATGCCCATGGAGTCCTCCACGGTCACGAACTGCTCGCCACCGCCCTGGAGGTCGCGTTCGGTGCGGCCGAGCGTCGGCAGGATGAGCGCCCGCGCGCCCGTGACGACGTGCGAGCGGTTCAGCTTCGTCGAGACGTGCACGGTCAGGCGGGCGCGGCGCATGGCCGCCTCGGTCACCTCGGTGTCGGGGGAGGCCGAGACGAAGTTGCCGCCCATGGCGAAGAAGACCTTCGCCTCGCCGTCGCGCAGCGCGCGGATGGCCCGTACGACGTCGTAGCCGTGCTCGCGCGGCGGGGCGAAGCCGAACTCCTTCTCCAGGGCGTCGAGGAAGGCGGGCGCGGGACGCTCGAAGATGCCCATGGTGCGGTCGCCCTGCACGTTCGAGTGGCCGCGCACCGGGCAGACTCCCGCGCCCGGACGGCCGATGTTGCCGCGCAGGAGCAGGAAGTTGACGACCTCGCGGATGGTGGGCACGGAGTGCTTGTGCTGGGTCAGGCCCATCGCCCAGCACACGATGGTGCGCTCCGAGGCGAGCACCATGCGCAGCGCTTCCCCGATCTCCGCGCGGGTGAGGCCGGTCGCCGCGAGCGTCTCGTCCCAGTCCGCGGCGCGGGCGGCCTCGGCGAACTCCTCGTAACCGTGGGTGTGTTCCTCGACGAAGGCCTCGTCGACCGCGCCCTCCGTCTCCAGGATCAGCTTGTTGAGGAGCCGGAACAGGGCCTGGTCGCCGCCGAGGCGGATCTGCAGGAACAGGTCGGTGAGCGCGGCGCCCGCGGTGAGACCCTTGGGGGTCTGCGGGTTCTTGAAGCGCTCCAGGCCGGCCTCGGGCAGCGGGTTGACGCTGATGATCTTCGCGCCGTTGGCCTTGGCCCGCTCCAGGGCGGAGAGCATGCGCGGGTGGTTGGTGCCCGGGTTCTGGCCGGCCACGATGATCAGGTCGGACTTGTAGAGGTCCTCCAGGAGGACGCTGCCCTTGCCGACGCCGATGGTCTCGCCGAGGGCCGAGCCGGACGACTCGTGGCACATGTTGGAGCAGTCGGGCAGGTTGTTGGTGCCGAGCTCGCGTGCGAAGAGCTGGTAGAGGAACGCGGCCTCGTTGCTGGTGCGCCCGGAGGTGTAGAAGACCGACTCGTCCGGCGACCCCAGGGCCGCGATCTCCTCCGCGACGATGTCGAAGGCGCGCTCCCAGGTGACCGGCTCGTAGTGCTCGCCGCCCTCCGGGAGGTACACCGGGTGCGTGAGCCGGCCCTGCTGGCCCAGCCAGTAGCCGCTGCGGGTCGCGAGGTCGGCCACGGGGTGCGCGGCGAAGAACTCCGGGGTGACCCGGCGCAGGGTGGCCTCCTCGGCCACGGCCTTCGCGCCGTTCTCGCAGAACTCCGCCCTGTGCCGGTGGTCCGGCTCCGGCCAGGCGCAGCCCGGGCAGTCGAAGCCGTCCTTCTGGTTGACGCTCAGCAGTGTCAGCGCGGTCCGCTTCACGCCCATCTGCCGCTGCGCCATACGCAGCGTGTGGCCGATGGCCGGGATGCCCGCCGCCGCGTGCTGCGGCCCCGTGACCTGCGGCGCGTCCTGAACCGGATCACCCTTGGGCGGCTTGGTGGCCATCGCGCGCTCCTTCGCGTACACGTGTGAGGTACGTCTCCGATCCTCGCATGCTCCCGTGACGGTGACGGAGACCGGGCGGGCCGGGGTCCGGAAGCTGTCGCGGCGACGGAAGCGGGCCGGTCCCGTGCCGCCGGGCCGGAGCGAGACCCTGAGGGGGGCGTGGGGAAACCGCGCGACCGGCCACGACGGCCACGCCGCACCCGCGGCGCCGGCCGGCCGCAGCCGTGCCGCGGACGAGGGCGGGGCCGAGTGTCAGTGGTCCGTGGCAGGATCGGGGACGTGGCCAAGACAGCAGCGAAGAAGACCGACAGCACCTCCGGCGGCGGCCGTCCGCGCCTGATGCTCATGGACGGGCACTCCCTGGCGTACCGCGCGTTCTTCGCGCTGCCCGCGGAGAACTTCACGACCGCGACGGGCCAGCCGACCAACGCGATCTACGGCTTCGCGTCGATGCTGGCCAACACGCTGCGTGACGAGGCGCCCACGCACTTCGCGGTGGCGTTCGACGTCTCCCGCAAGACCTGGCGGTCGGCGGAGTTCACCGAGTACAAGGCGAACCGTTCCAAGACCCCGGACGAGTTCAAGGGCCAGGTCGAGCTGATCGGTGAGCTGCTCGACGCCATGCACGTGCAGCGTTTCGCCGTCGAGGGCTTCGAGGCCGACGACGTCATCGCCACGCTCGCCACGCAGGCCGAGGCCGAGGGCTTCGACGTGCTGATCGTCACCGGCGACCGGGACTCCTTCCAGTTGGTCAGCGAGCACACCACGGTCCTGTACCCGACCAAGGGCGTCTCCGAGCTCACCCGCTTCACGCCGGAGAAGGTCTTCGAGAAGTACGGGCTGACCCCCGCCCAGTACCCCGACTTCGCGGCCCTGCGCGGCGACCCGTCCGACAACCTGCCGGGCATCCCCGGCGTCGGCGAGAAGACCGCCGCGAAGTGGATCAACCAGTTCGGGTCCTTCGCCGACCTGGTCGAGCGCGTCGAGGAGGTCAAGGGCAAGGCCGGACAGAATCTCCGCGACCACCTGGAGTCCGTCAAGCTCAACCGCCGGCTCACCGAGCTGGAGCGGCGGGTCGAACTGCCGAAGAACGTCACCGACCTGGAGCGCACGGCCTACGACCGCAAGGGCGTCGCGGTGATCCTGGACACCCTGGAGATCCGCAACCCGTCCCTGCGGGAGCGGCTCTACGCCGTCGACCCGGGCGCCGAGGAGGCCGAGGCCGCCCCGGTCGTCGCGGACGGCGTCGAACTGGACGGCACGGTGCTGGGCACGGGCGAGCTGGCCGGCTGGCTCGCGGAGCACGGCACGCGGCCCCTCGGCGTCGCCACGGTCGACACCTGGGCGCTGGGCACCGGCTCGGTCGCCGAGGTCGCGCTCGCCGCGCCCGACGGGAAGGCCGCCTGGTTCGACCCGACGGAGCTCGACGAGGCCGACGAGAGGGCGTTCGCGGCCTGGCTGTCCGACGCGGGCCGGCCGAAGGTCTTCCACAACGCCAAGGGCGCGATGCGCGTCTTCGCCGAGCACGGCTGGAGCGTCGCCGGCGTCGAGATGGACACCGCGCTCGCCGCCTACCTGGTCAAGCCGGGCCGCCGCTCCTTCGACCTGGACGCGCTGTCCCTGGAGTACCTGCACCGCGAGCTGGCCCCCGCCGCCGCGGCCGACGGGCAGCTCGCCTTCGGCGCGGACGAGGGCGCCGAGGCCGAGGCGCTGATGGTGCAGGCCCGCGCGATCCTCGACCTGGGCGAGGCCTTCGAGGGCCGCCTGGCGGACGTCGGCGCCGCGGACCTGCTGCGCGACATGGAGCTGCCCACCTCCGCGCTGCTGGCCCGCATGGAGCGGCACGGCATCGCGGCCGACCGGGAGCACCTCCAGGCCATGGAGCAGATGTTCGCGGGCGCCGTGCAGCAGGCGGTGAAGGAGGCGCACGCCGCCGCCGGACGCGAGTTCAACCTGGGCTCGCCCAAGCAGCTCCAGGAAGTCCTCTTCGGCGAGCTGAACCTGCCGAAGACCAAGAAGACCAAGACCGGCTACACCACCGACGCCGACGCCCTGGCGTGGCTCGCCGCGCAGACGGAGAACGAACTGCCGGTCATCATGCTCCGGCACCGTGAGCAGGCCAAGCTGCGCGTCACGGTGGAGGGCCTGATCAAGACGATCGCCGCGGACGGCCGCATCCACACCACGTTCAACCAGACGGTCGCCGCGACCGGCCGCCTCTCGTCCACGGACCCGAACTTGCAGAACATCCCGGTCCGCACCGACGAGGGCCGCGCGATCCGCCGCGGCTTCGTCGTGGGCGAGGGCTACGAGTCCCTGATGACGGCCGACTACAGCCAGATCGAGCTGCGGGTGATGGCCCACCTGTCCGAGGACGAGGGCCTGACCGAGGCGTTCACCTCGGGCGAGGACCTGCACACCACCGCCGCCGCGCAGGTCTTCTCCGTCGAGCAGTCCGCGGTCGACGCCGAGATGCGCCGCAAGATCAAGGCCATGTCCTACGGCCTGGCGTACGGCCTGTCGGCCTTCGGCCTCTCCCAGCAGTTGAACATCGAGGCCGCCGAGGCCCGCGGCCTGATGGACGCCTACTTCGAGCGGTTCGGCGGAGTACGGGATTATCTGCGCCGGGTCGTCGACGAGGCGCGGGCGACGGGTTACACGGCGACGCTCTTCGGCCGCCGCCGCTATCTGCCCGACCTCAACAGCGACAACCGCCAGCGTCGCGAGGCGGCCGAGCGCATGGCCCTGAACGCCCCGATCCAGGGCACCGCGGCCGACATCGTCAAGATCGCCATGCTCAACGTGGACAAGGCGCTGCGCGAGGCCGGCCTCTCGTCCCGCATGCTGCTCCAGGTCCACGACGAAATCGTCCTGGAGATCGCTCCCGGCGAGCGCGCGGCGGCGGAGGAACTCGTCCGCCGCGAAATGGCGAACGCGGTGCGGCTCAGGGTCCCCCTGGGCGTCTCGGTGGGCGCGGGCCCGGACTGGGAGTCGGCGGCGCACTAGCCGCCGCCTGCTGCCGGCTGCCTGCCGCCTGCCGTCTGATGCTCCTATTGCCTGTCAAACGGCTTGGAGCCAGTTGCGGTAGGCGTGGGCGAGGTCGTCGTCTCGGCGGGTCCCGCGTTCGAGGGTGGAGATGGTGGCCGGCCAGAGGGCGAAGTGGCGGGCTGCAGCGGTCAGGGTGATGTTCTTGGACCGCCGCAGCGGCCGTAGATCGTCGATGCCGGGGACGGTGACCGTGGTGGTCAGGCAGCGGAACATCTCCCGGGCGATGGCCCGTTTCAGCAGCCGGATGATCTCCTTCTTCGTCCGGCCGGCGGCGGTCTGACGTGCCACGTACTCGCGGGTGCGGGAGTCGCTCGACATGCGGACCAGGGCGACGCGGTAGAGGGCTGCGTTTGCTTGCCGGTCGCCGCCTCGCGAGAGGCGGTGGCGGTTGGTCCGGCCGCTGGAGGCGGGGACCGGTGCGGCTCCGCACAGGGCCGCGAAGGAGGCCTCGGTCCGCATGCGGTCGGGGTTGCCTCCGGCGGTGACGAGCAGTTGGGCCGCGGTGTCGGGGCCGACTCCGTGGGCGGCTCGCAGTCCGGGGTTGTGGACACTCACCACGCTGTCCAGTGCCTTGACCAGGGTCTCGTGTTCGACCGTCAGTTTCTTGACGCGTCGGGCGAGACTCTTCAGCGCGGTGAGGACCGCGGTATGGACCGCGTCCCCGGCGGGCCGCAGCCGGGCGAGGGCGTCGGTGCGGTCCGTTCCTTTGAGCCGGCCGTACTTGGCGCGGATGGTGTCGGGAGCGGTGATGAGGAGGCTGCCGATCTGGTTCAGGGCGGCGGTGCGGGCCTTGACCGCGGAGCGGGCGGCGTTGTGCAGGGCGCGTATGCCCGCGACCGTGTCGTCCTTGGGGGCGCTGGAGGCTCGTCCGGACAGGGCGGCGCGGGCGGCGGCGTAGGCGTCGATGGGGTCGGACTTGCCGATGCGGCGGCGTTCGGCCCGGTCGGGCCGGTTGACCTCCACGACATGAAGCCCCGCCTCGCGGGCGGCGCGGGTGAATCCGGCTCCGTAGGAGGCGGTGCCCTCCACCCCGATGGCGATCACGTGGCCGTGGGCGGTCAGGAAGGCCAGGGCCGCGGCGTATCCGGCGGCAGTGGTGGTGAACTCGGCGTCCGCGAGATGGCCGCCGTTGTCGCTGATGACCGCGACGTGGAGGGTGTCGGTGTGGGAGTCGACCCCGCCGACCACATCCTGGTCTGCCGTGTTGTCCATGACCGCTGATGTCATGCTGATGGTGCCTTCCCAGCCGAAGGTGGGCGCCGGCCGGGTGGCGCAGACAGGACATTGAAGGGGCTTCTGACCAAGCTCCTATCAGGTCATGTTCCGCCCGGCCGGAGCCATGAGAACAGGTCCCGGTGGCCGGACAGAACAGCCAGAAGACAGTCCAGCAGGACGTCAGTCAGTGGCAGAGCCATGACCACCGGAACCTGAGTATCAGGATCAATGTCAGTGGTTGCCTGTCGGCGGTCGGCGGTCGGCGGTCGGCGGTCGGCGGTCGGCGGTCGGCGGTCGGCGGTCGGCGGTCGCCGGTCGGTCGTACGGGCGCGGCAGCGGTGCGAGTGCCCGGTGCCGCGCCGCCCTCGCCGTCGGGGCGGCGCGACGCGGCGTGCCGTGCTCGCCGGGCCCGGGAGGTGCGGCCAGTGGGCGGATCTCGCTGGGCCCGGGGACTCCTGGTAACGCCGGACCGCTGGGCTCGCGCCTGTCCTCCGATCCGGAAGGCCGACCCGGGCGACGCCCCACCCGGCCGGTTCCCCACGCCTCCGCCCGCCCCGCGGGGGCCCGTCACGCAGGTGGCCCTCGCGCGGGGCCCGTCACTCAGGTGGCCCTCGCGAAAACGCCCCCGCCCACGTCTCCCGTGAGGATGCGGGCATGGGTATACGCATGCTCCACCACCGGACGACACCGGCACGGGCAAGCACCGGACCCGCCCGCGTGCCACTCCTACCGGTCCCGGTCGTCGCGCCGGGCGCAAGCACCGGCCGCATCCCCACCACCCTCGCGACGGCCCTGCGGCGTACCGCGGCAGACCTACGCCGCGGACTCGTCGACCGGGCTCCGGCCGCCGCGTCCCCGCGCGAGATGCCCGCCTGGCGCCTGTGGGCCGACCTGACCCGCGGTTACCTGGCGCTGGCCCTCACCCTCCTGCCGCGCGCACGCCCCGCTCACACCTTCACCGTGTTCGTCGCGAGCGCGGACAGCGTCAGTGCGCTACCCGGCGGCTCGGCTCCGTACCGACGCCCGGGCTTGTGGGGGCCGGAGCCGGACGCCACGCCCTGACCCCCACGGCGTACAGCAGCAACCCCGGGACGAGCCCCGCGCCCGCCCCGAAGCACACCGTCGGAATCAGCTCCCAGGGCTTCGCGACGTCTCCCCAGTACGCCCACCACCGGGTCGCCCGCTGCACCGCCCCGGCCACCGCGCAGCCGCCCAGCACCGTCCCGGCCCACCACCGGTCCCGTACCGACAGGACGGGAACGCCGAGCGGCTCGGCCCGGGGCGCCCGGCGCACGGCACGCGCCAGGAACACGGCGATGACGACCGCCGCCACCGCGGAACCGCCGTACTGGAGGTACCAGTAGAGCGGCGAGCCCGCGATCTCCCGGCCCAGCGCCGGGAACACCCGCATCCCCCAGCGGTCGAGGTGGGTGAACGCGTCCCACACCACGTGCGTCAGCGCCCCCAGCGCCGCCGACACGTACCACCGCGCCACGAGGGAGGGCACCACGCGCGCGCGTGGTGCCCCGCAGCGCAGCAGGCCGGCGACGCGTCCCTGTCCGGCGCGGGGCAGCAGCGCCACCAGCGGCTCGCGGACCAGCAGCCACACCCCCACCAGCGACCAGGCGATGATCACATCGACGGTGAAAACGCCCGCGAAGGAGTGGGTGACGTCCCCGAACTCCATCGCTTCGGACAGGAAGCTCGCCGCGTAGTAGGTCAGGTCGGGCGCGAAGGAACCCGCCACCAGCACGGCGGGCACCAGCGGCCCCCGGCCGGTTCCGTCGCCCCGGACCGCCGGCAGTACGGCGGCGGCATGACTGAGGGTGAACGGCAAGAGGACTCCTCATATGGCCAACCGGTGAATATCGGGCACGAACGGGTGCCCGTGCAAAGCAAGTTGTCGTAGGGTCGCCTGCGGCACCGTACTGGTCGAACAGACGAAACACCGCGCGGGGATGGTTGCGGTGCAACCGTCGACACGGACTGGTCGTCACAACAGGGCGGGCAGCACGGGCGAGCACCAGAACCGAAGACCGGCGAAGACAGACGGAGACGGACGCGCGGGCGTCCATGGGAGGGGTCACTCGATGGCGGCGCATTTCGACAGGAGGCTCCGCAAGGCGGCGGTCACCACCACCGTGGCAGCGGTCGCGGTCGCGGCACTGTCCGCGTCCCAGGCGCCCGACGTGACGGCCGACGCCAACGGCAGACAGACCACCGCCGACAACGTGCCGACGGCCGACACGCCCCCCGAGCAGAGCGCCACCGGCAACTCGCCGTACTACACGGACCTGCCGCCCCTCAAGAGCCCCAGCCCCGCACCGACCATCGGCACCCCCGCATCCCGGGGGCCGTCCGAGGCGGGCATCCCCGCCACCGTCCTCGACGCCTACAAGAAGGCCGAGTCGGCGCTGCGCAGGTCCAAGCCCGGCTGCAACCTGCCCTGGCAACTCCTGGCGGCCATCGGCAAGGTGGAGTCGGGCCAGGCCCGCGGCGGTCGAGTCACCGCCGACGGCACGACCACCAGCCCCATCATCGGCCCCCAGCTCGACGGCAACGGCTTCGCGCTCATCAAGGACACCGACAACGGCGTCTACGACGGCAACAGCAGCTACGACAACGCCGTCGGCCCGATGCAGTTCATTCCCTCCACCTGGGCCTGGGCGGGCCGCGACGGCAACACCGACGGCAAGGAAGACCCCAACAACATCTACGACGCCGCGCTCGCGGCCGGCCACTACCTGTGCCGCTTCGACTGGGACCTGTCCACGCAGGCCGACCTCAACCGCGCGATCCTCAGCTACAACAACTCGCAGGACTACCTGCACACGGTCCTGTCCTGGCTGGAGCACTACCGCAAGGGCACCCACGAGATCCCGGACGGCACCGGCACCCTGCCCGTCGACCGCAGCGACGACGACACCGACGTGCGCGGGCCCCGCCCCCAGCCCGGTGGAACGGGCTCGACCCCCGGACCCCAGGCCCCCGGCACGCCGGCGCCCAGCCCGCGTCCCGAGAAGCCGGAGAATCCCGGGAAGCCGGAGAAGCCCACCCCGCCCGACGAGTCCAAGCCCCCTGCCACCGAATCCCCGGCCCCCGGCACGTCCGACCCGTCCGGTCCGCAGACTCCGCCCGAGACCGAGACCCCCACGGACACGGTCCACCACCTGGAGAACGCCGGCGCCACGGGGCTCACCGCGATCGCGGGCGACACGTTCGCCAAGAAGATCAGCGTCCGCGCCGAGACCAAGGCCGGAAAGGCCGTCGGCAAGGTGCGGATCCGCTTCACCGTCCTGGGCGACACGGACGCCGCCTTCACCGGCGGCGACAAGTACGCCGCGGTCACCACCGACGCCTCCGGCGTGGCCGTCGCGCCCGCGTTGGTGGCGGGTGAGAGGACCGGCGCGTTCACGGTCCGTGCCACCGTCATCGGCCGCACCGTCGCCGGCCTCGACTACAAGGCCACCGTCACCGAGCGCGTCGCCGACGCCCTCGCCCGCACCGACGGCACCGCGCTGACCTGCACGCCGGGCGGTGAGTTCGCGGGCCGGGTCGAGGTGAAGGCCACGCACAAGGGTGCCGCCGCCGAAAAGGTCGCCGTCACGGCCACGCTCGTCAAGTCGGCGCTCGACCCGACCGAGAACGACAAGGGCCCGTTCTTCAAGAGCGCCGACGGCACGGCCGTCCGCACCCTGACCGGCCTCAAGACCGATGCCAAGGGCCTGCTGAAGCTGCCGAAGCTGTACGCCGACAACACCACCGGCACGTTCGTGCTCCGTCTCACCACCGCGGGCGGCGCCGCGCTCAACGTCCAGTTGAAGGTGGCCGAGGCCGAGCCGGAGCCGACACCGAGCCCGTCCGGCGACGCCTCGCCCGACGCCTCGCCCAGCCCCTCCGCCGAGCCGTCGACCGAGCCGGACGCGTAGGCGCGGCTCCCGCCCGAGCGACGCCTGAACGGCCGAGGGCGCCCCACCGGTGAAGCGGAGGGGCGCCCTCGGCCGTTCGGTCACGTCGTCACGTCGTCACGTCGTCACGTCGTCACGCCGTCACACGGTCACGCCGTCACCCGGTTACTCCGTCAGTCGGTCCTTCTCACCCGCTCACTTCGCGAGCCGGGCCTTCGTATGGCGCGTCGGCTCAGCGGTCGCCGGGTCCTCGGGCCACGGGTGCTTCGGATACCGGCCGCGAAGCTCCGCCCGTACGCCCTTGTAGCCGTCCTTCCAGAAGGAGGCCAGATCGGCGGTGACCGCGGCCGGGCGGCCCGCGGGCGAGAGGAGGTGGACGAGGAGCGGCACCCCGGCGACCTCGGGCGAGCGCTGGAGCCCGAACATCTCCTGCAACTTCACGGCGAGTACCGGTCGGTCGGGGTCGTCGTAGTCGATCCGGATCCTGGAACCACTGGGGACGACTATCCGCTCAGGGGCGAGCTCGTCGAGCCGCGCCGCCTCCCCGGAGGCCCAGGGCAGCAGCCGCGTCAGCGCCTGACCGGCGTCGATCCGTGCCAGGTCGGCCCGCCGCCGGGCCCGGCCCAGCTCGGGCTCCAGCCACTCGTCCACGCGCGCGTGCAGCGCGTCGTCGGAGACGTCCGGCCAGGGCTCACCGAGCCGGCGCCGCAGGAAGGCGAGCCGCTTGCGCAGCACGGTCGCGTCGGGCGACCAGCGCAGCAGTACGAGCCCCTCCTGCCGCAGCCCGTCCAGCAGCGCGTTCCGCACGAGACCGGAGTCGGCGCCGGCGAGCGGGCGGACGGTGAGTTCCACGGCCCCGAGCCGCTCGACGCGCCGGGCCACGACGTCGCCGTCGCCCCAGTGGACCTCATCCCGTTCCGTCAGGAACGCCGCAGCCGCGAGCCGCGCCGTTCTCTCGTCGACGACCGCCCCGAGCTGCACGCGCGCGTGGCCCTTCCCCACGGGCCGGTCGGCCACGGCCACGGCGATCCACGGCGCGCCGCGCAGCGCCGACGCCTCCGGCAGCTCCGCCCGGGTGCCGGAGACCATCAGATACGAACCGCCGTCCTTCCTGGCCACCCGCTCGGGAAACGCCAGCGCGGCCACCAGCCCCGCTATGCCGTCGTCGGTGCCGTCCCGCGCCACCCGGCCGGCGCTTTCCGCGGCGGACCGCAGCCGCCGTACCTCGGCCCGCCACCGCGCTCCGTACGCGTCACCCCCACGCCGGGCGGCCCGCAGCGCGGCCACGAGATCGTCCCCGTACTCCCGCGGCGGCGCCTCACTGAGCAGAGCGACCACCTCCGCCACCGCCGAGGCCTCGGCCTGGGAGGCCCTCGCACTGGCTGTCTCCGTCTGGGAGGCTCCCGCACTGGCTGCCTCTGCCCGGGACACCCCCGTGCCGGCTGCCCCCGCCCGGGAGGCCACCACACCCGAGGCCTGCGCCGCGGGGATCCCCGCACCCGGAATTCCTGCCCGGGAGGCCTCCGTGTCGGCCGCCTCTGCCCGGAAGGCCCCCGCACCACTCGCACCCGCGCCCGAGATCGCCGTACCGGATGTGTCCGAGGCCTCCGTGTCGGGGCTTCCCGCGCGCAGGCTCGCCCCGGAGGTGCTGCTGCCCGAGGCACCGGTGTCCGGCCACCCCGCCCACCCCGCGTCCGGGCTCCCGGCATCGAACCGCTTCGCGTCCGAGGTGGCCGCGCGGGGGCTCAGGCCGGAGCCGCCCCCACCGGAGCCGCCCCCACCGGAGCCGCCCGCACCGGAGCCGCCCGCACCGGAGCCGCCCGCACCGGAGGCTTCCGCGCCCGACGCGGCCATCCCCGCGTCGAGCAGCGCCCGTGCCAGCCTGGGATGCAGGCCCAGGCGGGCCAACCGCGCGCCCCGCGCGGTGGCCCGGCCGGCGGAGTCCACCGCGCCGACCGCCGTCAGCACCTCCCGGGCCGCCGCCATCGCCCCGCCGGGCGGCGGATCGAGCAGCGCCAGCCCGGACGCGTCCGGGTCCCCCCAGCAGGCCGCCTGCAATGCGAACGCCGTCAGGTCGGCCACCTTGATCTCCGGTGCCGGGAACCGCGGCAGAAGGGCGTCCTCCGCCTCCGCCCAGCAGCGGTAGACCACGCCCGGCGCCTCACGCCCGGCCCGGCCCGCCCGTTGCCGCGCCGCCGCCCGCGAGGCCCGTACCGTCGTCAGGGCGCTCAGCCCGCGCGCGTGGTCCACCCGCGGCTCCCGCGCCAGCCCCGCGTCCACGACCACCCGTACGCCCGGCACCGTCAGAGACGACTCGGCCACCGACGTCGCCAGTACCACCCGGCGCCGTGCGCCGGGGGACAGGACCGCGTCCTGCACGGCCGCCGGCGCCCGCCCGTGCACCTGGAGCACGTCGACGTCCGCGAGACCTCCCAGTCGCCCGGCGACGCGGGAGATCTCCCCGACGCCCGGCAGGAAACACAGCACGTCCCCGTCCCGCTCGGCCAGCGCCCGCCGCACCACCGACCCCACGTGCGCGAGCAGTGCCGGGTCCACCCGCATCCCGTGCGGCGGCCGTACCGGGCGCGCCGGCGGCGCCCACACCACCTCCACGGGGTACGACACGCCCCGCGCCTCGACGACCGGCGCCCCGCCCAGCAGCCGGGCCCAGCCCTCCGCGTCCGTCGTCGCCGACGCCGCCACCAGACGCAGCTCCGGCCGCAGGGCCATCCGCACGTCCCACAGGAACGCCGCCGTCGTGTCCGCGTCCAGATGCCGCTCGTGGCACTCGTCGAGCACCACCGTGTCGACGCCCGTCAGCTCCTGGTCCCGCTGGAGCCGCTGCAACAGCACACCCGTCGTGACGACCTCCACGCGCGCGTGCCGTCCGACGACCCGTTCACCGCGCACGGTGTAGCCGACGTGCCGGCCGGGTTTCTCACCCAGCAGCCACGCCATCCGCCGGGCCGCCGCCCGCGCCGCGATCCGCCGGGGCTCGGCCACGACCACCCGCCGCGCGGGCCCCTCGCCCAGCAGCCCGGCCAGCGCGAGCGGCACCAGCGTCGTCTTGCCGGTGCCGGGCGGCGCGACCAGCACCGCCGTGCCGTGCCCCGCCAGCGCGTCGTGCAGGGCGGGCAGGGCACCGCGTACGGGCAGGGGTTCCAGGGCGTCGTAACGGATCACGCCCCCAGTGTCGTACGTCCGCGAATCCGCCTCCACGCGCGCGTGCACACGCGACAGGAAGGGTCGGAGTACGAGCTCAGTCGCGCTCGCACACGAAGATCGCCGTGCCCGGGATCAGGTGCCCGCGCAGCGGCGACCAGCCACCCCACTCGGACGTGTTCCAGTCCGGCCACTCCGGCTCCACGAGGTCCACCAGCCGGAACCCCGACGTCACCACGTCCCGGACCCGGTCGCCGAGCGTCCTGTGGTGCTCGACGTACACCGCGCGGCCCTCGTCGTCCTGCTCGACGTACGGCGTGCGGTCGAAGTAGGAGGCGGACACCGACAGCCCCTCGGGGCCCGGCTCGTCCGGGAGCGCCCAGCGCAGCGGGTGCGTGACGGAGAAGACGAAGCGGCCCTGCGGCCGCAGCACCCGCCGCACCTCGCGCAGCACCAGCCCCGGGTCGGCGACGAAGGGCAGCGCCCCGTACGCCGAGCACGCCAGGTCGAAGGAGCCGTCCGCGAAGGGCAGCACGGTCGCGTCGGCACAGACCAGGGGGAACGAGCCGCCGATGCGCAGGGCGTGCTGGAGCTGGCGGTGGGAGAGGTCCAGGGCCACCGGCCGGGCGCCCTGGGCGGCCAGCCAGCGGGAGCACTGGGCGGCGCCGGCGCCGATCTCCAGGACGTCCTTGCCCTTCAGGTCCTCCACCGGGCCGAGCAGCTCGGCCTCCACCTCGTCGAGGCCCTCCGGACACCACACGAAGCGGTCGTCGCCGAGGAAGGTGCCGTGCTCGACCTGGTATTCGTCCGCGTTCCGGTCCCACCAGCCACGATTGGCGCGGGAACTCTCCGTGACACCGGCCGCACGCCTGGTGGCCTCCGGGTCGACCTCTGTGGTTTCGGACGTCTCGGGCTCTTGGATGACCGGCTCCCTCGTACTAGTCTGCGGCTCTTCCACAGCCGGTCCCGCGTGTCGCACAGGGGGCCTGAGTGGGTCCGCGTGGCCTCGGGAGACGGCTTTTGTGCCGGGTATGTGACGATCTGCCCCGGGTGTGCGGCTTCGCGCATTGACCCTGCCCGGCTGCCCCCGTATGCTACAAGTTGCGCTGCGGGCCTGCGCACCTCAGACGTAGCAGGTCGCGCTCGCATCTGTTGTATGTCCCCTCGGTTCTCGAGGCGTCACCAGTGTTTTTGGTGTCGCTTCCTTGGCTGTCCGGCTTCGGCAGAGCGAAACGGGCTCCCGGCGTAAGCAGTACCTACGACTTCAATGTCCGTACCGGAGCCCTTTCCCACATGACGAGCAGCACCGAGACCACCGCCACCACCCCGCAGGTTGCGGTCAACGACATCGGTAACGAGGAAGCCTTCCTCGCCGCGATCGACGAGACGATCAAGTACTTCAACGACGGCGACATCGTCGACGGCGTCATCGTGAAGGTCGACCGGGACGAGGTCCTGCTCGACATCGGTTACAAGACCGAAGGTGTCATCCCGAGCCGCGAGCTCTCGATCAAGCACGACGTCGACCCCAACGAGGTCGTCGCCGTCGGTGACGAGATCGAGGCCCTTGTTCTCCAGAAGGAGGACAAGGAAGGCCGCCTGATCCTCTCGAAGAAGCGTGCCCAGTACGAGCGGGCCTGGGGCACCATCGAGAAGATCAAGGAAGAGGACGGCATCGTCACCGGTACCGTCATCGAGGTCGTCAAGGGTGGTCTCATCCTCGACATCGGCCTCCGCGGCTTCCTCCCGGCCTCCCTGGTCGAGATGCGCCGTGTCCGCGACCTCCAGCCCTACGTGGGCAAGGAGCTCGAGGCGAAGATCATCGAGCTGGACAAGAACCGCAACAACGTGGTCCTGTCCCGCCGTGCCTGGCTGGAGCAGACCCAGTCCGAGGTCCGTCAGACGTTCCTCACGACCCTCCAGAAGGGTCAGGTCCGTTCCGGCGTCGTCTCCTCGATCGTCAACTTCGGTGCCTTCGTGGACCTGGGTGGCGTCGACGGTCTGGTCCACGTTTCCGAGCTCTCCTGGAAGCACATCGACCACCCGTCCGAGGTTGTCGAGGTCGGTCAGGAAGTCACCGTCGAGGTCCTCGACGTGGACATGGACCGCGAGCGTGTCTCCCTGTCGCTGAAGGCGACCCAGGAAGACCCGTGGCAGCAGTTCGCCCGCACCCACCAGATCGGCCAGGTCGTGCCCGGCAAGGTCACGAAGCTGGTGCCGTTCGGTGCGTTCGTCCGCGTGGACGAGGGCATCGAGGGTCTGGTCCACATCTCCGAGCTGGCCGAGCGCCACGTGGAGATCCCGGAGCAGGTCGTCCAGGTCAACGACGAGATCTTCGTCAAGGTCATCGACATCGACCTCGAGCGCCGCCGCATCAGCCTCTCGCTGAAGCAGGCCAACGAGGCCTTCGGTGCCGACCCGTCGGTGGTCGAGTTCGACCCGACCCTGTACGGCATGGCCGCGTCCTACGACGACCAGGGCAACTACATCTACCCCGAGGGCTTCGACCCCGAGACCAACGACTGGCTCGAGGGCTACGAGACCCAGCGCGAGGCGTGGGAGACCCAGTACGCCGAGGCGCAGCAGCGCTTCGAGCAGCACCAGGCGCAGGTCATCAAGTCCCGCGAGGCGGACGAGAAGGCCGCCGCCGAGGGTGTCGACACCCCGGGTGCGGCTCCGGCCGCGTCCAGCGGTGGCGGCGGCGGCGGTGGTTCGTACTCCTCCGAGGGCGGCGACAACTCCGGCGCCCTGGCGTCGGACGAGGCGCTGGCCGCGCTGCGCGAGAAGCTGGCCGGCGGCCAGAGCTGAGCGCAGGCTGAGCAGGAGCTCTTCATCGAGCGCTAGCTCGTGAACGCAGGGCCCGCACCCTTCGGGGTGCGGGCCCTGCGTGCGTTCGCCGCCGCCCGCCGGGTGCGCGGACGGGGAATGCCCGGGCCGGCCCCCGTGTTGTGGACTACGAACACCAGGAGGGGAGCGGTCACTGTGCTTGATCCGCAGGGCTTGTACGCGTGGGAGCCGAAGGGTTTGGCCGTCGTCGACATGGCACTCGCCCAGGAGTCGGCGGGGCTGATCATGCTGTACCACTTCGACGGATACATCGACGCCGGCGAGACCGGCGACCAGATCGTCGACCGGGTGCTCGACTCGCTGCCTCACCAGGTCGTCGCCCGCTTCGACCACGACCGGCTCGTGGACTACCGGGCGCGCCGGCCGCTGCTGACCTTCAAGCGGGACACCTGGACGGACTACGAGGAACCCACCATCGAGGTGCGGCTGGTCCAGGACGCCACCGGGGCGCCCTTCCTGCTGCTGTCGGGCCCCGAGCCGGACGTCGAGTGGGAGCGTTTCGCCGCGGCGGTGCAGCAGATCGTCGAGCGGCTGGGTGTCCGTCTCGCGGTCAATTTCCACGGCATCCCCATGGGCGTCCCGCACACCCGTCCCGTCGGCATCACCCCGCACGGCAACCGTGCCGACCTGGTGCCGGGCCACCGCAGCCCCTTCGAGGAGGCACAGGTCCCCGGCAGCGCAGAGGCACTCGTCGAGTACCGGCTCCTGCAGGCCGGCCACGAGGTACTGGGCGTGGCCGTCCACGTCCCGCACTACATCGCCCGCTCCCCGTACCCGGACGCGGCGCTGACCGCCCTGGAGGCGATCACCGCGGCGACCGGGCTGGTCCTGCCGGGCATCGCGCACTCCCTGCGCACGGACGCCCACCGCACGCAGACGGAGATCGACCGGCAGATCCAGGAGGGCGACGAGGAACTCACCGCCCTCATCCAGGGCCTGGAGCACCAGTACGACGCGGCCGCGGGTGCCGAGACCCGCGGCAACATGCTCGCCGAGCCCGTCGAGATCCCCTCGGCGGACGAGATCGGCCGCGAGTTCGAACGGTTCCTGGCCGAGCGGGAAGGCGACAACTGACACCCGGGCCGCCTCCGGGAAGCCGCGCGGCTCCGAGGTACCGCAGCCCGGTGGGGACCGCCCGGCAGGAAGGCCGTCACCGGCAGGCCCTAGGCTTCCGCTCATGCTGAAGGTGGGCCTGACCGGCGGAATCGGCGCCGGCAAGAGCGAGGTGTCACGGCTGCTCGTCGAGTACGGCGCCGTGCTGATCGACGCGGACCGGATCGCGCGCGAGGTCGTCGCCCCGGGAACTCCGGGGCTCGCGGCGGTCGTGGAGGCGTTCGGCGAGGAGGTACTCACCGAGGGCGGCAGCCTGGACCGGCCGAAACTCGGTTCGATCGTGTTCGCCGACCCGGAGAAGCTGGCCGCGCTGAACTCGATCGTGCACCCCCTGGTCGGTGACCGGTCCCGCGCACTCGAAGAGGCCGCGGCACAGGACGCCGTCGTCGTCCACGACGTGCCGCTGCTCACGGAGAACGGCCTGGCACCGCTGTACGACGTCGTGGTCGTCGTGGACGTCGACCCCGCCACCCAGCTCGACCGGCTGGTACGGCTGCGCGGCATGACCGAGCAGGACGCACGCGCCCGCATGGCCGCCCAGGCGACGCGCGAGCAGCGCCGGGAGATCGCGGACGTGGTCATCGACAACGACGTACCGCTGGACGAACTGCGGCGCCGGGTGGAAGAGGTGTGGGCCGAGCTGACCCGCAGGGCGCACGCGCCGCGCTGAGCGCCCCGGCGCGGCGCGGGAAGCTCTGGCGCCCCGGTCGCCGCAGGAATAGCGGTCCCCGCGCGGGCGTTGATCCCTTTCAGTGAGGGAAGGACTCTGCCGTGCCCGAGACAAACGGTTCGACCGGACGCACCCCGGAGACGGATGTCATCGACTTCCGTGCCGCCGAGCAACTGCTCGCGGCGCGGGACCCGCAGGGCGCGGTGAAACTGCTCGACGGGGTCATCGCCGCGCATCCGCAGAGCACCGCCGCTCGGCTGCTGCGCGCCCGTGCCTTCTTCGCGGCGGCGCAACTGAGACCGGCCGAGCTGGAGTTCACCATCGTCCTGGAACGTGAGCCGGACAACGCGTTCGCGCACTTCGCACTCGCCCGCACCTATGAGCGCCGGGGCTGCCCCGACCAGGCCCGGCGCCACTTCCGGCTGGCCGCGGCTCTGGACCCGAATCCGGAGTATCTGCAGCAGGCGCGGTTCGACTCCTGACCGGCCCCCGACGATCCCGGCGGAGGCCGGAGAAGATCCCGACGGAGGCCGTAGACGGTCCCGGCGGAGTCCGTAGACGCTCCCGGCCGAGTCTTGGCCGCCCGACGGACTGACTTCGAGGCCCCGGCGGACTCGTGGGCGGTCAGCTTCCGGGTGGTCGGTAGGGCGGGATGTCCGGGCCGGGCTGGTAATGCGGGCCCTGGCGGATGTGCCGGAGGATCACGGTCAGGTCGACCGTGACGACGAGCCACAGCAATCCGCACGCGAGCGCCCATCCGGGCCGCCCGGCGAGCGCGAAGGCGGCGGTCCCGAAGATCGCCCAGACCAGCCCCCACACGCACAGCCAGAAACGCGCCCGCAGGGCACTGCGCGCGGTGGTCGGTTCACTCCCGGTACGCATCGGATCACCACTCCTGTGGAAAACGTACTCCGGGAGACGACGAGGGGGAAACGACCCGTGCCACTGGACCGACCCGTCCTGCCGGACGCCGACGACCTGCCCGACGTACTGCTCGACCTGGCGGTGCCGCACGAGGACATCAACGCACTGGTGGGCCTGCGCGGCGGCGTGACGCGCGATGCCGGTACGGCGCGGCTGCTGCAGGAGTGCGTCCACGATCTGCTGCGGGACCTCGGAGAGCCGGCCGGGGACCGCGAGGGCGTGCGGCGGTTCGAGGAGCGGCTGACAACGGCTCCGGAGGCGCTGGGCGGGTACTTCGCCGCGTACGTGTTCGTGGCGGCGCTGCCCTATACGCGCGCGTACCACCGAGAACGCCGCGTCCCGGCCGAGATCGCCCGGCACACCCTCGCCGACCTGGGGCGGAACATGGCGAGCCACCGCAGGCGGCACGGCACGGGCGGAGTACGGGCCCCACGGTGGCTGGCGCACCACTTCCGGGGAGAGCTGTACCAACTGGGACGGCTGCAGTTCGAGCGGGCCACGATCGGGCGGCGCACCGCGCCGGTGCTGCGGGCGGCCGGGATGGACGCGGTGCCGGGTGAGCCCTGCCTGAACCTGCACGTCCCGGACTACCGCGGGCCGCTGACACCGGCCGCCTGCGACCGCTCGCTCCGGCTCGCCGGGGACTTCTTCCGGCGGCACTTCCCCGAGGAGCCGTACCGGGCCGCGACGTGCCACTCCTGGCTCCTCGACCCGCAGCTCAAGCGGTACCTGGCGGCGGACTCCAACATCGTCCGCTTCCAGGAACGCTTTCGGGTGGCCCGCGAGGACACCGAGCCCGCCGACGGGGAACCCGTCCGCTTCGTCTTCGGGAACCCCTGCCTGCCGGTCGAGGGGCTGCCGCGGCGCACCTCGCTGGAGCGGGCCGTCGGGGACCATCTGCGGGCGGGCGGCCACTGGTACGTCGGGCACGGCTGGTTTCCGCTCTGACGACGGACTCCTGCTCCGACGGCGCGCTCCCGTTCTCACGGAAGGTTCACGTCCGCACCGTCCCGGCCCGGGGCGCGTCGGCACGCGTTCACTCGGTCGGGTGAACCGACGCCCAGGGGGAACGGCTGTGCGGGCGCGGCCCGTTGGACGGGCATGGAGATGAGAATGCGAGAGGGACACGAGGGGACGGGACCCGGAGCCGTCACCCCGGACGGCTGCGCGGTCGAGCTCTATGCGCGGCTGCCCGCCGGAGCCGAGCCGGACATCGTCACCGCAGCCGTGCCCGGGGCGGCGCGCATCCTGGAGCTGGGCAGCGGTGTGGGGCGCATGACCCATCCACTGCTGGAGCGCGGGTTCGCCGTCACCGCGGTGGACGAGTCCGCCGAGATGCTGGAGCACGTGCGCGGGGCACGGACGATATGCAGCCCGATCGAGGACCTGGACCTGGGCGAGAGCTTCGACGTGGTGATGCTGGCGTCGTTCCTCGTGCACACCGGGGACGCCGAGGTGAGCCGCGGACTGCTGCGCACCTGTGCCCGGCATGTCACGGAGGACGGCTGTGTACTGATCCAACGAGAGGGCGAGGACTACCACACGAACCTGCCGCGTGAGCGGGTGGATCCCAGCGGCTTCACCGTGCGCATCGTGTCGTCGGATCCGGTCGGGGACGGCGTCAACGCGGTACGAGCGGAGTACGAGTTCCCGGACGCGGTCTGGACTCAGACGTTCCGGGCCCGGCCGCTGACCAAGGAAAAGTTCGAGGCGGCACTGGAGGAGGCGGGACTCGGGGTGGACCGGTATCTGACCGACGACGGGACGTGGGTCAGGGCGGTTCCCGCGCCCCGGAAGTAGCGGATCGCCGATGAGTTTCGGGCCGACGAGCGGTCTGCACACCTGACAGCATCACGAACCGCTCAACTCAGGAGACCCGCATGTCCGACACCGCCGCCTCCGCTCCCTCCACCGCCGCCTCCGCTTCCACGGCCCGTACGGGCACAGCGGCCGCCACGGCCTCCACGGCCTCCACGGTTTCGGCCACGTCGGCCCGGGGGCGCGGCGCCCGGATCGCCCTACGGTCGGTGCGCGTGCTCCTCGCGCTGTTCTTCGCCGTCGCGAGCGCCGGACCCAAGCTGGTCGCGCACTCCTCGGCGGCGGACACCTTCGCCGAAATGGGCTGGGGCAACGCGGGCATGTACGCCATCGGCGTCCTCGAACTGGCCGGAGCGGTCGCCCTGTTGATCCCGGCGCTGCAGTCGGTGGCGGCGACGGCCCTGAGCGCGCTGATGGTGGGCGCGTTCGTCGTCCAGCTCACCTACTTCGACGGGGAGCACGCCGCGACACCGCTCGTCCTGATGGTGCCGCTCCTGTTCATCGCCTGGGCCGGCCGCGGGCACAACGAGGAACTGCTTCGCCTGGCCCGGCGCGGGCGCGCCTGACCGCCCAGGGCCGGTGCGGGTGTTCAGGGCCTGTTCTCGGCATCCTTCCGGGCCCGGCTCAGGCCCTCCAGCCCGCGCAGGCGTTCCAGTTCGCGGCGGTCGCGCTTGGTGGGGCGTCCGGCGCCGCGGTCGCGGATACCGGCCGGGGCGACGGCCTCGCGAGGCGGGGGCGGCGGGGAGTTGTCGACGTAGCACTGGACGGCGACCGGGGCTCCGACGCGCTTGCGGATCAGCCGTTTGACGATGACCACGCGTTCCCTGCCCTCGTGTCGCAGGCGTACCTCGTCGCCTACGCGCAGCGAGTACGCGGGTTTCACCCGCTCGCCGTTGACCCGGACATGGCCGCCTTTGCAGGCGGCCGCGCCGAGGGAGCGGGTCTTGACGAGGCGGACGGCCCAGATCCAGCTATCGACGCGGACGCTCCCGCCGTTCTGCGGCGCGGCCGCCTCGGCGGCCGCGATCGCGGCGGCGGTCTTCGGGTCCGGGGGCTGGGCGACTGCAGGCGTGCCGTCGCTCGCGCCGGGCTCCTGACCGGTGGTCCTCTCGTCAACCGTGCCATCGGCCTTGCCATCGGCCTTGCCGCCCGTCTTCGCAGCGGCCCTCGCGTCGGCCGTCGTGCCGGCCTTGGCCCCGGCGGCGTCCTGTGGGTCGGCAGCCCCGCCGTACCTGCCCTCGTCATGCTCGGAAGCCATGGTTCGACCCTAACCGCTCGGCCCGGCGAGAGGGGTTCCTATTCCGCGGGCCCGGCACCTCCGTGGGAACCAGAGTCGGAGCCAGGCGGCAGGGCCAAGGCCAGGGCCAGGACCAAGGTGGCAAGGCCAGGGCCGGGTGCCGTGGCCGCGTGGTCTTACGGTGGAGGTATGGATACCAGCGGTCTCTCCGAGCTCGACCAGCGGATCGCGGGGTGCCGGGCGTGTCCGAGGCTGGTCGACTGGCGGGAGGAGGTGGCCCGTACCAAACGGGCGGCCTTCGCCGACTGGACGTACTGGGGCCGGCCTGTGCCGGGCTTCGGTCCGCCGGACGCGCGTCTGCTGATCATCGGACTGGCCCCCGCGGCCCACGGCGGCAACCGCACCGGCCGGATGTTCACCGGCGACCGCTCCGGAGACGTGCTGTACCAGGCGTTGTACGACGTGGGTCTCGCCTCGCAGCCCACCGCGGTCTCCGCCGACGACGGCCTGGAACTGCACGGTGTGCGCATCACCTCGCCGGTGCACTGCGCGCCGCCCGCCAACAAGCCCACTCCCACCGAGCGCGACACCTGCCGTTCCTGGCTCGTCCAGGAACTGGGTCTGCTGCGGCCGACGCTGCGGGCCGTGGTGGTACTCGGCGCCTTCGGCTGGCAGGCGGCGCTGCCCGCGTTCGCCGAGGCGGGCTGGGCGGTGCCACGGCCCCGTCCCGCCTTCACACACGGCGGGCACGTCACGCTGGACGTCCCCGACGGGCCCGGCCTGCATCTCTTCGGCTGCTTCCACGTCAGTCAGCGCAACACCTTCACCGGCCG
Organism: Streptomyces pactum; assembly: GCF_002005225.1. Lineage (NCBI taxonomy): Bacteria > Bacillati > Actinomycetota > Actinomycetes > Kitasatosporales > Streptomycetaceae > Streptomyces > Streptomyces pactum. The sequence goes on from NZ_CP019724.1 coordinate 6,403,721, forward strand.
GCTCACCCCGGAGATGCTCCGTGACGTGCTGCGCACGGCGGCCGCGGCGGCGGGACTGCCCGGGACGCAGGGTCCGCGGCGTAAAGAGGGTGAGCGCCCGGGGCCCACGGGGATACGGTGCTCCGATGGGCCTGTATCCGGTAATCGAACCGTACGACCACGGCATGCTCGACGTCGGTGACGGCAACCGCGTCTACTGGGAAACCTGCGGGAACCCGCACGGCAAGCCCGCGCTGGTGCTGCACGGAGGGCCGGGATCACGCCCCAGCCCCAACCTCAGGCGGTACTTCGACCCGGCCGCCTACCGGATCGTGCTCCTCGACCAGCGCGGCGCCGGACGATCGGTTCCTCCGGCGAGCGACCACGACACCGACATGAGCGTCAACACGACCGCCCACATCATGGCGGACCTGGAGCGGCTGCGCGCCCACCTGGGCATCGAACGGTGGCTGGTGTGGGGCCTGTCGTGGGGATCGACTTTGGGACTGCGGTACGCCCAGACACACCCGGGGGTGGTGTCCGAGCTGGTGCTGACCGGGGTCGCCACCGGCTCCAACGCCGAAGTGGCCCTCCTGACCCGAGGGTTGGGGGAGATCTTCCCCGAGGCCTACGAACGGTTCCTCGCCGAACTGCCCGCAGACGAACGCGACGGCAATACGGCCGCCGCGTACAACCGGCTGCTGGAGTCGCCCGACGCCGAAGCCCGGGCCCGTGCCGCGCGCGCGTGGACCGACTGGGAGACGGCGATCATCCCCGCGCCGCCACGCTCGGTCGCCCGGTTCGAGGACCCGGAGTTCCGCATGGGCTTCGCGCGTACCGTCACGCACTACTGGGGCAACGACCACTTCCTCGGCGACGGCAACGACGACGGCGTGGTCCTGAGGGACGCGCACCTGCTGAAGGGCATCCCGGGCACCCTGGTGCAGGGCAGCCTCGACTTCGGCAACCTCCTCGGCATCGTATGGCGGCTCCACCACGCCTGGCCGGACAGCGAGCTGGTGGTCGTGGACGAGGCCGGACACGACGCCGGAGCGACCGGGGACGAGGCACTGCTGGCGGCGACGGACAAGTACGCCCGCGCCGAAGCCTGACCGGCCGTGAGGTGGCCGCAGTCGGAGGAGCCGGCCTACGGCCGCCACACGTACCGCACGTCAGTTCCCGTTCCTCGTTCCGGGCGCCGTCCGTCCATTCCACGGCCCTGAACCCGTGCCGTTCGTAGAAGCGGTGCGCGGGCGCGTTGACCTGGAAGGTCCACAGCGAAAGTCCTCCCGGCCCGCGTTCCTTGGCCAGTGCGACGAACCGGTCCCCGATGCCGCGCCCGCGCCAGTCCGGGGCGAGATACAACTGCGACAGCTCCCCCTCCTCCAGCACCATCACGCCGACGACGTCACCGTCGGCCGCCTCCGCCACCCAGGTCTCACGCAGGGGCACCACCACCTGGCGGAAGTAGTCCGTGACCTCTTCGTCGGTGCGGGGCCGGACCACGGTCGGCAGCGCCGCGGCGAAGGAACGCAGCCAGACGCCGGCCGCCGCACGGGCGTCGGTGGCCTCCGCCCGCCGCAGGACGACCGGTTCGCTGCCCTCGCGACTCACGGACGTGTCTCCTCCGGCACGACCGCCGTAGCCGTGATCTCCACCAACTGCCCCGGATACCCGAGACAGCTCACGCCGAGCAGTGTCGAGGAGTGCGGGCCCGCACTGAGCCCGGACGCCTCGACGACGTCCCAGACGGCCGACAGCGCGGCGGTCTCATCGCTGACGACGTACACGTCGGTCGAGAGAACGTGCCGCAAGTCGCTTCCCACGGTGCGCAACTGCTCGGTGAGGTTGGCGATCACCTGCTCGGCCTGCCGGACCGGATCACCCTCGCCGACCAGTTGCCCCTCCGCGTCGAGCGGGACGGACCCGGCCAGGAACGCGATCCTCGTGCCGGCCTCGACGACCGAAGCGTGAGAGTAGGTGGGCGGCGGGAACAGGCCGGGTACGGTGACGCGCTGGATCACGTGGGCTCCTGGGGCGGTGAACGGTCGACCTCCCGATCGTCCGTTCTGCGGACCACCCCCGCATCCGAATTTCCCCGCCCGACCGCGTCCGGCGGCCCGCCCCACCGCCCTCCACCCGGCCGTGCGGTGATCCGCGCCCGCGACTCCCGCTCCCACGACTCCCGCTCCCACGACGCCATCACGGCCTCCCCCGTCGCTACGTGGTGTGACGACTTCATTGATAACGCGAGCCACTGACAATCGCCTCGTGTCGCCGGGCGCCCCTGCGTACGCTTCCGGTGTCCGCCCGCCTCTCCAGCCCCAGCCGTCAGGAGCCCGAAGCAGTGCCCTCCCTCCCGGACCAGGCCTTCCTCGACACCACAGCCGACCGCCTCGCCACCCTGCCCAACGTCCGGGCGGTCACCCTCGGCGGCTCACGGGCCCAGGGCACCCACGGGCCCGACAGCGACTGGGACCTGGCGATCTACTACCGCGGCGCCTTCGATCCGGACGGCCTCCGTGCCCTCGGCTGGCCCGGGGAGGTCTCCGAGATCGGTGCCTGGGGCGGCGGCGGGGTCTTCAACGGCGGCGCCTGGCTGACGATCGACGACCGCCGGGTCGACCTGCACTACCGCGACCTCGACGTGGTCGAGCACGAGATGGCGGAGGCGGAGGAGGGGCGCTTCGGCGTCGAGCCGCTGATGTTCCACCTCGCGGGCATCCCGACGTACCTCGTGGTCGCCGAGCTCGCGATCAACGAGGTACTGCGCGGCGAACTGCCCCGCCCCGCCTACCCGGAGGCCCTGCGTACCACCGCCCCCGGCCGCTGGTACGGCGCGGCCACCGCCACCCTCGCCTATGCCAGGGACGGCCACGCGCCCAAGAGTGCCCTCACACAGGTGGCCGGCGCGATCGCCCTGGCCGCGGCACAGACCGCGCACGCGGTACTGGCGGCGCGGGGGGAGTGGGTCACCAACGAGAAGGGGATGGTCCGACGGGCCGGGCTGGGCGGGACGGACGGGGTCGACGGGCTGCTGGCGGAGCTGGCCCCCCGGCCGGACGCCCTGGCGCGGTCGGTCACGGACACCGAAGCGCTCCTGCGGGCGGCCGTGGAAGAGGCCGGGAGAGGTTAGGACCGCCACGAGGGGCGGGCACGGCACGCGCACGACCCGATTGCGTTCATAAAGAACGCGCCGTTCCGCCCGGCCGTCACATGCCCGAAACACGCCCGTCCCCTCTCCTCCAAGAACACCCCTTAGCGTGGACGCCACACCGCTCGACCACCCGTCTGGCACCGCACCGCCTGGCGCCAGACCGTCCGACACCGCACCGCCTGGCGCCAGACCGTCCGACGCCACACCGCCTGACACCACCCAGCCCGGCCACCGTCGCCCGAAGGCTCACCCCCGCCCTCGACCAGACGACAGGAGCCCCGCGCCCCGTGTACCGCACCTCCGTCCGCCGCGCGTGCCGTGCCGGCCTCGCGCTTCCGCCCTGGCTCGCCCACGCCCTGCGAAGCCAGGGCGGGCCCGTCCCCTGGAGCGCGGTGACCCGGGGTGCGCTGGCCGGTGGGCCGCTACTGTTCGCCGCCGTGCTCGCCGACCGGGCCTCCCTGGGGGTCGTCGCCGCCATCGCCGCCATGCTGGCCGGCATCAACGACCGGCCGGGCAGTCGCCGTACCTCCGTGCGGCGCATCGGTGTGCCCGCGCTCGCGGGGGCCGTCGGGCTGCTCGTCGGGACGTACGCCGGGCAGCACCTCGGCGCCGTGCCGCTCACCCTGACGCTGACCGGGCTCGGGCTGGTCGCCGGAGGCGTCAGCGCCGTCGGGGCCGTGGCGTCCGGGGCCGGGACGCAGTTGCTGGTCACCAGTGCCGTCGGTGCCGGGATGCCGTTGCCCGACGCCGGGTGGCAGAGCGTACTGGCCTTCCTCGCGGGGGCCGGATGGCTGCTCGCGCTGCGGCTGGTCCTGCCCTCGCCCGGCTCCCTCACCGGCGCCTCCCGGTTCGATTCCCGGTTCGACCTCCGGTTCGACTTCCGCTTCGCCTACCGGTTCGACGGTGAGCGGGCGGCCGTCGCCGACGTCTACGACGCCGTGGCCGCGCTCCTGGACGCGGCCGGCACGGAGCACGCCGTCGCACGCCGGGCCGCGCTCACCGCAGCTCTCGACCACGCGCAGGACGCGCTCGCCGGTCCCCGGCTGCGGCGTCACGCCTCGTCCCCGGCCGAACGCCGACTGCACGCCCAGTACGCCGCCGCGCTGCCTCTCGGCGAGGCCGCGACCGCGCTCGCCTGGGCGGAGCGGGCCTTGCCGGCCCGGGCCGGTGAGGGGCCCCGGCGGCTCGCCGCGGCCGTCCGCGGCAACTCCCACGCCGGTCCGCTGCCCGCCCCCAGCCGCACCGACCCAGCCCGGCGCGCCCTCGACGACGCGCTCCTGAACGCAGCGGAGGCCTTCGACCGGGGCAGTGGCCGGGACCTGCACACCCGCAGACGGTCGGGCGCCTCACTGGCACGCACCGTCCTCGGTGCCGGCGGTCGGGAGTACGGGCTGCGCGCCGGCCTGTGCTTCGGGGCCGGTGCCGCCGTCGCGCAGGTACTGCATCACGGGCACTGGTACGGGTCCCACCAGCACTGGTACTGGCTGCCCGCCACCGTCGTCTTCCTCGTCAAGCCCGACCTCGGTCCGCTCGTCTCCCGGGTGCTGTGCCGGGCGGCCGGGACCGTCCTCGGGGCGCTGCTCTTCGCCGGGTTCGCCGCCGTGCTGCCCCGGCCGGAAGGGCTGGTCGTGCTCGTCGCCGTCTGCGGTGCCCTGGTGCCCGTCGCCGCGCGGCACTTCGCCGCCCAGACCACCGTCGTCACCGTGCTCGTCCTCGCGCTGGTCATGGTGGGCGGCGAGCCCCAGGCCTCCGTCAGCCGCATCGGGGAGACGCTGCTGGCCTGCGCGATCGTGCTGGTCGTCGGGCATCTGCCGATGCCGGGGCAGCGGGGCGGCGGGGTCCGCGCCCGGATCGAGGCCGCCGACACCGCGGCCCACGCCTACCTCGCCCACGTACTGAGCGAGTCCGATGCCCGCGCCACCCGGTGGACGCTGCGCCGCGAGGCCTACCGCACGCTCGCCGAGGCCCGCGCCGCGATCACCCTGGCCGCCGCGGAACTGCCCGCCCTCGCCCGGCACTCGCAGGGCGCGGACGAGGTCGCCGCGGTCCTCGAACGGCTCGTCGACACCACCACCGCGTGCGCGGTGCACCTCGACGACACCGGCCGGCTCACGTCCCTGCACACCGCACGGCTCGCCGGACTGCGGGACGAACTCGAGGAGCGGCGCGGGCGCGTGGGCCGGCACCGTACGTTGGCGTGATGACGCCTTCTTCCCATGAAAGCCATCAGAGCCGTCAAAGCCGTCAGAGCCGTCAGAGCCGTCAGAGCCGTCAGATCCGTCTCAGCCCTGGGAGTGCTGAGAGCTCTGAGAGTCATGAGAGCCCTGAGACCCATGAGAAGCCCGCCGATCTCGTCATCACCGGCTGCACCGTCCTCGTGCACGACGACCGGGAACGGATCGGCTTCGAGGAGGAAGCGGCCGTCGTCGTGCGGGACGGAGTCGTCGATTCCGTGACGACCGCCGCCGCCGTGGACGGCCTCCCCGCCGCCGAACGCATCGACGCACGCGGTCAGGTCGCCCTCCCCGGCCTGATCAACTGCCACACGCACGCGCCGATGGCCGCCCTGCGCGGTCTCGCCGAGGACCTGCCCACCGAGGAGTGGTTCAACGACGTCGTCTGGCCCGTCGAGTCCAACCTCACCGACCGCGATGTGGAACTGGGCGCCCGGCTCGCCTGCGCCGAGATGATCCGTGCGGGCGTGACGACGTTCGCGGACCACTACTTCGCCATGGACGCGGTCGCCGCCGTCGTCGCCGAGAGCGGGATGCGGGCGCTGCTGGGGCAGGCGTACTTCTCCTCCCAGGGGCCCGAAGGGCGGGAGGCGTCACTGGAGTTCGCGCTGCGGCACCGCGGCACGGCCGGTGGACGCGTCACCACCGCCCTCGCCCCGCACGCCCCCTACACGGTGACCGACGCCGACCTCGCCGCCACCGCCGGACTCGCCCGTGACCACGGCCTGCCCGTGCACCTCCACGCGGCCGAGAACCGGGACCAGACCGACACCAGCCTCGCCCGGCACGGCGCCACCCCGATCGAGGTCCTGGAACGCACCGGCATCCTCGACACCGACGTGCTCATCGCACACGGCACCGGCATCGTCGAGTCCGACCTGCCGCTCCTCGCGCGCGCGGGCGGCCGTACGGCGGTGGCGACCGCGCCCCGCGGCTACCTCAAGTTCGCCTGGCCCACCACCACACCCGTGCGCGCGCTGCGCGACATCGGCGTCCCGGTGGGGCTCGCCACCGACGGCGCCGCCTCCAACAACTCCCTGGACGTGTGGGAGTCGATGGCGCTCACGTCCCTGGTCCAGAAGTCCACCGAGGGCGATCCCCGCTGGCTGACCTCCCGACAGGCCCTCCACCACGCCACCCTGCAGAGCGCTCGCGCGGTCGGACTCGGTGACACCGTCGGCCGCATCGCGCCCGGGCGGCGCGCCGACCTCGTCCTCGTCGACCTCACCGGGCCGCACACCCAGCCCGTGCACGACCTCGCCGCCACCCTGGTGCACAGCGCGCGGTCCGCGGACGTGCGCACGACGATCGTCGACGGGCGCGTCCTCATGCGGGACCGTGAACTGCTGACCCTCGACGTGCCCGCGGTGGTGCGGGAACTGGGGGAGCGGCTGCCCGCCCTGACCGACCGCGGACACGGCCGGCGTGTCCAGGAGTACGACACCTGAACCCCGAACGGAACTGAACACCGAGGTCAGCGGCTTCCCGGTGGCCTCCCGAAAAGAATCTTGCCGGGTCGCGATGAGTTCCGCTCCGCCCGTCGGTCACCACCCCGGAGGACCGTCGTGTGTCGCACAGGAGGAGCTGAATTCCATGTCGTTGCCCGAGATCGTCACCCGCGCGGACTGGCGCGCGGCGCGCGAGGCCCTGCTGACCAAGGAGAAGGCGGCCACCCGCGCGCGTGACGCGCTCAACGCCGAGCGGCGCGGGCTGCCCATGGTGGAGGTCGACAAGGAGTACGTGTTCGAGGGCGGCGACGGCAAGGCCACGCTGCTGGACCTCTTCGAGGGACGCGACCAGCTCGTCGTCTACCACTTCATGTTCGCGCCCGAGTGGGACGCCGGCTGCCGCAGTTGTTCGGCGTTCCTGGACCAGATCGGGCATCTCGCGCACCTGAGGGCGCGCGGTACGTCGTTCGCGGCCGTGTCCCGGGCGCCGTACCCGAGGCTCCTGCCGTTCAAGGCGCGGATGGGCTGGACGCTGCCCTGGTACTCGTCGTACGTCAGCGACTTCAACACCGACTTCGAGGTGACCCTCGAACACGAGGGCGAGCTGGTCGAGCGGCCGGGACTGAGCTGCTTCCTGCGGGAGCGCGACCGGGTCTTCCACACCTACTCGACGTACGAGCGAGGCCTCGACGGACTCGGCTCCGCCACCAGCCTGCTCGACCTGACCGCCCTCGGCCGGCGGGAGCAGTGGGAGAAACCCGAGGGGCGCGCGTCGACTCTGGGTGCGCCTGCGGGAAGCGAGAGGCTCCGCTACCACGACGAGTACGAGGACTGACACACGCCGTCACGAAGAAGGCCGAACGGCTGAGACGCCGATCACACTTTACGGTGAACGAGTGTCAACTATGTCTCAGTACCATCACCCCACGAGGCGATCGCTCCATGGTTGGCGTTTAACTCTACGAGTACAGCGCTACATGGAGGTGCAGGGTGAACGGGCGAACGGTGCTCGAACGCTTTCCCGCCGGCGGACCGCGTGGATCCTGGCCGGCGGAGGAGTTCGCTCACGCGCGGCGTCTGGAGGGCCTGCCCGCCGAGGTCGTCATGGACCTCGCCACGGACATGTTCCTGGTCATCGTCCGGGCCGGCGCCGCCGGTGATGCCGCCGCCTGACGCGCGGCGCGGCGCCGAGGCCGGCCCGCCTTCCTGGCGGGCGCCGGCGCCCCGGTGAGCTGTCCCGCCCGCACGGGGAGCGGCTCCGCGCGGACCCCGTCGGCGGCCGGCAGCTCGTCCGGTGCCCCGGACTCCGGGAGCCGACCCTGTCGAGTGCGCGCACCGGGTCGGCGTGGCGCACGGCGGCCTGCCGGTGAGTGATCAGTGCGACCGTCTGCCCGTGTCTTTCCGTCTGTCCGTCGTCGGCCTGGCCGCGGGGCCGGGGAAGTGAGGCGGGGCCGGGGAAGTGAGGCGCTGGGAGAGGGAGAGTGCGGCGGCGCTTACGCGCTCACGGGCCGCGACCATGTCGGCGTCGTGTCCGTCAGCCGGCACAGTGCCAGGTAGAGCGGGATGGGCGGGGTGTAGGGGACCGTGCCGTCCGGGCGGTGGATGAGGCCGGGGGCGTGCGGGGCGTCGGGGACGACCGCACCGGTGGCGTAGCGCGCGGGCGCGGGCCATTCGAGGGCGTAGTCGGAGTCGGACGGGACCATCCACCACCAGTGCGCCTCGTCGGCGTAGACGCACCCGACGCGCGGCAGCCGGGGCAGCACCAAGGGACCGAAACGGGCGGGCACCGCGACCGCGTCGCAGCCCAGCGGCGCCGTCATGCCGTCCGGCACCGGCAGCCGCCGGGGCGTCCCGGGGAGTGCCCCGGGGGTGGTCAGCCCGCGCTGGAGGCGGACCAGGGTGTCCAGGCCGAGCGGTCGGATGCCGGACGCAGTGCTCATAGCCATTCGGTCCCCGTTCCGCGGCGCGCCTCTCGACGGCGTCCCTCCGCCTCGCCCTCGTCACCCGTGCCGTCGGCGGGGCCGGGCTTCGGGCGGGCGCCCCAGCCCAGGTCGTTGTGGGGCTCCGACGGGTCGCGCGGTCCGTCGGCCTTGCGTGGCAGCTCGGCCCAGACCAGCAGGCCGGGGCCGTGCTCGTGGGCGCCCCAGGCATCGCACAGGGCGTCGACGAGGAGGAGTCCCCTGCCGTGCTCGTCCTCGGGCTGCTGATCGGCCGAGGGGTGGGGCTGGCCGGGGGCGCAACCCTCGTCCCGCACGGCTATGCGGACCAGGTCGGTGCCGTCGTGCAGCTCGCACACTATGTGTCTGCTCGCGGTGTGCACGATCGCGTTGGTCACCAGCTCGGAGACGACCAGGGCCGCGGTGTCGCAGGTGTCCTCGCACACCGACCAGCCGTTCAGCCGGGCCCGTGTCAGGCGTCTGGCCTGTGCGGGAGAACCCGGGTGTGCGGCCAGCTCGAAACGGAACCGGCGCTCGGCAGCGGCGGCCCCCGAAAGGCCGGCTCCCATGGCGGCACCGAGGCCCAGGGAGCCCGCGGCGGCGTCTGTTCCTAAGGGCGCGGACGGAATCACGCTTGCCACTATCGCCCCGCCGTGAACACTTGGCAAGAGTCACTCTGAAAAATGCAGAGTGCTGTGTGACGGACTGGACGGCCGTGGCACACTGCACGCAACAGCACGTCGAGCGGCGCCAATTCGGACCACCGAAGGCATTCAGGGCTTTCGAACAGGTCTTCGAATGGCGCCGTAGGGCTGTCCGCGCAGAGGCACAGGAATTCTTCGGGACTCTTCAGGAGGTGGGCGGTGAGCGAGCCGCGGTCCGCGCCGACGGTCGGCCAGGTCGTCCTCGGCCGGCGCCTGCTGGACCTGCGGGAACGCGCCGGTCTCAAGCGCGAGGAAGCCGCCCGTATCCTGCGTGTCGCCCCCGCCACGGTCCGCCGCATGGAGATGGCCGAGGTCGCCCTCAAGATCCCGTACCTCCAGCTCCTGCTGAAGGCCTACGGCATCGGCGACGAGGAGGCCGACGCCTTCGTCAAGCTGGCCGAGGACGCCAACCAGCCCGGGTGGTGGCAGCGCTTCCACGACATCCTGCCGGGCTGGTTCTCCATGTACGTCAGCCTGGAGGGCGCGGCGTCCCTGATCCGCTCCTACGAGCCCCACTTCGTCCCCGGTGTGCTGCAGACCGAGGACTACGCACGCGGAGTGCTGCGCTCGGGAGCCATCGGCCAGACCCGGCCCGACGACATCGAGCGACACGTCGACCTGCGCATGCAGCGCCAGGAACTGCTGACCCGTAAGGACGCGCCCCGGCTGTGGGTTGTCATGGACGAGACCGCGCTGCGCCGCCCCGTCGGGGGCCCGGAGGTGATGCGTGCCCAGATCGACAGGCTGCTCGAGGCCACGAAGCTGCCCAATGTGACGCTGCAGGTCGCCCCGTTCTCCAACGGGCCGCACCCCGGCACGTACGGGCCCTTCGTGCTGTTCCGATTCGCCATGCCGGAACTGCCGGACATGGTCTACAGCGAGTACCTGACCGGCGCCGTCTACCTCGACGCGCGTGCCGAGGTGGCGGCCCACCTCGAGGTCATGGACCGCATGGCGGCGCAGGCCGCCACGGCACATCGCACGAAGGAGATCCTCCGGGATCTCCGCAAGGAGCTGTGAATGAATCGCATCAAACCCCAGCGCTCGCCACGGAACCGCGGCGAGCTGATCCACAACGAGCGGATCTATAACGGTATGCCCGCCCGCGAGCTGGGCAGCGAGGGCTGGCACAAGCCGTGGAGCGGCGGCAACGGGGGCAACTGCCTGGAGGCGATGAAGCTCGCCGACGGCCGGATCGCGGTACGGCAGTCCACCGACCCCGACGGACCCGCGCTGATCTACACCTCCGCCGAGATGACGGCCTTCATCGAGGGGGCCAAGGCGGGAGAGGCGGACTTCCTGCTCTCCTGAGACGTGCGCTGTGTTGATGCTTGTTCTTAAGCTGCTTGGCACTGAGTTGATCATCCGAACCGTCATTCGTCGCCCGTCTTCCTCGTCGGCCTCGACCGGGGCCCTGGTCCGTGATCCGCCAGTCGTGATCCTTCAGTCGTGATCCGTTTCAGTCGTGAATCGTCCGTCGTGATTCGTTCAGTCGTGATCCGGTCCACGGCCATGGCCGGTGGGGCGCTCAGGCCGTCATCGGCCGGTCGTACGGGCCGACCGGTGCCGGCAGCCGTGTGCTGCCGCCGGACAGGTGGCGGTCGACGGCCGCCGCCACCGCCCGTCCTTCCGCGATCGCCCACACGATGAGCGACTGCCCGCGCGCCGCGTCCCCGGCGGCGAACACCCCGGGGACGTTGGTCGCGAAGCCCCGGTCCCGGGCGATCGTGCCCCGGGGCTCCAGCTCCAGCCCCAGCCCTTCGACGGGACCGTCCTTCCGGTCGGGCCCGGAGAAGCCGAGGGCGAGGAGGACGAGGTCCGCGGGGAGTGACCGCTCGGTGCCGGGCAGCGCCCGGCGCCCGGCGTCCACCCCGACCAGACGCAGCGACCGCACATGCCCCTCCGAGTCGCCGGTGAACCGAAGCGTGGACGCCGCGAACAGCCGCGCGTCCGCGTCCGCCGCCGGCGCGGACCGCAGGTCGCGTGCCTCCTCGTGCGCGGCCGACAGCCGGTACAGCCGCGGATACGTCGGCCAGGGCTCGGCCGCTTCGTCGCGCGCCGTACCAGGCTGCGCGTAGATGTCCAACTGGGTCACGGACGCGGCCCCTTCCCGGACCGCGGTCCCCAGACAGTCCGCGCCCGTGTCGCCACCACCGACGATGACGACGTGCTGTCCGGCGGCGGACAGCGGGGAGCACGCCATGTCTCCCTCGCACACCCGGTTGGCCAGCGGCAGATACTCCATCGCCTGATGGACGCCGGCCAGTTCCCGGCCGGGCACTTCCAGTTCGCGCCACGCGGTCGCGCCGGTGGCGATCACCACCGCGTCGTAGCGGGCCCGCAACTCGCCGGCGGGCACGTCCCGCCCGACCGCGGTCGACGCACGGAACTTCGTCCCCTCGGCCCGCATCTGCTCGATGCGCCGCTCCAGGTGCCGCTTCTCCATCTTGAACTCGGGGATGCCGTACCGCATCAGCCCCCCGATCCGGTCGTCCCGCTCGTAGACCGCGACCGTGTGCCCGGCCCGGGTGAGCTGTTGCGCCGCCGCGAGCCCGGTGGGCCCCGAGCCGACCACCGCCACCGTCCGCCCGGAGAGCCGGTCCGGCGGTCGCGGCGGAGTGAAGCCCTCCTCCCAGGCCTTGTCGGCGATCGCGCACTCGACGTTCTTGATGGTGACGGCCGGCTGGTTGATGGCGAGCACACAACCCGCCTCGCACGGCGCCGGGCACAACCGGCCGGTGAACTCCGGGAAGTTGTTCGTGGCGTGCAGCCGCTCGCTCGCGGCCCTCCAGTCCGCTCGGGAGACCAGGTCGTTCCACTCCGGGATCAGGTTGCCGAGCGGGCAGGCTTCGTGGCAGAAGGGGACGCCGCAGTCCATGCAGCGGTCGGCCTGGGTGCCGATGATCGGCAACAGCGCCCCGGGGACGTGGACCTCCTGCCAGTCCCGGATCCGCTCCGCGGCCGGCCTGCGGGGCCACTCCTGGCGGGGTGTGGTCAGGAAACCCTTGGGATCGGCCATGGCCGTCTTCCTTGCGTGCGGGGTGGCAGGCCGTGCGTCGTGGGGTGTGGTTCTTCCGGCCCACGATACGTCCCGCCCGCCCCGCGCGCAGAGCGCCGGACGGCACCTCGCCCAGGGTGCCCGGCGGGTGGCGCCGCACGCCTCTCAGACGAGGGCCAGCACGTACGCCACCGTGGCCGCGGCCGAGGCGGCCGTCCGCACGTGGTTCCACGCCGTCCACTCGCGCACGTACGAGGGCCACCGGTCCGCCGCCGCGGTGCCCGGCTCCAGCCCGAGCAGCGCGGTGTTGCGCGGCACGTTGGCGGCCGCGGTCACCCCGAACGACCCGAACAGGAACAGCGCGCTGCCCAGCAGCAACTCCACCGCCGCCCCGTCCGGCCACAGCACGAACGTCACCACCGCGATCACCGCGGTCAGCACCGACGTCCCGAGGAAGACGAACATGAAGGCCGGCCGCACCGCGGCCGTGTTGATCGCGTTCATCGCGGCGACTCCCTGCGCGGGTGGCAGCGCCGCGAGCCCCCGCATGACGAAGGTCGAGAACGCGCAGAAGGCGCCGGCCGTCAGACCGGTCCCGAGCACACCCAGCACCGTCAGCACCAGGTACGGTCCGTCGATCATGTCGTGTCAGCTCCCGCCCGTCGCGTCGATGTCCGCTCGGCACCGTCGGCCATCGATCACCCCAAGTCAACCTCCGCGCGGGCACGGTGACCATGGCCGACCGGCGCGAGCGCATGCGCGAGCGTCCAGGCGGGCGGACCGGGGGCTGACGCATCATGGGCGGGTGCGATTGGAAGCGATCACCTGGGACAGGCTCGGCGACCTGCTCGCCGAGCGCCTGCTCGACCTCGAGCCCGCCGACGGCAGCGCCTGGCCGCGCGTCGCCTTCGACGGCGCCCCGGCAGCCCGCGCCGGGGACCTCGCCGAGCGGGTCTCCGGGGCGCTGCGCCTGCGCGGCCGGCCCTCCCTCGTCGTCGGGGCGGAGGGCTTCCTGCGGCCGGCCTCCCTCCGCCTCGAGTACGGGCACCACGACGCCGAGTCCTACTACGACGGCTGGCACGACACCGGCGCTCTGTGGCGCGAGGTCTTCGACCCCCTCGGGCCCGGCGGCGACGGGCGCGTTCTGCCCGATCTGTGGGACCCGGTCACCGACCGCGCCACCCGCAGCCCCTACGTCGCCCTCCCGCCCGGCGGCGCTCTGCTGCTGCACGGCCCCTTTCTGCTGCGTCATTGGTTCCCCCTCGATCTGAGCGTCCATCTGGTCCTCGGCCCCGGCGCACTGCGCCGCCGCACCCCCGAGGCCGAGCACTGGACCTTGCCCGCCTTCGAGCGCTACGAGGCGGAGGCCGATCCCTCCGGCACCGCCGACGTCCTGGTGCGCGCAGACGACCCACGGCACCCCGCGTGGAACGGTTGACACGCCCGGCGGCCGGCCGGTGCACCTCCGTGGGGATCCGCGGCACCGCCGAGCTCGTCCCGACGAGCGGAGGAGACTCCGGCACGAGCTCTCGCACAGGTACCTCGGCGCCGGCCCGCCCGCGGAGAAGGGCGAGGAGACCCCGTGTGATCGCCCGGGCCGTCCCGCGGAAGTCGTGGGCTACTCGGCCTGAGCTGCCTGAGCTGCCTGAGCTGCCTGAGCTGCCTGAGCTGCTTGAACTGCCTGAACTGCGTGAGCGGTCCGGCCGGTCGTCAGAGCCAGCCGCTGCGCCGGAAGCCCCGGTGCAGTGACAGGCAGGCGACGACTATCACGCCGATGACCAGGCCGTAGCCGTACCGCCAGCCCAGCTCGGGCATGTGGTCGAAGTTCATGCCGTACACCCCACAGACCATGGTGGGTACCGCGACGATCGCGGCCCAGGCGGTGATCTTGCGCATGTCCTCGTTCTGCGCGACCGTCACGCGGGCCAGGTGCGCCTGGAGGATGGAGTTCAGGAGTTCGTCGAACGCCGCGATCTGCTCCGTGGCCCGCAGCAGGTGGTCGGCGACATCGCGGAAATAGGCTTGTATCTCCGGCTCGACCACTCGGATCGGCCGGGTGGCCAGCTCCTCCAGTGGCCGGCCGAGCGGCACCACGGCCCGCCTCAGCTCGAGCAGTTCACGCTTGAGCTGATAGACCCGCCCCGGATCGACCCGCGCGCCGTGCTCCCCGAACACCTCCGTCTCGACATGGTCGATGTCCGCCTGGACCGCCTCGATGACGCTCAGGAACTCGTCCACCACGTGGTCCGCTATCGCGTGCAGTACAGCCGACGGCCCCTTGGCGAGCTGTGCGGGATCGGACTCCAGCCCTTCCCGCAACGGGCCCAGCGAGCCGTGCCGGCCGTGCCGCACGGTGATCACGAAGTCCTGGCCGACGAACACCATGATCTCGCCGGTGCTCACCACCTCGCTCGTGGCCGTGAGCTCCTCATGCTCCACGTAGCAGACCGTCTTGAACACGGCGAAGAGCGTCTCGCCGTACCGTTCCACCTTTGGACGCTGGTGGGCCTCGATCGCGTCCTCGACCGCCAGCGGGTGGAGATCGAAGGGGTCCGCGACGCCCGCGAACTCCTGATCGGTCGGCTCATGCAGGCCGAGCCAGACGAAACCCGCCCCGCGCTCCCGCATCCGCTCCACCGCGTCGACCGGATCGCCGCCCTGGGGAGTGCGGACACCGTCCCGGTAGGTCACGCAGTTCACGACCGAGGAACCCAGCGGGGAGCGGGCGGGATGGCTGAGGTCCACACGCGGGCGCCGCCGGGCCAGCCGTGCCACCCTGCGTAGGCCGCCGCCCCTTCCCAGGCCCGTGACCTTCCGTAGATTCCCTGCCATCGTCATCCGTGTCTCCTCGCGTGGGTCCCCTCGCGCCGTGCTTCCCGCGCCGTGGCCAGCCAGTCTGCCAGGCCTGCGTGAACCGCGGACGGGCCTGTGGAAACGGCGCGTTCCGCTTTGCTCCCGGCTGTGGACAGAGCGTTCGGACGTGGGCGTGGACGTGGCGTGGACGTCGGCCTCGGCGTGGACGCCACCTCGGCCAGGCGGTCCCGAGGGGCCGTCACACCGGAGCGTCGACCGCTTCCGGCAAGCCGGACAACTGGGATGATCGACGCATGACGCGAACCGACGGATATCTCCTCGACAACCGGCAGGCCGAGGCGGCGGAGCGCTTCGACGCATTCGCCACCCTCTTCGATCCCACGACGTTCCGGCACCTCCAAGCACTCGGCGCCGGACCCGGCTGGCGCTGCTGGGAGGTCGGGGCCGGAGGCACCTCCGTGGTGTCCTGGCTGGCCAAGAGGGTGGGGCCGACCGGCAGGGTCCTCGCGACCGACATCGACACCTCTCGGGTCGCTCCGGCCGGCCGGCCTCCGGTCGAGGTGCGCGTGCACGACGTGGGCGCCGAGGAACCGCCGGGGGAGGGCTTCGACCTGGTGCACGCCCGGCTCGTGCTCGTCCACGTCCCGGACCGGGAAAGGGCGTTGCGGTCGATGGTCAAGGCCCTGCGTCCCGGTGGCCGCCTCCTGGTCGAGGACGCCGATCCCGCCCTGCAGCCGCTGCTCTGTCCCGACGAGCACGGTCCCGAGCAGGAGCTGGCGAACCGGCTGCGCCACGGCTTCCGCCAGCTCCTGGCCCGTCGCGGTGCGGACCTCTCCTACGGCCGCCATCTCCCGCGCCTGCTCCGACAGGCCGGGCTGCGCCGCGTGGAGGCCGATGCCTACTTCCCGGTCACCTCACCAGCGTGCGCCGCACTGGAGTCGGCGACGGTCCGCCAGGTCCGCGACCAACTGGTCGCCGCAGGGGTGGCCACCCACGAGGACATCGAGCACCACCTCGCGAACGTCGCCTCGGGCGGCATGGACCTCGCGACGGCTCCCATGATCTCGGCGTGGGGACGCAAGGCGTAGGGCAGTGGGGGTCCGGGCAGCCCGGACGCCTCGCCTCCGGCCGACACATGGCGCAAGGCACCTGGCGTCGTTCCGCCCCGGCGGGCGCGGCACGGCCCGGTCGACTGTGCCTGGCGCTCCGTGGTCCGTGCTCCGTGCTCCATGCCTAGTGCCCGTGCTCCGTGCCGAGGGCGGCGACACCGGCCACGGCGGATGCCTGACCCATCGCCGGACAGCGCTTCCTCCCACTCCGACACCTACCGACGGACGTACCGGCCGGCCACGTACCGACCGACGTACCGGCCGGCCGACGTACCTATCGACCGACAGACCGGCCGACCGTCAGTCCGTTCCGCATGGAGGCCTTCCGCCCACCCGTTCGACGGCCCGCGCTCCCGCCCGGCACCCCGTGACCGTGGCCTCCTCGGGCTCCGCGCCCGCGAGCAGTGCGGCGAGGAACGCGCCGGTGAAGGCATCACCGGCGCCCGTACTGTCCCGCGGCGACGCCGGGGCGCCGGGGACACGCGCGCACACGGTGCCGGACCTGGCCACCATGGCCCCCTCCGCTCCCAGCTTGGTGATCACCAGCGGGACGTGCCGGCTCAGTTTCGCCGCCGCGTCGGCCGCGTCCGGCAGTCCGGTGAGCAGGCACGCCTCGTCCCGGCTGGGCAGCAGCACGTCCACTCCCTCGACCAGTGCCAGGAAACGGTCGACGCCCAGCTCGGTGAGGAACCCGGCCGATGCCGGATCCAGGCTGACCGGCACCCCGCGCGCGCGTGCCGCGGCCAGGGCGACCGGCACCAGAGCACGGCCCGGCTCCGAGAACAGGAGGTAGCCCGACAGGTGCAGCCGGGCCACGCCGTCGAGCAGCGTGTCCGACCAGTCGCCGGGACCGAGCCGCAGCGACGCCCCGCTGTCCGTCAGGAACGTCCGCTCGGCCGAGTCGCGCGTGTCGACCAGGCAGATGACCGTCCCCGTCGGAGCCGCCGCGTCGACGATCAGAAGAGGACGTACCCCACAGGCCACCAGTTCCCGCTCGTGCCAGGCCGCCGCGTCGGCGCCGACCCGCCCCAGTAGCCGTACGTCCCGGCTCTCTCCGTACGCGGCCCAGCAGGCCACGTTGGCACCCGCCCCGCCGGGCAGTCGGCGGATCGAGGCGGCCGTGTCCGTGCCGGAGGCCAGCGGCCCCCGGTGCCGGGCGACGACGTCCGTGACGACGTCCCCGACGACCAGCAGCGCGCCGCCCGGCCCCGCGGTCATGCCCCGGCCCAGGCCGCCGCGACGCGTGCCGCCAGCCGCACGTTTCCGCGCACCGCCGCCAGGTTGGCGCTCAGCGAGGCCCCGTCGGTGTGCCGTACCAGGTAGTCCAGCAGGAACGGCGTGACCGCCTGACCCGTGACCCCCTCCACCTCGCAGGCGTGCAGCGCGTCGGCGAGCACCCGCGCGTGCAGTGCGGGATCGAGTTGCTCCTCCTCGGGGACGGGATTGGCGACCACGAGCGCGGACCGCGGCCCACCGAGCGCGTCCTGCGCCCGCATGGCCGCCGCCACCTGCTCCGGGGTGCCCAGCGACCAGTCCACCGGATGCCCCGAGTCGGACAGGTAGAAGCCGGGGAAGCGGTCCGTACCGTACCCGGCCACCGGGATGCCCAGCGTCTCGAGCCGCTGCAGGGTCGCCGGCACGTCCAGGATGGACTTCACACCCGCGCAGACCACCGTGATGCGGGTGCGCGCCAGCAGGCCGAGGTCGGCCGACTCATCCTGCGTCACCGTCCACTCCCGGTGCACGCCGCCGAGCCCCCCGGTAGCGAACACCCGGACGCCCGCCAGGGCCGCCAGCAGGGCGGTCGCCGACACGGTGGTCGCCCCGCTCGCTCCGGCGGCCACCGCGAGCGGCAGGTCCCGGTGGCCCAGCTTGCGGATGCCGTCCTCGTTCGCGACCCGCTCGAGCTGCTCCTTGTCCAGGCCGACATGAGGCCGCCCGTCCAGTACGGCGATGGTCGCCGGTATGGCGCCCTCCTGCCGTACGGCCTCCTCCAGCTCCCGCGCCACCAGCAGGTTGCGTGGGCGCGGCAGCCCGTGCGCGATGATCGTGGACTCCAGCGCCACCACGGGGTGACGCGCGTCGATCGCCGCCCGTACCTCTTCCGACACCATCAGCATCACGCGCCTGCCTCCCGTCCGTCGGTTCTCCCTCATCTCTGGCGGGCAGGGGACCGGGCCAAACCCCCGCGTGTCCCGGCGGGAGTCTTGCGGCCCGCCGGGGAGACCACGAACCTGGAGACCATGACGGATAACACGACACGTCTCGACCATGTCGTCCTTTGGGTGCGCGACCCGGTCGCCGCCGCCGATTTCTACGAGAAGACGCTGGGGACGGAGCCCCTGCGGGTCACCGAGTACGCCGCCGGGACCGTGAGCTTCCCCTCCGTGCGCCTCAACGAAGAGACCATTCTCGATCTGGCGCCGCACTCCCTGGCCGAACGCATGCGGGTCGTCCCCGGCGCCGACGGCAGTGCGGGCCACCCCGTCAACCACATCTGCCTTTCCCTGTCACCGGACGACTTCGAGGCGCTGCGCGCCCGGCTGGAAGAACGGGCCATTCCGGTCTCGGAACTCTCGTACGACTCCTTCGGCGCCCGGGGCCTGGCCCGGCGCAGCTTCTACTTCGGCGACCCGGACGGCAACATCATCGAGGCACGGCACTATGAGTAGCCCGCGCCGGGCACCCGGGCGGCCGGCCTCTCAGAACAGCGGCTCGGGCAGCACGCCCTCCAGAGCGAGCAACTGCCGCTTGGTGTCCACGCCGCCCCCGAACCCGCCGATGCCGCCGTCCCTCTCGACGACCCGGTGGCACGGCACGACGACCGGCAGCGGATTGGCCCCCATCGCCGTGCCCACCGCCTGGGCGGCGCCCGGCTGGCCGACCCGGCCGGCGAGGTCGCCGTAGCCGACGACCGAGCCGTAGGGGACGCCTGTCGCCAGCTCGCGCAGCACCTCCCGGTTGAAGCCCGAGATCAGGGACCAGTCCAGCGGCAGGTCGAAGTCACGGCGCCGACCCGAGAAGTACGCCTCCACCTGCCGTATCGCCTCGGCCAGCAGCGGAGAGCCGGGCGCCTCGACGGGCTCCGTGCCCAGTTGGGCCGCGAGCCTTTCGAGCGCCCGGTCGCGCGCGGTGTCGGTGGCGTGGAACACGACGTTGACCAGACCGTAGCGGGTGGCGGCCAGCAGCAACGGGCCGATGCCGGTGTCGACGACGGTCCATACGACCCGCTGTTCGTACTGCCCATGGCTTTCCATGCGCCCACGGTACGGCCGGCCACTGACAACGCCGGGACAGCGGCGGACGGGGCCGCCCTCCGCCCGGGCGTCACGGGATCAACGGCCGGCCGAGTCCTCGTCCTCGCCGACGGCGTCCCGCACCACGTCGGGCCTGTTGGTGATGATGCCGTCGACGTCGTATCCGGCTACGCGGCGGGCGGTGTCCGCGTCGTCGACCGTCCAGGTGAGGACCTCCATCGGCCTGCCGTGCGGCCCCGTGAACGCGTGCACCGAGGAGACGTAACTCATCGACAGCGAGCCGTACGAGGGATTGATCTGGTCGGTGAACTCCGCGTACTCGGGCAGGTCCGACACCCGCGGTGTGCCGAGGAACCCGGTCTTGACGGCCGGCTTCAGCTCGTGAACGGTCCGGACGCTGTCCGCGCTGAAACTCTGCACGACCAGTCGGCCGGCCACGTGCCGCCGGTCGAGCCAGCCCTCATTGGCGAGAACCTTGAGGGTCTGCTGCTCGATGCCCGGGTATAGCTGGGGGTTCTTCAGCTCCAGCAGCAGCTTCTGGTGGTTGTGCTCCACGCGGTCCACGTACTGCTCCAGCGTCGGCACGCGCGCGCCCGCGTACTCGGACCCGAACCAGCTCCCCGCGTCCAGCCGTGCGATCTCCGCCGCGGTGAAGTCCTTCACCTTCCAGGGCGAGCGGTCGGGGAAGACCTCCTCCACGTCGGTCGTGCGCCGCAGACTGTCGTCGTGGAGGACGACGAGCTCGCCGTCCCTGGTGCGCTGGACGTCGTTCTCCACCCAGCGGATGCCCATCTCGGCCGCCTTGTCGACGGCGGCCAGCGTGTTCTCCGGCGCATACCCGGAGGCACCCCGGTGGGCGACGACCGAGGGCCCGTCGTCGCCGCTCAGAGGTGTCCCGGCGTGCGAGAGCGGAGTGAGCAGGGCTACTCCCAGGAGCGCGGTGGTCGTGACGGCAACTGCGCGCGCGTGCATGCGTACTCCTCACGTCGAGCGATCACGGACAGCACCACTGTGACATCAGAGAGTCAACGGGAGAGGGGTGCGGAATGGCCACAGGCTGAATAGAGTCGCTCAACTCCGCTCACCGGGGCCCCACAAGTGGGGCAAGGCCGTGATTCTTTGCCGGAGAATCGTTCGACCATTCCGGTGGGAGTCATACTCTCTGCGTCGACCCTGACCGTTCGCACGGTTCTGGGAGGGGGGCGCACATCAGGGAAATGCCGGCACATGACCGGGCGTAAGAAGGCGGAAGGGCAGCCGCACATGCAAGGCACGGTCGACGGATTCAACTACGGACTCGTGACACCGCTGGTGGCCTACCTCATGGCCTGCCTGGGCGGTGCCCTCGGTCTGCGCTGCACCACCAGATCCATGCGGGTCGCCCGGTCCTGGCGCCCCGGGTGGCTCGCCCTCGGCTCGGCGGCGATCGGCTCCGGCATCTGGACCATGCACTTCATCGCCATGATGGGGTTCACGATCGAACACACGCCGATCCGCTACGACTGGCTGATGACCTTCGCCAGCCTGGCCGTCGCCATCGTCATGGTGGGCGTCGGGGTCTTCATCGTCGGCTACCGGGGCGCCCGGGGGACCGCCTTGTTCACCGGCGGCACCATCACCGGCCTGGGCATCGCGTCGATGCACTACCTGGGTATGGCCGGGATGCGCCTGGACGGGCAGCTCACGTACAACACCTTCACCGTGGCCGTGTCCGTCGTCATAGCCATGGCCGCCGCCACCGCCGCCCTGTGGGCGGCCGGGCAGGTCCGGGGTTTCCTGTGGAGCGTGGGCGCCAGCCTGATCATGGGACTGGCCGTCACGGGCATGCACTACACGGGCATGGCCGCGCTCGAAGTCCATCTCCACGGCACGGCCGATCCCTCCACCGGAGGCTCGCCCGCGGAACTGCTCGCCCCCATGCTGATCGGTCCCCTGGCCTTCCTCCTCCTCGCCGGCGTCGTGGTGATGTTCGACCCGATGATGGTCATGGGGAGGCCCGCCGAACTCCCCGTCGAGCGGAAGCCGGGGATCCCGGCCCCTTCCCAGGCGCTGCGCACGGTGCGCCGCCCACCGCACCACCCGGCCCACCACACGCGCCGCCCGCTCGTGCACCGGCGCTCCCGAACCCCGCAGAACCGCTGATCCGGACCCGTTGTCAGTGCGGGGTCGTACGGTGGAACCCATGCGGCCCGTTTCCCAGATCGAACGCACGGTGGCGCCCTTCGAGGTCGTCAGCCCCTACCAGCCGAACGGTGACCAGCCGGCGGCCATCGCCGAGCTCGCCCGGCGCGTCCAAGCAGGCGAGAAGGACGTCGTCCTGCTCGGCGCGACCGGCACCGGCAAGTCCGCCACCACCGCGTGGATGATCGAGAAGCTCCAGCGCCCCACCCTCGTGATGGCGCCGAACAAGACACTGGCCGCGCAACTGGCGAACGAGTTCCGCGAACTGCTGCCGAACAACGCCGTCGAGTACTTCGTCTCGTACTACGACTACTACCAGCCCGAGGCCTACGTCCCGCAGTCGGACACCTACATCGAGAAGGACTCCTCGATCAACGAGGAGGTGGAGCGCCTGCGCCACTCCGCCACCAACTCGCTCCTCACCCGCCGTGACGTCGTCGTGGTCGCCTCCGTCTCCTGCATCTACGGCCTCGGCACCCCCCAGGAGTACGTGGACCGCATGGTCCCCCTCAGGGTGGGCGAGGAGCACGACCGGGACGAGCTGCTGCGTCGCTTCGTGGACATCCAGTACACGCGCAACGACATGGCCTTCGCCCGCGGCACCTTCCGGGTACGCGGTGACACCATCGAGATCTTCCCGGTCTACGAGGAGCTCGCCGTCCGCATCGAGATGTTCGGCGACGAGATCGAGGCCCTGTCCACGCTCCACCCGGTCACCGGCGAGATCGTCAGCGACGACCAGCAGCTCTACGTCTTCCCGGCCTCCCACTACGTCGCGGGCCCCGAGCGCCTGGAGCGGGCGGTCAACGACATCGAGAAGGAACTGGCGGAGCGCCTGACCGAGCTGGAGAAGCAGGGCAAGCTCCTGGAGGCCCAGCGACTGCGGATGCGCACGACGTACGACCTCGAGATGCTCCGCCAGATCGGCTCCTGCTCCGGCGTGGAGAACTACTCCATGCACTTCGACGGCCGCCTGCCCGGCTCCCCGCCGAACACCCTGCTGGACTACTTCCCGGACGACTTCCTGCTCGTCATCGACGAGTCGCACGTCACCGTGCCGCAGATCGGCGCCATGTACGAGGGCGACGCCTCCCGCAAGCGGACCCTGGTCGACCACGGCTTCCGGCTGCCCTCCGCCCTCGACAACCGTCCGCTGAAGTGGGAAGAGTTCCAGGGACGCATCGGGCAGACCGTGTACTTGTCGGCGACCCCGGGCGCCTACGAGCTCTCCCGTTCGGACGGCGCCGTGGAGCAGATCATCCGCCCCACCGGCCTCGTCGACCCGGAGGTCGTCGTCAAGCCGACCGAGGGCCAGATCGACGACCTGGTGCACGAGATCCGCAAGCGGACCGAGAAGGACGAGCGCGTGCTGGTCACCACGCTCACCAAGAAGATGGCCGAGGATCTCACCGACTACTTTCTGGAACTCGGCATCCAGGTCCGCTACCTGCACAGCGACGTCGACACGCTGCGCCGCGTCGAACTGCTGCGGGAGCTGCGCGCCGGCGAGTACGACGTCCTGGTCGGCATCAACCTGCTGAGGGAGGGCCTCGACCTGCCGGAGGTCTCCCTGGTGGCCATCCTCGACGCCGACAAGGAGGGCTTCCTGCGCTCCGGCACCTCCCTGATCCAGACCATCGGCCGCGCGGCGCGCAATGTCTCCGGCCAGGTTCACATGTACGCCGACAAGATCACGCCGGCGATGGAGAAGGCGATCGACGAGACCAACCGCCGCCGTGAGAAGCAGGTCGCGTTCAACAAGGCGAACGGCATCGACCCGCAGCCGCTCCGCAAGAAGATCAACGACATCGTCGCGCAGATCGCGCGCGAGGACGTCGACACCGAGCAACTGCTCGGCTCGGGCTACCGCCAGTCGAAGGACGGCAAGGGTGCGAAGGCTCCCGTGCCCGCCCTCGGCGGCCAGGCGACGGCCGGTGGCAAGACGGCCAAGGGCAAGGCCAAGGGCAGGGAGACCGTGCCGACCGACCGGCCCGCGGCGGAGCTCGCCGAACAGATCGAGGACCTCACCACCCGGATGCGCGCGGCCGCCGCGGACCTGCAGTTCGAGATCGCGGCCCGGCTGCGCGACGAGGTCTCCGAGATGAAGAAGGAACTGCGTCAGATGAAGGAGGCCGGTCTGGCCTGACGGCCCGCCCGGGCACGCGCTGTGTTGCAAGACCGACACAAAGTGCGGACCAGGGTAGGGCGCTGTCAGTGTCCCTGCGTAGGGTTCTGGTCAACCGCGGGGACCGCGGCAACAGGGGACAGTTCGAGAGGGGATCAGCGCGTGACCGTCAACATGACCAAGGGTCAGGCCATCAGTCTGCAGAAGAACGACGGCGGCAGCCTGACGTCGGTGCGCATGGGTCTCGGCTGGCAGGCGGCCCCCCGGCGTGGGCTGTTCGGCTCGCGCACCCGAGAGGTCGACCTGGACGCCTCCGCCGTCCTGTTCGCGGACAAGCAGCCGGTCGACGTCGTCTTCTTCCGCCACCTGGTGAGCGACGACGGCTCGGTGCGCCACACCGGGGACAACCTCGTCGGCGGTGTCGGCCAGGGCGGCGACGACGAGGCGATCCTCGTCGACCTGCAGCGCGTCCCGGTCCACATCGACCAGATCGTCTTCACCGTCAACTCCTTCACGGGTCAGACCTTCCAGGAAGTGCAGAACGCGTTCTGCCGCCTGGTCGACGAGACCAACGGCCAGGAGCTCGCCCGCTACACGCTGGCCGGCGGTGGCGCCTACACGGCCCAGATCATGGCGAAGGTGCACCGTGCGGGCCAGGGCTGGGCGATGACCGCCATCGGTTCCCCGGCCAACGGCCGCACCTTCCAGGACCTGATGCCGGCGATCCTGCCGGTCCTGTAGCAGGCCGGCACCAAACGGCCGGTCCCGCGAGCGGGACGGGCGGGCGCCGCGCGGCACATCACGAGTGACACAGGCGAGTGACACAGGGGGAAGGCGATGACGGCCGAGCTGACGCGGGGACAGAACCACCCGCTTCCCCGGGCCCGTCTCGAGATCCGGGTCTCGGCCGGCACACCGATCGTGGCCGGAGCCACGCTCGGCGACGAAAACGGCAAGGTCCACGGCGTCGAGTGGGTGGCCCATCCGGGTACGCCCGCCCTGCCGGGACTGGAGGTATCGCGGCAGGCCGCCGCCGACCATCGTCTCGCGGTGGACCTGGACGCCGTGCCGGACGCGGTGCACCGCGTCAGTGTGCTGCTCGCCCTGCCCGCCGGCGGGCAGGGTCCGGGCCGCTTCGGGGCTGTCGCCGCCCCCTTCGTCGCCGTCACGGGCCTCGACGGGGACGAGGTCGCCAGCTACACCATCACCGGTCTGGAAGCCGAGTCCGCCGTCGTCGCGCTGGAGCTCTACCGACGGCAGGGCGCCTGGAAGGTGCGCGCCGTCGGTCAGGGCTACGCGGGGGGCATCGCCGAACTCCTCACCGACCAGGACCTGCCCCAGGCCCACCAACTGGCCCAGAACATCCAGGAGGCGGTGGCCGGCGGACTGGCCCGTTCGGTACCGGCGCCCCCGGCCCGGACGGTGGACGGCAACCGCCCCCGGCAGGCCGCCACCCCGGCACACGGTCCGGACCACGGCGCAGCCGCACCCCAGGGCAGTACCGGCCCCGTGTCCCCGGCTTCCCCGTACGACACCCGGAGCGGGTCCGACCCGCAGCCGCCCGAGGCCCCCGGACAGCACGGCACGCAGCAGCCGTGCCCGGCCGGGCCGGGGGACTCCACCAGCGCCGGCCAGTCGTCCGCGCCCACCGGCGGCGGCCCGATCGACTACAGCCACCCGCGTCGGCAGAACGCGGCTCCGCCTCCGCCTCCACCGACCGCGCGCCCGGCCGGACCCGGGCAGCCCGCGCGGCCCGTCGCGGGCGACGCCACCGGGTGGTCCATGGAGGAGCGGCTCTACAACCAGGTGTGGGGCATGTTCGAGGACCTGGCCCGCACCACGGCCGCGTACCGCAGCGCCGTCGACTTCGCCGACTCGCGCATGGAGAAGGAACTCGACCAGGTCCTGTCCGACCCGCGCAGCCGGATCGGCGGTCAGGGAGAGGCCGCCCGGGAGGCGGCGCGCACCCGGCACGCCCAGCTCGTGTCCCAGGCCCGGGAAGTCCTGGACCGGGACGTCGCTCAGCTCGCCGCCGAGGCGGAGGTGGTCGAACCCGCCCTGCCGGCGGCCTTCGCGCGCTGGGACAACCCCGTCTGGCACGGCTACCGCGTGCCCATGGAGATTCCCATGGCCCTGCGGCTGGGCGATCTCCATCTCCCCGAGGCGGACCGCGTCAGCATCCCCCTGCTGGTCCGGCTGCCGCTGGAGCGCGGCCTGTGGATCGACAGCGGGCGTTCCGCCTCGCTCGACGGTTCGTTCGCCGACTCCCACGAGATGCGGCGCCTGGGCCTGGAGGCGGCGGTCGCGCACGCGGCCAGGCTGCTCGCCGTCTATCCGGCGGGCGAGTTCACCGTGCACGTCATCGACCCGGCCGGATCAGGCTCGCAGGCACTGGCACCACTGGTGCGGACCGGCGTGCTCGCGGCCCCGCCCGCGCTGGGGGCCGCCGGGACGGCGGACGTGCTGGCCCGTCTCACCCAGCGCGTCGACCTGGTGCAGATGGCGCTGCGCGGAGGCGCTCCCGACGCGCTTCCGCCCGGTCTCGACACGTCCCAGCAGCTCCTGATCGTCAACGACTTCCCGCACGGCTTCGATGACCGGGCGGTGAACCAACTGCGCTATCTCGCCGACGAGGGGCCCGCTGTGGGCGTCCACCTGATGATGGTCGCCGACCGCGAGGAGTCCGCCGGTTACGGGCCGCTGCTCGACCCCCTGTGGCGCGCGCTGCTTCGGCTGACGCCGGTGGCCGACGACCACCTCGCCGACCCGTGGGTCGGGCATGCCTGGACGTACGAGCCCTCGCTCGTGCCCCCCGGCAGCCAGGTGCTCCAACACGTGCTCACCCAGGTCGCCGCGGCCCGTCGTCCATGGGACCGGTGACCGCCTCCGAGCTGTGCTTTTGAGCTTAATTTGCAAATCTCTTTACCATCCCTTGGGGAATGGGGTACTGTCGTCCGTACGGAGGGGAGTACTCCCTGTCTGTGCGGCGTACCCGTCAATACGGATCAGGCCAGATCCCGGGGCGTCGGCCCGTGGGTTCCGAGCGCGTCACCGCGTCCCGGACCCGGGTGGAAGAGACCTCCGGCAGCGACGACGCTGACATCTGCCGTGTGACGTACTGCCGGAGGCGTAGTAGTGGAAGTTTCTGTGACCCTGTGGGTCCTGACCGTCGTGGGCCTTGCTGCCTTGATCGGTGCCGATTTCTTCATCGGCCGCAAGCCGCACGACGTATCGATCAAGGAAGCCGGGATCTGGACGGCCGTCTGGATCGCCCTCGCGGGCCTCTTCGGAATAGGCCTGTTCGTCTTCGGTGGCGGTCAGCCCGCCGGTGAGTTCTTCGCGGGCTACATCACCGAGAAGTCCCTGAGTGTGGACAACCTCTTCGTCTTCATCCTGATCATGGCGAAGTTCGCGGTGCCCACGCAGTACCAGCAGCGAGTGCTCCTCGTGGGCGTCCTCGTGGCACTGGTCCTCAGGACCATCTTCATCGCGGCTGGTGCCGCGATCATCGCCAACTTCTCCTGGGTCTTCTACATCTTCGGGGCCTTCCTCATCTACACCGCCTGGAAGCTCATCCAGGAGGCGCGGGCCGACGAGGAGGACGAGGAGTTCGAGGAGAACAAGCTGCTCAAGGCGGCCGAGCGCCGCTTCGGCGTCGCCGACCGCTATCACGGCACCAAGCTGTGGATCGAGGAGAACGGCAAGCGGGTCATGACCCCGATGCTGGTCGTGATGCTCGCGATCGGCACCACCGACGTGCTCTTCGCGCTCGACTCCATCCCGGCGATCTTCGGCCTGACCCAGGACCCGTACATCGTGTTCACGGCCAACGCGTTCGCCCTGATGGGTCTGCGGCAGTTGTACTTCCTCCTCGGCGGTCTGCTGAGGAAGCTGGTGCACCTCTCCTACGGCCTGTCGGTCATCCTGGGCTTCATCGGCATCAAGCTGGTGCTGCACGCCCTGCACGAGTCAGGTGTCCACGTCCCTGAGATCAGCATCCCGGTCTCGCTCGGTGTGATCTGCGGCGTCCTGATCGTCACCACGATCACCAGTCTCCGTGCCTCCAAGAAGCAGGCCGAGGCGGAAGCGGCGGTCTCCAAGGACGACGACGCTCCGAAGGACAGCGTCGAGGCCTGACCGCGTACGGCTCCGAGTCGGACGTCAGAGACCACCACCGGGAGCGGCGAGCGGCGAAGAGCCGCCCGCCGCTCCCGGCGTGTGCCACGGCCGGGGTGAACGCGGCCTCCGGTCCGTGTGACAGAGAGTGCGGGGGTCATCTCTCTCTGCGACGATCTCCGCATGGTCACTCGACCCAGGACGCTCGTCACACAGTGGACGACCGTGACGCCCGTGATCGCGGTCGTGCTCCTGGCCTTCACGTGGGGGCGCGAGGTGCCCGGGGCGGTCGTCGCGCTGCTGACGATCGTCCTCGCGGTGGCCGTACTGGCCGCCGTGCACCACGCCGAGGTGGTCGCCCACCGGGTCGGCGAGCCTTTCGGCTCCCTGGTTCTCGCCGTCGCCGTCACGGTCATCGAGGTCGCGCTCATCGTGACCCTCATGGCGGACGGCGGCGACAAGAGCGCGACGCTGGCCAGGGACACGGTCTTCGCGGCCGTGATGATCACGTGCAACGGTGTGGTCGGCCTCAGTCTCCTGGTCGCCTCCCTGCGGCACGGCACCGCGGTGTTCAATCCGGAGGGCACCGGCGCGGCCCTCGCGACGGTCGCGACCCTGGCCACCCTCAGCCTCGTGCTGCCGACGTTCACCACCAGCGCTCCCGGACCGGAGTTCTCCACCGTCCAACTGACCTTCGCCGCGCTCTCCTCGCTGGTCCTCTACGGCCTGTTCATCGCGACCCTCACGGTGCGGCACCGCGACTACTTCCTGCCGATCACCCGCCAGGGAGGAGTGATCGCAGCCGAGGACCATGCCCACGCACCGTCCGCCCGCACCGCCCTGACCAGCCTGGGGCTGCTGGCCATGGCCCTGATCGGCGTGGTCGGCCTGGCCAAGGGGGTGTCGCCCACCATCGAGGGCGGAGTGGATGCCGCCGGGCTGCCCCACGCCGTCGTCGGCGTCATCATCGCCCTGCTGGTACTGCTTCCCGAGACCATCGCCGCCCTGCGCACCGCGCGCCGCGACCGCGTGCAGACCAGCCTGAACCTCGCGCTCGGCTCGGCGATGGCCAGCATCGGCCTGACCATCCCGGCGGTCGCCCTGGCCTCCGTATGGCTCTCCGGACCGCTGGTCCTCGGCCTCGGCTCCACCCACATGGTGCTGCTCGCCCTGACCGTGGTGGTGGCCTCGCTGACGGTCGTGCCGGGGCGCGCCACACCCCTGCAGGGAGGCGTCCACCTGGTGCTGTTCGCGGTGTATCTGGAGCTCGCCGTCAACCCGTAGGCGGACGGAGCGTCAGTACGTGACGGTGATGCGACGGGCCGGCCCGTCGACCCGTACGGTGCCCCCGTACGGGATGACGACCTGCGGGTCGGTGTGGCCGAAGTCCACGTCGAAGACGATCGTGGCCTCGGGGGCATAGTCCCGCATCGCCCGCAGTACCGCCTCGCGCTGGTCCGCCGCGTACCGGGCGGCCTCCTCGGGATTGTCGGGGTGCTCGAAGGACCACGTCTTCGGGCGGGCCATCAGCAGCGCGGAGAAGCGCCGGAGCAGGCCGCGCTCGCCCATGTTGCGCAGGGTGCGGAAGACGTCTGTGGCGCTCGGCAGCTCCTCGGAGGTCTCCAGGAGCAGCACGCCACCGTCGTACTCCGCCGGGTCTCGTGCGATCTCACGGTCGGCCATCAGCAGCCAGCCGAGGATCTCCAGACAGCCGCCCCAACTGCGCCCCTCGGTCACCCGGTCGGCGTTCACCCAGGACCAGCCCGACCCCGGCCGCAGCGCGGGCTCCTCGTCGAAGGTCGCGGGGTCGGCCCAGTCGCGGTTGATGTCGTTCCAGCGCTCGGCGGGCCGCAGCTCGTAGGGGCCCGGGGTGAACAGCGCCGCGCGCAGGGAGTCGGCGGTCTGCGGGTGCATGGCGCCGGGACGTCCCAGCTCGACCATGACGCTCGCGCCGTGGAAGCCGACGATGCCGGTGTTGCGCAGGTAGGCGAGCAGGTTCGTGTTGTCGCTCATGCCGAAGAACGGCTTCGGGCCGGCCCGGATCAGCTCCCGGTCCAGCAGTGGCAGCACGGTGATCTGGTCGTCACCGCCGATCGACGCGATCACGGCCTTGATCCCGGGGTCGGCGAAGGCCGCGTGGACGTCGGCGGCCCGCTCCGCGGGTGTCGAGCCCATTTTCCGGGTGGCCGGATACTCGACCGGCTCCAGCCCGTACTCCTCGCGCAGCCGTTTCAGGCCCAACTCGTAGGGCACCGGGAAGAGTCCCGGCAGCCCCGAGGCGGGCGATATCACTGCGACACGGTCGCCGGGCGAGGGCTTGGGCGGGTACGTGATCGGCGTCATGGACGGAGGGTACGACCGGCCGTACGGGCGGCGCACCGTGATAAACCGGGGTCCGAGCAGCGGTCGCGCAAGGGCTGCCGCACCCCGAACGGACCGGAGGAACCGTGCCCCGCACCCTGGCCAACGCCCCGATCATGATCCTCAACGGCCCCAACCTGAACCTGCTGGGTCAGCGACAGCCGGAGATCTACGGCTCCGACACCCTCGCCGACGTCGAGGCACTGTGTGTGAAGGCGGCCACGGCACGCGGCGGCACGGTGGACTTCCGGCAGTCCAACCACGAGGGCGAACTGGTCGACTGGATCCACGAGGCCCGGCTGCACCACTGCGGGATCGTGATCAATCCCGCCGCCTACTCGCACACCTCCGTCGCGATCCTGGACGCGCTCAACACCTGCGACGGGCTGCCGGTGGTGGAGGTCCACATCTCCAACATCCATCAGCGCGAATCGTTCCGGCACCACTCCTACGTGTCGCAGCGCGCCGACGGGGTGATCGCGGGGTGCGGTGTCCAGGGGTACGCGTTCGGCGTGGAGCGGATCGCGACGCTGGCGGGGACGGGCCGGGCCCAGGCCTGAGCCGCCGGGGCCGCCGGCCGAGGGCGGGAACCGGAGTACCGGCGGCCCGCGAACGCGTCGGACGAGGCGCCTGCGGCGGTCACCAGCCGCGTGCGCGCCACTGCGGCAGATGCGGCCGTTCCGCGCCGAGCGTGGTGTCCTTGCCGTGCCCCGGGTAGACCCACGTCTCGTCCGGGAGCACGTCGAAAACCTTGGTCTCGACATCGTG
The DNA here is from genome assembly GCF_002005225.1 of Streptomyces pactum. Lineage (NCBI taxonomy): Bacteria > Bacillati > Actinomycetota > Actinomycetes > Kitasatosporales > Streptomycetaceae > Streptomyces > Streptomyces pactum. The sequence goes on from NZ_CP019724.1 coordinate 6,434,909, forward strand.
GATCAGGCTCGCGAACGCCTTCGGGTCGTTGTGTGTGTTGCCCACACCGCCCGGGAAGAGACAGTCCCCAGTGAACACATGGGGGTGCCCGTGCGGGTCGTCGTACACCAGGACGATGGAGCCCGGCGTGTGCCCGACCACGTGGCGCGCGGTGAGTTCCACCCGCCCCACCCGGATCGTGTCGCCGTCGTCGACCGGGACGTCGGTCGGCACGGGGATGCCCTCGGCGTCGTGCCGGCCCGCGTAGGTGCGGGCGCCGGTGGCCGCGACGACGTCGGCGAGCGCCTGCCAGTGGTCGCCGTGCCGGTGGGTGGTGACGACGGACGCGATGCCGCCGTCACCGATCGTGCCGAGCAGTGAGTGCGCCTCGTTCGCGGCGTCGATCAGCAACTGCTCGTCGGTGGCCCGGCAGCGCAGCAGATAGGCGTTGTTGTCCATCGGGCCGACCGCGACCTTGGTGATCATCAGGTCCTTGAGCTCGTGCACGTCGGCGGGGCCGCCGACGTGCACCTCTCCGCTGTACGTCATGACCGCCAGCCTAGCGCCGGACGGCGGTCCGAAGACCGTCGTCCACGGGCTACAGCGGGGGCAGCGACGGCAGCGGGCCGCCCTGCACCGACAGCGCGGATCCCTCACGGCGCCCGGCGAGCCAGCCGAGCAGGTCGGCGGGAGGGCCGGTGACGGTCACCTCGGGGCCGCCCCCCTCCCGGCCCGTGCTCCACGCGCGCGTGCCGTCCGAGAGCCGGGCGGGCGGCACGTCCGGGTGCCCGGTGAACCGGGCGGCCAGGAACCCGGTCTCCCGTTCCGTGAACTCCGCCGGAAGATCCTCCAGCTCGTACCCGATGCCCAGGTCCACGTGGTGCAGCTCCACCTCGGCCCAGCGCCGGAACGGCACCCGGGAGGCGGAGTCGGTGATCCCGTTGCGCAGCTCCACCGTGCGGGACCAGTCCGCGGGCGCGGCGGAGACGTCCTGGAACCGGGCCGCGCTCTCGCGCACGTCGGCGAGGTGGGCGTCGAGGGGGCGCGGGGCGTCGCGCTCGATGTCGGCGTCCCGGGCCTCGCCGGAGACGTACATGGGGCGTCCTTCGAGGACGTTCACGAGGGCGTCGGCGTTGCGGGCGAGGTGGGCGAGGACGTGGCCGCGGGTCCAGCCGGGAAGCCGTGACGACTCCGTCACGGACGCGTTGTCCAGTTTCCCGACCCCGGTGAGCAGCCGGTCGGTAGCGTCACGTACAGACGCCAGGTCATGAGCGTGATCAATCATGCTGCTGACCCTAGACCGAGCACCACCTTCGGGTGAAGGTGGTGGACAGTGCCCGCAAATCGAATGCACGTGCTATATGGTCGGGTGCGGCGTCGGGCATGCTGGGGAGTCGGGGTTTGTTGACAACCGGTGAATCCGACCGGCGTTGTCAGTGGCTCCCCCTAGTCTGAGGAAGACGGGGGCCTCGCCCCTGTCACTTCTCTCAAGAAAGGTGCGGACCGGCGTGGCCGACCGTCTCATCGTCCGTGGCGCGCGCGAGCACAACCTGAAGAACGTCTCGCTCGACCTGCCTCGTGACTCGCTCATCGTCTTCACGGGCCTGTCCGGGTCGGGCAAGTCCTCCCTGGCCTTCGACACCATCTTCGCCGAGGGCCAGCGGCGCTACGTGGAGTCGCTCTCCTCCTACGCCCGGCAGTTCCTCGGCCAGATGGACAAGCCGGACGTCGACTTCATCGAGGGCCTCTCCCCGGCGGTCTCCATCGACCAGAAGTCGACCTCGCGCAACCCGCGCTCCACGGTCGGCACCATCACCGAGGTCTACGACTACCTGCGCCTGCTCTTCGCCCGCATCGGCAAGCCGCACTGTCCCCAGTGCGCCCGGCCGATCACGCGCCAGTCGCCGCAGGCCATCGTCGACAAGGTCCTGGAGCTGCCGGAGGGCAGCCGCTTCCAGGTGCTGTCGCCGCTGGTGCGCGAGCGCAAGGGCGAGTTCGTCGACCTCTTCGCCGACCTCCAGACCAAGGGCTACTCCCGCGCGCGGGTGGACGGCGAGACCATCCAGCTCTCCAACCCGCCCACGCTGAAGAAGCAGGAGAAGCACACCATCGAGGTGGTCGTCGACCGCCTCACGGTCAAGGACTCCGCCAAGCGGCGCCTCACCGACTCCGTGGAGACCGCGCTCGGCCTGTCCGGCGGCATGGTCGTGCTCGACTTCGTCGACCTCCCCGAGGACGACCCCGAGCGCGAGCGCATGTACTCCGAGCACCTGTACTGCCCGTACGACGACCTGTCCTTCGAAGAGCTGGAGCCCCGCTCCTTCTCCTTCAACTCGCCCTTCGGCGCCTGCCCCGACTGCTCCGGCATCGGCACGCGCATGGAGGTCGACGCGGAGCTGATCGTCCCCGACGAGGACAAGTCCCTCGACGAGGGCGCCATCCACCCCTGGTCGCACGGACACACCAAGGACTACTTCGGCCGACTCATCGGTGCCCTCGCGGACGCTCTGGGCTTCCGGACGGACATCCCCTTCGCGGGCCTGCCGCTGCGCGCCCGCAAGGCCCTGCTGTACGGCCACAAGACCCAGGTCGAGGTCCGCTACCGCAACCGGTACGGGCGCGAGCGCCGGTACACCACGGCCTTCGAGGGCGCGATCCCGTTCGTCAAGCGCCGGCACAGCGAGGCCGAGAGCGACGCCAGCCGCGAGCGCTTCGAGGGCTACATGCGCGAGGTGCCCTGCCCCACCTGTGCGGGCACCCGGCTGAAGCCGCTCGTCCTCGCGGTCACGGTCATGGGCAAGTCGATCGCCGAGGTCTCGGCGATGTCCATCAGCGACTGCGCGGACTTCCTGGGCGAGCTGAAGCTCAGCGCACGTGACAAGAAGATCGCCGAGCGTGTGCTGAAGGAGGTCAACGAGCGGCTGCGGTTCCTGGTCGACGTCGGCCTGGACTACCTCTCGCTGAACCGCGCGGCCGGCACCCTCTCCGGCGGCGAGGCGCAGCGCATCCGCCTGGCCACCCAGATCGGCTCCGGACTCGTCGGCGTGCTGTACGTCCTCGACGAGCCGTCCATCGGCCTGCACCAGCGCGACAACCACCGGCTGATCGAGACCCTGGTCCGGCTCCGCGACATGGGCAACACGCTCATCGTCGTCGAGCACGACGAGGACACCATCAAGGTCGCCGACTGGATCGTCGACATCGGCCCCGGAGCCGGCGAGCACGGCGGCAACGTGGTGCACAGCGGCTCCCTCAAGGAGCTGCTCGACAACGCCGAGTCACAGACCGGCCTGTACCTGTCCGGCAAGAAAGCCATCCCGCTGCCCGACATCCGGCGCCCGCGCGACCCCTCCCGTCAGCTCACCGTGCACGGCGCCCGCGAGAACAACCTCCAGGACATCGACGTGTCCTTCCCGCTCGGCGTGTTCACGGCGGTCACCGGCGTCTCCGGCTCCGGCAAGTCGACCCTGGTCAACGACATCCTGTACACGCACCTGGCGCGCGAGCTGAACGGCGCCCGGAACGTGCCCGGCCGGCACACGCGCGTGGACGGCGACGACCTCGTCGACAAGGTCGTCCACGTCGACCAGTCGCCCATCGGCCGCACCCCGCGGTCGAACCCGGCGACGTACACCGGAGTCTTCGACCACATCCGCAAGCTGTTCGCCGAGACGACGGAGGCGAAGGTCCGCGGCTACCTGCCGGGCCGGTTCTCCTTCAACGTCAAGGGCGGCCGCTGCGAGAACTGCTCGGGCGACGGCACGATCAAGATCGAGATGAACTTCCTCCCGGACGTCTACGTCCCGTGCGAGGTCTGCCACGGCGCCCGGTACAACCGGGAGACCCTGGAGGTCCACTACAAGGGCAAGTCCATCGCCGACGTCCTGAACATGCCGATCGAGGAGGCGACCGACTTCTTCGAGGCGGTCCCCGCGATCTCCCGGCACATGAAGACGCTGAAGGACGTCGGCCTCGGCTACGTCCGGCTCGGCCAGTCCGCGACCACCCTGTCCGGTGGTGAGGCCCAGCGCGTGAAGCTCGCCAGCGAGCTGCAGCGACGCTCCACCGGACGCACGGTCTACGTCCTGGACGAGCCGACCACCGGTCTGCACTTCGAGGACATCAGCAAGCTGCTGACGGTCCTGGCCGGCCTGGTCGACAAGGGCAACACGGTCATCGTCATCGAGCACAACCTCGACGTGATCAAGACCGCCGACTGGGTCGTCGACATGGGCCCCGAAGGTGGCGCCGGCGGTGGCCTGGTGGTCGCCGAGGGCACCCCCGAGCAGGTCGCGGCCGTTCCCACCAGCCACACCGGCAAGTTCCTGCAGGACGTCCTCGGCGCCGACCGGGTGAGCGACGCGGTCGCGGTGAAGGCCCCGCGCAGGACGGCGAAGACGGTGGCGGCCAAGGCCACCGCCAAGAAGACCGCCACCAAGGCGGTCACCGGCACGGCCGCGAAGAAGACCGCCACCAAGGCGGCCAAGAAGGCCACCACGAAGGTGACCAAGCCCGCCGCGAAGAAGACCACGCGGACGAGCAAGGCCTGAACCGCCAGTCGCGCCGGGCGCCACGGACGATCCCGTGGCGCCCGGCGCGGCGTGTGCCCACCCCACGGACTCAGGCAGTCGCCGGTTCCACGAACTGCATGTCGAGCTGGATCTTCACCACCTCTCCGAGCAGCCCGGGAGCGAAGTCCAGGCCGAACTCGCTGCGCCGGATCTCACCCGTCGCCTCGAACCCGGCGTGCCGGCCGTCGCCGCCGGGCATGGATCCCAGCCCGCCGAACTCCACAGCGAGCGTCACCGGACGGGTCACGTCGCCGATGGTCAACTCGCCCTCCATGGTCCAGTCCTCGCCCTCGCCCGACACCCGGGTCGAGCGGTAGGCCATCGTCGGCCGCTTCGCCACGTCGAGCAGGTCGGAGGCGCGTACGTGTGCGTCCCGGTCGGCGTTCCCGGTGTCGATGGAGGCCAGGTCGACCGTCGCGGACACCCGGACGTCCTCGACCCGCTCCCCGACGAACAGTTCGGCCCGCACGCCGCCGAAGCGCCCCCGCACCTTGGCGATGCCGAGATGGCGGACGGTGAAGTTCACGGCGGAGTGGAACGGGTCCATAGCCCACCGGCCGGGGGCGATCGGCAGGGGAGTGGTGGGAGTGGCGGTGGTGCCGGAGATGTCATTCGTCATGCCCTCAACCCTGCGGCGACCGCGCCCCCGCAGGGAGACCGGCCCGAGCGTGGTAGTCGCAGGGCCACCCTCTCGCCCGCGCGCATTGGTACGTTCCAGACGTGAACGACAACGAGTTGGGCACCTTCCTGCGGACCTGGCGCGAGTCCGTCACCCCCGCCGAGGTGGGGCTGCCCGCCGGTCCCCGCCGCCGCACCCCCGGCCTGCGCCGCGCCGAGCTGGCCACGCTCGCCGGCGTCAGCGTCGAGTACCTCACCCGGCTGGAACAGGGCCGCGACCGCAACCCGTCCGTCCAGGTGCTCGGCGCCCTCGCCGACGCGCTGAACCTGTCGCTGCGGGACCGGATGCTGCTGCGCCGCCTGACCAAGGAGGCCGACGGCGGCGACCCGCTGCTGTGCGCCGCGGCCCCGCCCCTCAGTCGCGGCGCGCGCCCCACCGTGCGGGCCGTACTGGACCGCCTGGAGCCCACCCCCGCCGTGGTGCTCAACTGGATCGGCGACGTCCTCGCCCACACCGGCGGCTACGCTCGGCTGACCGGCCCGATCGGGCTGCTCGACGAGGAGCGGCCCAACCTGCTCCGGTACCTGTTCACCGACGAGCGGGCCCGCGCCGCCTATCCCGACTGGGACCGCGTGGCCGACGACCTGGTCGCCCAGCTCCGGCACGAGGCCCCACTGCGGGACCCGTACGTGGCCGAGCTGGCCGACGAGCTGACGGTGACGGCCGGGGCGGTCTTCGCCGACCGGTTCGCCGACCTCGGCGCGGCCCCGCGGCGTGTCGGGACCCAGCACGTCGAGCACCCGGAGGCCGGCCCCCTGCGGCTGTCGCACGAGACGCTCGCGCTTCCCGAGGAGGGCCAGCGCATCGTCGTACACCTGCCCGCGGACGACGCCACGGCCGCGGCCCTGGACCGCCTCAACGGCCGCCGACCCGGTGCCCTGCGGGCGGTACGGCCGGCGGGCTGACGACCGGCCGAGACCGAGACCGAGACCAGGGCCGGTGCCGGACCGGCGCCGTTGGCGCTCAGACGGCCACCTCGTGGGCGTACGGCGGCTCCGCGCCCGCCCGAGAACAGGTGACCGCCGCCGCGCGGGCGGCGAAACCCAGCAGCTCCGCCCAGCCCTCCGTCCCCAGACCGGCCACGGCCCCGTCGTCGAGGGCGTCGCGTACGGCGAGTCCGTGCAGCAGCGCCGCGTTGACCGTGTCGCCCGCGCCGATCGTGTCCACCACCTCGACCCGCTCGCCCGGCACCGCGTACTCGCCGCCGCCACGGGTGTACGCCGTCAGCCCGGCTCCGCCCCGGGTGACCACGACCGCCGCCGGACCGGCAGCCAGCCACTCCTGGGGCGTGCCGCCCAGCCACTCGGCGTCCTCGGCGGACAGCTTCAGCAACGACACCGACGGCAGCCAGCTCTTGAACCGGGCCCGGTAGGCGTCCGGGTCCGGAATCAGACCGGCCCGGATGTTCGGGTCCAGCGCGGTGAACACGCCCCGCGCGGCCGTCTCGCGCAGCAACTCCTCGTAGGCGCTCGCTCCCGGCTCCAGCACCAGGGAGCAGGTCCCGAAAGAGACCGCCCGGGTACCGGCCGGCAGCGCGGCGGGCACCGAGAACAGCCGGTCCGCCGTCCCGTCCACGTAGAAGGAGTACGCGGCCGAACCGTCCGCGCCCACCGAGGCCACGGCGAGCGTCGTCGGCTCGACCCCGCGCTGCACCGGTGAGAGGTCCACGCCGGTCTCGCGCAGCCGGTCCAGCAGCGCCTCGCCGAAGGCGTCGTGCGACACCCGGGAGCAGAAGGCGGCGGGTGAGCCGAGGCGGCCGAGCGCGACGGCCGTGTTGTACGGCCCGCCGCCGAGGGCAGGCCGCAGCGCGGCGAGGGCACCCGTGCCCTGCGGTACCAGGTCGATCAGTGCCTCACCGGCGACGACGATCACGGGAGACTCCTTTCGTGAGCCTTTCGGAGGCTCGCTCGGACTGCTGAGGTTGATCGGACTTCTCGGATTTCTCGGACTTATCGGACTGCCGGGGCTGCTCGGACCGCTCGGGGCAGCCGCAGGAGGTGCGGTGGACGAAGGTGCAGGGCAGCCGCACGGTCCGCACGGGGCGGTCCGGCGCGGCGAGGCGGTCCAGCAGCAGCCGCACGGCCTGGGCGCCGAGCTCCCTGCTCGGCTGTGCGACGACGGTGAGCCTGGGCGTGAAGAGGTCCGCCCACGCGAAGTCGTCGAAGCAGCACAGCGCGAGGTCACCGGGCACGGACAGGCCGCGGTCCCGCAGGGCGCGCAGCGCACCGATGGTCATCGCGTTGTTGGCGGTGACCACAGCGGTGGGCGGCACAGCCAGGGAGAGCAGGTCCGCCGCGGCCCGTTCACCGCCTGCCGCCTCGGAGTCGCCGTGGACCAGGAGCCGTTCGTCGTACGGCAGCCCGGCGGCGGCGAGGCCGTGCCGGTAACCGGTGATCCGCTCGCTTGTCGTGCTGAGCCCCGGCCGGCCCGCGACCAGGCCGATCCTGCGGTGACCGAGCCCGGCGAGATGGGTGACCAGCCGGGTCGTCGGCTCGGCGCTCTCGGCGCACACCTGGTCGAAGCGTGGGGCTCCGTCGCCCTTCGGCACGTCCACGACCCGGTCCAGGAACACGGTCGGCATCCGGTGGCGGCCGAGGTAGGCGACGAGGTCGCGCGGGTCGGCGGAGGGCGCGACGATCATGCCGTCCACGCGCCGCTCGTGCAGGAGCTGGACGACCTTGCGCTCATGGGCCGGATCGTCGTGCGGGTCCGCGATGAGCAGGCTGTAACCGTGCTCCAGGGCGCCGGCCTCGACGCCCTGGAGGATCTCCGTGAAGTAGGGGTTGCTGATCGCCGACACCGAGAGCCCGATGGAGCGGGTGCGGGAGGTGACCAGGGAGCGGGCGAGGGTGTTCGGGGTGTAGCCGAGCTCCTCGACGGCGTCCAGCACCGCCCGGCGGGTGTGCGGCAGTACCGGGCGGGTGTCGTTGAGCACGTGCGAGACGGTCGCCACGGAGACCCCCGCGCTCCGTGCGACATCGGCCATGGTCGCCATCCCGCCGCCCCTCCTTTCGTCCTTTCGCGTACGGCCGCGCGTCGGTCTCCGCACCACTTCCGCGCGTACTGGCCGGGACCGTACCCCATCAGGGGCGGGCGCGTAAACGCTTGCGCAAGCGTTTACGCGCGCTCCCGGCAGCCCCGGCGTCAGGGTGACCCGCCCTCGAAGGAAGCGACGACCGCCGGATATCGTCGCCCTGCACATCCCCTGACCAGTGGAGACCTCATGCCCGGCCGTCCCGCCCCGAGCCGCCGTACCGTTTTGCGCTCGGCGGCCCTCACGCCCGTCGCCGGACTCGGTCTGGCCGCCTGCTCACCGGGCGAGGACGGTGCCGCGCCCGCGAGGCCGACCGGGCCCGTCGACCTCGGGGCGGACGGCGAGGTGGCCACGGGCGCGGCCAAGCTCTACCGGGACGCGAACGTGGTGGTCAGCCGGGCCGAGGACGGTTCCCTGAAGGCGTTCAGCACGGTATGCACGCACGCGCGGTGCCCCATCAACAAGCTGGAGGGGACGAAACTGGTCTGCCCCTGCCACGGCAGCGAGTTCGACGCACGGACCGGCGAGGTGCTGCACGCCCCGGCAAGCGTGCCGCTCATGGAACTCTCGGTCGAGGTGAAGCGGGGCCGGATCATCGCGAGCCCCGACATCTGATCCGTACCCGGCCCCCGGCGGTCCGCCCCCGGCCCCGGTGACTCACTCCCGACCCGACCCGACCCGACCCGACCCGACCCGACCTGGCCGACCCGACCCCGCCCCAGCGTCCGCAGCCCCCTGGGGCGCTCTGCCGGAGGTCCCCGCCGGTCCGACCGCGGCCCCGGCGCCCCGCTTCCGGCGCCACGTCCCCCTTCCGGCCTCCGGCGATCCCTCGGCGCCCCGCGGCACCCAGCGACCCGGTGACCCCAGTCCCTGGAGCCCCCGGCGCCCCCGCAGAGCTCCGGCGACCCCGTCAGGGCATCCAGGCACCACCAGTCCCACCGGAATCACTCCCAGTCCCACCCGATCCCCAGCATCCCCGACCGCACCCGCGGCTCCACGAGGTGCACCGAGTGGTGCCGTCCGCTGAGGGCCAGCTCCTGCCGGCCGCCGCGTGGTGCCGCCGGTGAGTGCTGCGTGAACCGGTGGCAGCGCACCGGGAGGGCCGCGGCCTCGAACCGCACCTGGAGCGCGTACTGTCCGCCCGCCGACCCGAACCCGCGGACGTACTCGCGCGACACTCCCGCCGTGCCGTCCTCGACGCCGTAACGGAAGAGGTAGGTGTCCCCGGCCCGCAGGCGCGTGTCGAAGAGCAACTCGATCACGAGCACTCCGGTGTCGTGGTGGGTGCGGACGCGTCCCGTACGGCAGTTCTCCAGCGCGTGGACGGTCATCCGCGCGGGAGCGCATCCCGGGTCGCCGTGGTGGACGGCGACGAAGCGGTCGACGCCGTCGCGGTGGGCGCGGACGATGTGCTGCGACTCGCGGCCCGCCAGCTCGCGGCGCGGCCCGATCCGGATCCGCTCGTGGTGCCCGAGGGTGTGCACCCCGCCGTCCGACGACGGATGGTCCAGCTCGGCCAGCAGCCGGTCCAGGACGCCGGAGGCCTCCACGTAGGCGCGGTAGGAGCGGCCCGCGGGCCGCTCGGCCGAGGTGTCCTCGTCGGCCTCGGCCAGCAGGCGGATCAGGGACTCCTCCGGCAGTTGCAGTATCTCCTCCAGCGCTCGGACGGCCCGCAGCGACTCCGGGCGCTGGGGGCGCCGTGCGCCCTGCTGCCAGTAGCTCAGACTCGTGACGCCCACCCGCACCCCGTGGCGCGACAGATGGTGCTGCACGCGCTGGAGCGGCAGTCCGCGAGCGGCGATCGCGGCCCGCAGGGCGACGTGGAAGGGGCCACCGCGCAGGGCCGAGTCGAGTTCGGCGGTGGCGACGTCCGCGTGCTGGGTGGCGTGCGGCATGCAGGGGCCTTTCTGTGAAGTCCACAACGGCTGGTCAGACCGTTCGACGCGGATCCCTCGAAAGGGTCCGTCGGGGCCGCCGCCCCCGTTGCGGCACAGAGATACGGCGACACAGAGAATCTGCACATCCGTCCGCCGCGCTTCAGGGCCCCGAGTCCCCCCGCATTGAAGCGTGTTGACCACGGCCCGACAACACCTGACGCCCGACCGCGACGCGCTCCTGGCCGAGAACACACCGGCACACGGTTCCCAGGGCACCCGGCGTGACCGACCGGCCCCGGACCGTCCCCTCCCGGCCCGTCCCAGGTCGTCCACGGCGGCCCCGGCCCGTCGTCCACAGGGGCCCGGCCCGTCGTCCACAGCCCCGCCGGAGTGTCGGTCCCCGCCAGTAGGGTGTGAGTCATGGCCGACCCCTCCAGCTACCGCCCCAGGCCGGGTGAGATCCCGGACTCCCCGGGGGTGTACAGGTTCCGTGACGAGCACCGCCGGGTGATCTACGTCGGAAAGGCGAAGAGCCTGCGCCAGCGCCTGGCGAACTACTTCCAGGACCTGGCGAACCTGCACCCCCGCACTCGCACCATGGTCACCACGGCCGCGTCCGTGGAGTGGACCGTGGTGTCCACGGAGGTCGAGGCGCTGCAGTTGGAGTACTCCTGGATCAAGGAGTACGACCCCCGGTTCAACGTGAAGTACCGCGACGACAAGAGCTACCCCTACCTCGCGGTGACGATGAACGAGGAGTTCCCGCGCGTGCAGGTGATGCGCGGCCACAAGAAGAAGGGCGTGCGCTACTTCGGCCCGTACGGACACGCCTGGGCGATCCGCGACACGGTCGATCTGCTGCTGCGTGTCTTCCCGGTGCGCACCTGCTCGGCCGGCGTCTTCAAGAACGCCGCCCGCACCGGCCGGCCCTGTCTGCTCGGCTACATCGGCAAGTGCTCGGCGCCCTGCGTCGGCCGGATCTCCCCGGACGACCACTGGGACCTGGCCGACGAGTTCTGTGACTTCATGACCGGCCGCACGGGGACCTACCTGCGCCGCCTGGAGAGGCAGATGGCCGAGGCGGCCGACGAGATGGAGTACGAGCGGGCCGCGCGCCTGCGCGACGACATCGGGGCCCTGAAGAAGGCCATGGAGAAGAGCGCGGTCGTGCTCGCCGACGCGACCGACGCCGACCTGATCGCGGTCGCCGAGGACGAGCTGGAGGCGGCCGTCCAGATCTTCCACGTGCGCGGCGGACGCGTGCGCGGCCAGCGCGGCTGGGTCACGGACAAGGTGGAGGAGATCACCACCGGCGCCCTCGTCGAGCACGCCCTCCAGCAGCTCTACGGCGAGGAGACCGGCGATGCCGTCCCCAAGGAGGTCCTGGTCCCCGCCCTGCCCGACCCGGTGGAGCCGGTCCAGCAGTGGCTGGCGGAGCGCCGCGGTTCGGGTGTCTCGCTGCGCATTCCGCAGCGCGGCGACAAGAAGGCGCTGATGGAGACCGTCCAGCGCAATGCCCAGCAGGCGCTCGTCCTGCACAAGACCAAGCGTGCCTCCGACCTGACGACGCGCTCACGCGCGCTGGAGGAGATCGCCGACGCACTGGGCCTGGACAGCGCGCCGCTGCGGATCGAGTGTTACGACATCTCGCACCTCCAGGGCGACGATGTCGTGGCCTCCATGGTCGTCTTCGAGGACGGGCTGGCCCGGAAGAGCGAATACCGCAGGTTCCAGATCAAGGGGTTCAGCGGACAGGACGACGTCCGTTCCATGCACGAGGTCATCACCCGCCGCTTCCGCCGCTATCTCGCCGAGAAGGAGAGGACCGGAGAGTGGGCGGACGGGGTCGACGGGGCCGACGGGGGCGACGGGGCCGACGGGGCGGCAGCCGACGGGGGCGACGGGGCGGCAGCCGACGGTGGCGAGCAGCTCACCGACGGACCGGCGCTGAAGGACGACGACGGCCGCCCCAAGCGCTTCGCCTACCCGCCCCAACTCGTCGTCGTCGACGGCGGGCAGCCGCAGGTCGCGGCGGCCCAGCGGGCCCTGGACGAGCTCGGCATCGACGACATCGCCGTCTGCGGACTCGCCAAGCGGCTGGAGGAGGTCTGGCTGCCCCGGGAGGACGACCCGGTCGTCCTGCCCCGCACCAGCGAGGGCCTGTACCTGTTGCAGCGGGTCCGCGACGAGGCCCACCGCTTCGCCATCACCTACCAGCGCGCCAAGCGGGCCAAGCGCTTCCGCTCCAGCCCGCTGGACGACGTACCGGGCCTCGGGGAGACCCGCAAGCAGGCGTTGATCAAGCACTTCGGTTCGGTGAAGAAGCTCAGGTCGGCGACGATCGACCAGATCCGCGAGGTGCCCGGCATAGGCCGCAAGACGGCGGAGACCGTCGCCGTGGCCCTCGCCCGGTCCACCCCGGCCGCGCCCGCCGTGAACACGGCGACCGGAGAGATCATGGATGACGAGGACGGGGTACCCGAGACGACGGCGGATGCCCCGGGGGAGCCCGTGTCCGCGGGCACCCCGGACGAACGACGGGGGCAGGAGAGATGACCGAGCACGAGACACAGACCACAGCGGGGCGAGAACAGGCCCACGGCGCGACCGGCGAGGAGGCGGGCCCGCAGACGGCCGCTTCCGAGCGGCGCCAGGACGACGGAGCACAGGTGAGTACGGGCAAGGAAACAGCCGGGGCGCACGAGGCGGCCATCCCCGAGCTGGTGATCATCTCCGGCATGTCCGGGGCCGGCCGCTCGACGGCGGCCAAGTGTCTGGAGGACCTGGGCTGGTTCGTCGTCGACAACCTCCCGCCCGCGCTGATCCCCACCATGGTGGAGCTCGGCGCCCGCTCGCAGGGCAACGTGGCACGGATCGCGGTCGTCGTCGACGTCCGCGGCCGGCGCTTCTTCGACAACCTGCGCGAATCCCTCGCGGACCTCGACTCCCGCGGGGTCACCCGGCGGATCGTCTTCCTGGAGTCCTCCGACGAGGCACTGGTACGCCGCTTCGAGTCGGTGCGCCGCCCGCACCCCCTCCAGGGCGACGGCCGCATCGTCGACGGCATCGCCGCCGAGCGGGAACTGCTGCGCGAGCTGCGCGGCGACGCCGACCTGGTGATCGACACCTCCAGCCTCAACGTGCACGAGCTGCGCGCCAAGATGGACGCCCAGTTCGCCGGCGAGGAGGAGCCCGAGCTGCGGGCCACCGTCATGTCCTTCGGCTTCAAGTACGGCCTCCCGGTCGACGCCGACCTGGTCGTGGACATGCGCTTCCTGCCCAACCCGCACTGGGTCCCGGAGCTGCGCCCGTTCACCGGCCTGAACGAGGAGGTGTCCTCGTACGTCCTCAACCAGCCCGGGGCCAAGGAGTTCCTCGACCGCTACACCGAGCTGCTCCAGATGATCGCCGCGGGCTACCGTCGGGAGGGCAAGCGCTATGTGACCGTCGCCGTCGGCTGTACCGGCGGCAAGCACCGGTCCGTGGCCATGTCGGAGAAGCTCGCCGCCCGGCTCGCCGCCGAGGGCGTGGAGACGGTGGTCGTCCACCGGGACATGGGACGGGAATGACAGGACGTACTCCGCGGCTGAGCAGGCTGCGCCGGGTGGTGCCCGAAGGACGCGGCGGCAGACCCGCCGAAGCCCGCGCCGCCCGGCCCGAACAGGCGCGCGGCGGCAAGCCGCGCCGCCGGGGCGCCCAGCCCAAGGTCGTCGCCCTCGGCGGCGGCATGGGCCTGTCCGCCTCGCTCGCCGCACTGCGCCGGATCACCGGCGACCTCACCGCCGTCGTCACCGTGGCCGACGACGGCGGCTCCAGCGGGCGCCTGCGCGACGAGCTGGGCGTCCTGCCGCCCGGCGACCTGCGCAAGGCGCTGGCCGCGCTGTGCGGCGACGACGACTGGGGCCAGACCTGGGCCCGCGTCATCCAGCACCGCTTCCAGTCCCAGGGCGACCTGCACGAACACGCCGTCGGCAATCTGCTGATCGTCGCCCTGTGGGAGCAGCTCGGCGACCACGTCCAGGCGCTGGACCTGGTCGGCAAGCTGCTCGGCGCGCACGGGCGGGTGCTGCCCATGTCCGCCGTGCCGCTGGAGCTCCAGGCCCTGGTCAAGGGGCACCACCCGGAGCGGCCCGACGAGGTGGACACCGTGCGGGGGCAGGCGACCGTGGCGCTCACGCCCGGCGAGGTGCAGTCCGTGCACCTGGTGCCGAACGACCCGCCCGCCGTCCCCGAGGCGGTCGACGCCGTCCTGGACGCGGACTGGGTGGTGCTCGGCCCCGGCTCCTGGTTCTCCTCGGTCATCCCGCACCTGCTCGTGCCCGATCTGCTGGACGCGCTCGTCGAGACGAAGGCCCGCCGGGTGCTTTCCCTGAACCTCGCCCCGCAACCCGGAGAAACCGAGGGCTTCTCCCCGCAGCGTCATTTGGAGGTTTTGGGACGACACGCCCCTAAACTCGCCCTGGACGTGGTGCTGGCCGACGAGGCCGCCGTGCCCGACCGTGACTCGCTCGCCGACGCCGCGAAACGGTTCGGCGCCGCGGTCGAACTGGCTCCGGTCGCCCGGACCGACGGGACCCCGAGGCACGACCCGGAGCTGCTGGCCGCCGCGTACGACCGTATTTTTCGGATGCATGGAAGGATCGGCCCATGGCGATGACGGCAGCGGTGAAGGATGAGATCTCCCGGCTCCCCGTCACCCGGACCTGCTGCAGAAAGGCGGAGGTCTCCGCCCTTCTGCGGTTCGCCGGCGGCCTTCACCTGGTGAGCGGGCGCATTGTGATCGAGGCGGAGCTGGACACCGTGCGGGCGGCCCGGCGGCTCAAGCAGGACATCCTGGAGATCTTCGGGCACAGCTCCGAGCTGATCGTGATGGCGGCGGGCGGATTGCGCCGCGGTTCGCGTTACGTCGTACGGGTGGTCGCGGGCGGTGACCAGTTGGCCCGTCAGACCGGCCTGGTGGACGGCCGGGGCCGCCCGATCCGCGGCCTGCCGCCGCAGGTGGTCTCGGGGGCCACCTGCGACGCCGAGGCCGCCTGGCGCGGAGCCTTCCTGGCGCACGGTTCGCTCACCGAGCCCGGCCGCTCCTCCTCCCTTGAGGTGACCTGCCCGGGCCCCGAGGCCGCGCTCGCCCTGGTCGGCGCCGCCCGCCGGCTGTCGATCCCCGCCAAGGCCCGCGAGGTGCGCGGCGTGGACCGGGTCGTCGTCCGTGACGGCGACGCGATCGGCGCGCTGCTCACCCGGCTCGGCGCCCACGACGCGGTGCTGGCCTGGGAGGAGCGGCGGCTGCGGCGCGAGGTCCGCGCCACCGCCAACCGCCTCGCCAACTTCGACGACGCCAACCTGCGCCGCTCGGCCCGCGCGGCCGTCGCCGCCGGTGCCCGGGTCCAGCGCGCCCTGGAGATCCTCGCCGACGACGTGCCCGAGCACCTCGCCGCCGCGGGCCGGCTCCGCATGGAGCACAAGCAGGCCTCCCTGGAGGAGCTGGGCGCCCTCGCGGACCCGCCGCTGACCAAGGACGCCGTCGCCGGCCGCATCCGCCGACTGCTGGCCATGGCCGACAAGCGGGCCTCGGACCTCGGTATCCCCGGCACGGACGCCAACATCGGCGAGGAGCTCGCCGACAACCTCGTCGGCTGACCGGACGCGCGAACCTCGTCGGTCGGCTGACCGGACGCGCGTCGGCCCACCGCACACGGGCCGTCGAGGAGCCGGTGCGGGCGCCCGCTCGGGTGACCCGCACCGGCTTTCGCGTGTCCTGACGCACTCTTGACTCGATCATGAGCTGTCATGAGCCTGGCATCTGTTCGCTGCTGTGGCGAACCCAGGCCTGTTGGGCAGGCCCCATCTAGGGGGGTTCATGAGACGAAGAGCGAGATCGATCCTCGCCGTCGGCGCGCTCCTGATCGGCGGAGCGGGCTTCGCACCCGTCGCCCAGGCACGACCCGCGGCCCCCGCGACCGCGGACGCCGACGAGGTGAAGGTCTTCCGTGCCGATGTGACCCAGGAGCAGGTACCCCTGCTGCTGGCCGCCGGCCAGGACGGCCACGAACTCGGTGAGCGGGTCCCCGACGAGGGCACGGCCACCGTCGAGGTCTACCTCACCGACCAGCAGGCCGAGAAGCTCGGGAAACAGGGCGTCGACCTCGAGGAGCACACCCTCTCCACCCGGGCCGAGGAACGCGTCGAGGACGCCGCCGAGGGCGTCTTCCGTCCGTACGGCGGCAGCGGAGGGCTCAAGGAGGAGATCCTCCGGACCGCACAGGAGCACCCCCGGCTCACCAAGGTCGTCTCCATCGGCAAGACGGTGAACGGCCAGGACATCCTCGCGCTCAAGCTCACCAGACACGCGGACAGGACGAGGGACGGCTCCAAACCCGCCGTCCTCTACATGTCCAATCAGCACGCGCGCGAGTGGATCACCCCCGAGATGACCCGGCGGCTGATGCACCACTACCTGGACAACTACAAGAAGGACCGGCGGATCAAGAAGCTGGTCGACTCCACGGAGCTGTGGTTCCTCCTGTCGGCCAACCCCGACGGCTACGACTACACGTTCGAGAGCACCGACAACCGCCTGTGGCGCAAGAACCTGCGTGACGTCAACGGCGACGGCACCATCGGCACCGGCGACGGCGTCGACCTCAACCGCAACTTCGCCTACAAGTGGGGCTACGACGACGAGGGCTCGTCCCCCAACCCCACCGGCCAGACCTACCGCGGCGCCGGCCCGAACTCCGAGCCCGAGACCAAGGCCCTGGACGCCTTCCAGAAGCGGATCGGCTTCACGTACGGCATCAACTACCACTCCGCCGCCGAGCTCCTCCTCTACGGGGTCGGCTGGCAGGTGGCCACGGACACCCCGGACGACGTCCTCTACAAGGCGCTCGCCGGCACCCCCGGCAACTCCGCGATCCCCGGCTACCTCCCGCAGGTCGCCTCGGAGCTGTACACCACCAACGGCGAGGCGGACGGCCACGCGGCCAACGTCAACGGCATGGCGATGTTCACCCCCGAGATGTCGACCTGCCAGACCATCTCCGAGCAGGACCCGGACGACGAGTGGGACCCGCGCGACTGCCGGTCGGGCTTCAACTTCCCCGACGACGAGAAGCTGATCCAGGAGGAGTTCGCGAAGAACATCCCCTTCGCCCTCTCCGTCGCCGAGACCGCCGCCCACCCCGACCGGCCGTCCTCCGCGGTCGGCCTGGAGGCCGCCGACTTCACCCCGGCCGAGTTCACCACCTCCTACTCGCGCGGCGCCGACCAGGAGGTCTCCGTCGTCGTCCGCAAGTCGGTGCGGGACAAGGAGCTGAAGTACCGCGTCAACGGCGGACGCGTCCACGACATGGCCCTCCGGCCCTGGCGGGGCGGTGAGACGTACGGCGGTGAGGACAACCTCTACTTCGACGAGTACCGCGCCAAGGTCAAGGACGGCGACCGCGGTGACCGGGTCGAGGTCTGGTTCACCGGCGAGACGAAGAAGGGCAAGCGGACCGAGAGCGAGCACTTCACGTACACGATCGCCGAACGGCCCCGCGCGGACGTCCTCGTCGTCGCGGAGGAGGGCGCGAAGGCCACGCGGGCGCAGACCTACGTGGACGCCCTCAAGACCAACGGCAAGCGGGCGGCCGTCTGGGACGTCGCCGCGCAGGGCGCGCCCGACGCGCTCGGCGTCCTCGACCACTTCGACACCGTCGTCCACTACACCGGCGCCGCGGTACCCGGCAACGCCACCCAGCTACAGCTCCGTGCCTTCCTCAACGAGGGCGGCAGGCTGATCGAGGCGGGGGAGCGGGCCGGCGGCAGCGTCGACCTGGGCGGCGGCACCCTGTCCGACGACTTCAGCCAGTACTACCTGGGCGCCTACACCCGTACGTCGACCCCCGGGGCCACCGGGTTCACCGGCTCCGGCAAGCTCGACGGGACCGCCGGCGCGCTCGGTGACGCCCCCGGCAACCCGCTGGACACGGCCGGAACCTACAGCGTGACCTCGGACCAGTTGCCCGCCGACACCTACCCGCAGTTCGCGAGCGAGGGTGCCGGGAAGTTCGCCGGGACGGTCAACCCGTACGGGCCCTACGCGGGCGAGTGGATGGCCGCCGCCGTCCACACCGACGACGCCTACAAGCGGCTCACCCGCACCGTCGACCTCACCGGGGTCAGCGCCGCCGACCGGCCCACACTGCGCACCCGGCTCCTGTGGGACACCGAGCGCGGCTACGACCACGCCCTGGTCGAGGCGCACACCACCGGCGCCGACGACTGGACCACGCTCCCCGAGGCGGGCGGCGCCACCGGCGCGGCCGTGCCGGCGGAGTGCGCGGCCGGGTACTACATGGGCGAGCACCCCTGGCTGGAGCACTACCTGACCCTGTCCGACGACGGCTGCGCCGCCACCGGCACGACCGGGAAGTGGAACAGCCTCACCGGCTCCTCCGGGGGCTGGCGGCAGGTCGAGTTCGACCTGAGCGCCTACGCGGGCGAGTCCGTCGACGTCTCGATCGCCTACGTCACCGACCCCGGCAGCGGCGGGCGCGGCGTCCTCGCCGACGAGGCCTCGCTCGTCGTCGGCGGCACGGCCACCACGACCGAGGGCTTCGAGACCTCGCTCGGTGCCTGGCGGGTCGCCGGGCCGCCCGCGGGCAGCCCCGCCGTACTGAAGGACTGGACCCGCACCGGGACCCTGTTCCAGACGTACGGCGCGGTCACCACGGACGACACGGTCCTGCTGGGCTTCGGCCTCGAGCACCTCACCGAGCCGGCCGCCCGGGCGGCCCTGGTCCGGCAGGCGCTGCGTGCCCTGGATGAGTGAGATCCGGGTCGCTGGGGACTGACACGGTGTAGCGATATCGGGTGATCGGTCCCCGTGGCCCAGGGCGGTCCGTACCCCTACTGGCGGGTACGGACCGCCCTGCCGGGTATGGGGCGTCTCGATGTCACCCCCGAGGCCCCGGAGAGGTAGGGTCGGAGGTGGTCGGGGACATCCCAAATACAGCTCGCCGGCACATCGGGCCGGCGTACCAACGAGGAGATCGGTTCGTGACGATCCGCGTAGGCATCAACGGCTTTGGCCGCATCGGTCGTAACTACTTCCGCGCGCTGCTGGAGCAGGGTGCAGACATCGAGATCGTGGCTGTCAACGACCTGGGTGACACCGCGACCACCGCCCACCTGCTCAAGTACGACACCATCCTCGGCCGCCTCAAGCAGGAGGTCTCGCACACCGAGGACACCATCACCGTCGGCGACAAGACCATCAAGGTCCTCGCCGAGCGCAACCCCGCGGACATCCCGTGGGGCGAGCTGGGTGTCGACATCGTCATCGAGTCGACCGGCATCTTCACGAAGAAGGCCGACGCCGAGAAGCACATCGCGGGCGGCGCGAAGAAGGTCCTCATCTCGGCCCCGGCCAAGGACGAGGACGTCACCATCGTGATGGGCGTCAATCAGGACAAGTACGACCCGGCGAACCACCACGTCATCTCCAACGCCTCCTGCACCACCAACTGCGTGGCGCCGATGGCCAAGGTCCTCGACGAGAACTTCGGCATCGTCAAGGGCCTGATGACGACGGTGCACGCGTACACGAACGACCAGCGCATCCTGGACTTCCCGCACAAGGACCTGCGCCGCGCCCGTGCCGCCGCGGAGAACATCATCCCGACCACCACGGGCGCCGCCAAGGCCACCGCGCTGGTCCTGCCGCAGCTCAAGGGCAAGCTGGACGGCATGGCCATGCGCGTCCCGGTCCCGACCGGCTCGGTCACCGACCTCGTCCTGGAGCTCGGCCGCGAGGTCACCAAGGAAGAGGTCAACGCCGCCTTCCAGAAGGCCGCCGAGGGCGAGCTCAAGGGCATCCTCGAGTACACCGAGGACGCGATCGTCTCCTCGGACATCGTCAACGCCCCGGCGTCCTGCACCTTCGACTCGTCCCTGACCATGGTCCAGGACGGCAAGAACGTGAAGGTCATCGGCTGGTACGACAACGAGTGGGGCTACTCCAACCGCCTCGTCGACCTCACGGTCTTCGTCGGCAACCAGCTCTGATCGACTCGGAGCCGGCAGGCACCGCGATGCGGTGGCAGGGCTCGGGCAGCGCAAGGTCGCGCTGCCCGAGCCCTGCGTCGCGTCCGCGGCGACCGGCCCTCGTAGGATCACGAGCGATCACGAGAACCCAGGAGCCCTCTGCATGAAGACGATCGACGAACTGCTCTCCGAAGGCGTCGCGGGCAAGCGAGTCTTCGTCCGCGCCGACCTGAACGTGCCGCTGGACGGCACCACCATCACCGACGACGGCCGCATCCGCGCCGTGGTGCCCACCGTCAAGGCCCTGGCCGACGGGGGCGCGCGCGTGATCGTCGCCTCGCACCTGGGCCGCCCCAAGGGCGCCCCGGACCCGGTCTTCTCCCTCGCCCCGGCCGCCGCCCGCCTCGGTGAGCTGCTCGGCGCGGACGTCGCCTTCGCCGAGGACACGGTCGGCACCGCCGCCGAGGCCGCCGTGAACGGCCTCGCCGACGGCCGGGTGGCGGTCATCGAGAACCTGCGCTTCAACCCGGGCGAGACCAGCAAGGACGACACCGAGCGCGCCGCCTTCGCAGACAAGCTGGCCGGCCTCGCGGACGTCTACGTCGGCGACGGCTTCGGCGCGGTGCATCGCAAGCACGCCTCGGTCTTCGACCTCCCCAAGCGCCTGCCGCACTACGCCGGCTACCTCATCGCCACCGAGGTCGGCGTCCTGAAGAAGCTCACCGACGACGTCGAGCGCCCCTACGTCGTCGCCCTCGGCGGGGCCAAGGTCTCCGACAAGCTCGCCGTCATCGACCAGCTCCTCGGCAAGGCCGACCGGCTCCTGATCGGCGGCGGCATGGCGTACACCTTCCTCAAGGCCCAGGGCCACGAGGTCGGCATCTCGCTCCTCCAGGAGGACCAGGTCCCGGTCGTCAAGGAGTACATGGAGCGCGCGGAGAAGAGCGGCGTCGAGCTGGTCCTGCCCGTCGACGTCCTGGTCGCGACCGAGTTCCCGGACCTGAAGACCAAGGCCCCGGCCAACCCCGCCACCGTCGCCGCGGACGCCATCCCGGCCGACCAGGAGGGTCTGGACATCGGTCCCGAGACCCGCAAGCTGTACGCCTCGAAGCTCGCCGACGCGGCCACCGTCTTCTGGAACGGGCCCATGGGCGTCTTCGAGCACCCCGACTACGCCGAGGGCACCAAAGCGGTCGCCCAGGCCCTCGTCGACGCCCCGGGCTTCACCGTGGTCGGCGGCGGCGACTCCGCCGCGGCCGTGCGTACGCTCGGCTTCGACGAGAACGCATTCGGCCACATCTCGACCGGCGGCGGCGCCTCCCTCGAATACCTCGAGGGCAAGACGCTCCCCGGCCTCGCCGCACTGGAGGACTGACCTCAATGACCACCCGCACGCCGCTGATGGCGGGCAACTGGAAGATGAACCTCAACCACCTCGAGGCCATCGCCCACGTCCAGAAGCTCGCCTTCGCCCTCGCGGACAAGGACTACGACGCCGTCGAGGTCGCCGTCCTCGTCCCCTTCACCGACCTGCGCTCGGTGCAGACCCTGGTCGAGCACGACAAGCTCAAGATCAAGTACGGCTCCCAGGACGTCTCCGCCCACGACGGCGGCGCCTACACCGGCGAGATCTCCGGCCCGATGCTGGCCAAGCTCCGCTGCACCTACGTCGCGATCGGCCACTCCGAGCGCCGGCAGTACCACGCGGAGACCGACGAGCTGGTCAACGCCAAGGTCAAGGCCGCCTACAAGCACGGCCTGACCCCGATCCTGTGCGTCGGCGAGGAGCTGGACGTCCGCGAGGCGGGCAACCACGTCGCCCACACCCTCGCCCAGGTCGAGGGCGGCCTGAAGGACCTCCCGGCCGAGCAGGCCGAGACCGTCGTGATCGCCTACGAGCCCGTGTGGGCCATCGGCACCGGCAAGGTCTGCGGCGCCGAGGACGCGCAGGAGGTCTGCGCGGCGATCCGCGGCAAGATCGCCGAGCTGTACTCGCAGGAGCTCGCCGACAAGGTCCGCATCCAGTACGGCGGCTCGGTCAAGTCCGGCAACGTCGCCGAGATCATGTCGCAGGCCGACATCGACGGCGCGCTGGTCGGCGGTGCCTCGCTGGACTCGGACGAGTTCGTCAAGATCGTCCGCTTCCGCGACCAGTAGGCCGGCGCCGGTCGTCCGGCAGATCGACCGGTGAGTATGCGGTAGCGGCGATACGTCGTACCCTTGCGGGGGCATGGTGGCCCACTGTCACCGTGCCCCCGTCGTTCATCCGAATCCGAGGAAGTTGGTCCAGCCGTGGTTTTGGGGTTCTCGATCGCCCTGATCGTCTTCAGCCTGCTGCTGATGCTGCTGGTGCTGATGCACAAGGGGAAGGGCGGCGGCCTCTCCGACATGTTCGGTGGCGGCATGCAGTCCTCCGTCGGCGGCTCCTCGGTCGCCGAGCGCAACCTCGACCGGATCACCGTGGTGGTCGGTCTGCTGTGGTTCGCGTGCATCATGGTGCTCGGTCTGCTGATGAAGGCGAACAACTGACACACCCCGCACTTCCACACGTAAAGCCCCATGTTCGGTACGCGCCCGACGGCGCCGCCTATCATGGGGCTTGCGTCTGGGCGTTCGGGCTTGTAACTCCAACCACTGGACGCGCGTTGGGCCTTACGTAGACTGAGGCGCTCGCAGCGAAGCGAAACGCCGACTCGCTTCGCGGCACCATCACGCAGGGAGTTACGACCGTGGCAAGTGGCAACGCGATCCGGGGAAGCCGGGTCGGGGCGGGGCCGATGGGCGAGGCCGAGCGTGGCGAGTCCGCGCCGCGCCTGCGCATCTCCTTCTGGTGCTCCAACGGACACGAGACGCAGCCGAGCTTCGCGAGCGACGCACAGGTCCCGGAGACCTGGGACTGCCCGCGCTGCGGCTTCCCCGCCGGACAGGACCGGGACAATCCGCCGGACCCGCCGCGCACCGAGCCGTACAAGACCCACCTCGCCTATGTGCGCGAGCGGCGCAGCGACGCGGACGGCGAGGCGATTCTCGCCGAGGCGCTCGCCAAACTGCGGGGCGAGATCTAGACCGGCCTCCTTCAGGCTCCTTCGGTCGTCTTCAGTGCTGATCAATTAGGTTGGAACAGCCGGGAGAGCTGGGACACCTACGAAGAAGGCTGAAGTCCGACATGAACGCAGACGGCCGTACCAGGCTCAACCAGAAGCCCGAATGGACCGCGCTGGCGGGGCACCGCGAGGAGCTCGGCGAGGTGCGGCTGCGCGAGCTGTTCGCCGCCGACCCGGGTCGCGGCACCGGCTGCACGCTCCGGGTGGGAGACCTGTACGTCGACTACTCCAAGCACCTCGTCACCGAGGAGACCCTGCGGCTGCTGCGGGAGTTGGCCGCCGCCACCGACGTGTTCGGGCTGCGCGACGCCATGTTCCGCGGCGAGAAGATCAACACCACCGAGCACCGGGCGGTGCTGCACACCGCGCTGCGCGCCCCGCGGGACGCGGTGATCGAGGTCGACGGCGAGAACGTCGTCCCCAAGGTGCACGCGGTGCTCGACAAGATGGCCGGCTTCGCCGACCGCGTCCGCTCCGGGGAGTGGAAGGGCCACACCGGCAAGCGCATCAGGAACGTCGTCAACGTCGGCATCGGCGGCTCCGATCTGGGCCCCGCCATGGCCTACGAGGTGCTGCGCGCCTTCACCGACCGCGAGCTGACGGTCCGTTTCGTCTCCAACGTCGACGGCGCCGACCTGCACGAGGCCACCCGCGACCTGGACCCGGCCGAGACGCTGTTCGTCATCGCCTCCAAGACCTTCACCACCATCGAGACGGTCACCAACGCCACCTCCGCCCGGACCTGGCTGCTGAAGGCGCTGGATGACGAGGCCGCCGTCGCCAAGCACTTCGTCGCCCTGTCGACCAACGCCGAGAAGGTCGCCGAGTTCGGCATCGACACGGCCAACATGTTCGAGTTCTGGGACTGGGTCGGCGGTCGCTACTCGTACGACTCGGCGATCGGCCTGTCCCTGATGATCGCCATCGGCCCCGGCCGCTTCCGCGAGATGCTCGACGGCTTCCACCTCGTCGACGAGCACTTCCGCACCGCCCCGGCCGAGTCCAACGTCCCGCTGCTCATGGGCTTGCTGGGCATCTGGTACGGCAACTTCCACGACGCCCAGTCGCACGCGGTACTGCCGTACTCGCACTACCTGTCGAAGTTCACCGCGTACCTCCAGCAGCTCGACATGGAGTCCAACGGCAAGTACGTCGACCGGGACGGGCGCGAGGTGGACTGGCAGACCGGGCCGGTCGTGTGGGGCACGCCCGGCACCAACGGGCAGCACGCCTACTACCAGCTCATCCACCAGGGCACGAAGCTGATCCCGGCGGACTTCATCGGCTTCGCCGAGCCGGTCGCCGAGCTGAGCGACGAGCTGAAGGCCCAGCACGACCTGCTGATGGCCAACTTCTTCGCCCAGACGCAGGCGCTCGCCTTCGGCAAGACGCCCGACGAGGTGCGCGCCGAGGGCGTCCCGGAGGAACTGGTCCCGCACAAGACCTTCAAGGGCGACCACCCGACGACCACCATCCTCGCCCGCGAGCTGACCCCGTCCGTGCTCGGCCAGCTCGTCGCCCTCTACGAGCACAAGGTGTTCGTCCAGGGCGCGGTGTGGCACATCGACTCCTTCGACCAGTGGGGCGTCGAACTCGGCAAGGTGCTCGCCAAGCGCGTCGAACCCGCCCTCACCGAAGGCGCCGAGGTCCCCGGCCTGGACGCCTCCACCAAGGCACTGGTCGCCGCCTACCGGGAGCTGCGCGGCCGGCGGTGAGGGGCGCGGGACGCGGTGGCCCGGCCGGTCCGGTCAGGCCACCGCGCTCAGGGTGTCCGCGAGGCGGCGCCGGGCCGCCCGTGCCGACGGTACGGCGGCCAGCGCCGCGGCGCCGAGCACGGCGGTCGTGCCCAGGAGGGTGAGGAAACCGGGGGAGGGGGCCTGGGCGATGCCCGCGCCGATGCCGCTGGAGGCGCCCTGGGCGTCGATCAGCCAATGCGCGAGCGGCAGCCCGAGGGCGGCGGCGAGGAGCACGGCCGCCAGGGCGGTGCACGCGGTGGCCGTGACGGTGATGCCGGTGATCTGGCGCGGGGACAGGCCGATCGCCTTGAGGGCGAGCAGGTCCCGCTCGCTCTCGCGGACGGTGCCGCCGATCGCGGTGAGCAGTTCGATCAGCCCGATCAGCGCGAGTACGGAGATCAGCCCGAGGACGACTCCGCGCAGCGGGGAGAGACCGTCGGCGGGGTTCGCCACCGTATGCACGTCGAGCCTGCCGTCGCCGGCCGCGGCGAGCCGCCCGGCGACCTGGCCCGGGTCGGCGCCGGGGTGCAGCCGGAGCTGGTAGAGGGTCGGGCTCAGACTGGGGTCGTTCTCCCTGAGGGTGTCGAGGGAGGTCGAGATGACCCGGCCGGCGTTCTCCGGCTCGATGCTGCGGCCCACGATGTGCAGGATCTGCGGCTGGTCGCCGACGGTCATCCGCACCCAGTCGCCGACCCGCACCTCAAGCAGGTCGAGCAGCCCCTGCCCGGCCACCGCCTCGTCCGGTCCGTGCGCGCGGCGGCCCTCGGCCAGGGCGTACGGGTAGGGATCCGCACGGGTGCCGAGCCCGCGCAGCGCGATGGTCGCGGTCTGGCCCGGTACCAGGGCGGCCACCTCGACGCCCGGGTAGGCGGCGGCGACCTGGGGGTCGCGTTCCAGCAGGGCGCGGGTGCCGCGGTCGCCGAGACCCGCGTCGGCGCGGACGGAGAGGGCGGTCGGCAGGCCGATCTGCTCGGGCCGGCTGTGGAAGCGGTCGATGGTGGTCCACGCGCTCATCGCCACCACGATCAGCAGCAGCGGCAGCGTGAGGCGGGCGACCGTGGCGAGCGAGCGCGGGTGGCGCGTGAACGCCTTGTGCCAGCCGAGGACGAGCGCGGGCGGCACACGCACCTCGACCTCGCGCACCTCGTCCTCACGCACCTCGACCTCGGTTACGTCGGGGCGCCGTGCGCCGGTGGGGCTCGCACCGGCGGGCCGTCGGCCGGTGTCCCGCTCCCCGGGGCCCGGCTCATCGGCTTCGTGCCGGCCGGCCGCCCGTCCGGCGGGTGCCTGGACGCCCCGCCCCCGCACCCGCACCCGGAGCACCCGCAGCCCCAGCGCCCTGCGTGCCGCACCGGACAGCCGACCGCCCTGCGCCGCTGCCGGACGCGGCACCGGAACCGGCGGTACCCGCCCCGCCCGCCAGGCCGCGAGCCCGGTGGTGGCGCCGATGAAGAGCACCGCGCCCGCCGGTACGGCGAACAGCGCGACGGTGTGTCCGGGCAGGCCCTGCCACACGCCGACCGCGTCCCCGAGCCGCCCGGGGACGCGGCTGCCGAGGGCCTGGGTGAGCGCGGCGGCGGCCACCGCCCCGAGCAGGGCGTAGGCGAGGTGCTGGAGCAGGAAGACCCGGACGACCTGGCCGGGGGTGAAGCCGATCGCCTTCAGCACGGAGATGTCCCGCAGATGACCGCGGATCCGGGTGCCGATCGCCCCGTGCACCGCGAGCCCGGCGGCGAGCAGCGCGCCCAGTCCGAAGAGGCCGAGGACCTGGCCGAGCAGCCGGTTGTCGCCCTGCGCCTCCGCCCGGGCCTGCTGCCAGGTGGAGACCTGCCCGATCGCACCGGCGCCCAGCGCGGTCACCGCGCGCTGCACGGCGTAGTCCGTGTCCCCGGGATCCGTCAGCCGCAGTCCGATCACCTGGCCGCCCGGGTCGGGCACGGCGGCCGGCGGCGCCCAGACGAGGCCCGGTTGCTCGCCGGGCCGGTAGCGGCGTTCGGGGCTGTCGGCGACGCCGAGCACCGTCAGGGTCCGTTCGGTGCCGGGCAGGGTGAGGGTGTCGCCGGGCTGGGCCAGCAGCGCGCGGGCGAGGCGGCTCTCCAGGACCACCCCGTCGGGATCGGCCGGGTCGAGCCACTGTCCGGCGGTGAGCAGCGGGCGCCCCACGTCGGGCTCGTCGGCGGTGCCGCGCAGCTCGACGGAGGCGCGGCTGCCGCGCACGGTGACGGTGGCGGCGGCGGTGGGGTAGGGACCGGCGACGGACTGGACGCCGCCCAGACCGGCCAGCCTGCCGGTGTCGGCCGCGGTGTCGGTGTGCAGCCAGACGTGGGCACCGCGGGCCTGCGTGAAGACCCGCTGCCAGGGATTGGTCGCGTAGCCGAACAGGGCCGTGGCCAGCAGCAGCGAGGCGACGACGCCCGCGGTGGCGAGGACGAGGAACAGCGCTTCGCCCCGGTGCGTGCGCAGATCCGAGTGGGCCCAGCGCAGGGTGGCTCGCACGGGCCTCAGTCCCCGGGCGCGCGGTGCGCGCGGTGGTCGTACGTCCGCGGGCCGGTCACCGCGGTCAGTCCTTGAGTTCCAGCACGGCGGACGCCCCGGACCGGCGGCGCGGTGGCGTGCCGGTGTCCAGTTCGGCGTCGTCGGCTATGCGTCCGTCGAAGAAGCTGATCACCCGGTCCGCGGCGCTCGCGAGCCGTGCGTCATGGGTGACCAGCAGGATGGTCTGGCCGCGCTGGTGGAAGCGGGACAGCAGCCGCTTGACCTCGCGGGTGCCCTTGCTGTCCAGGCTGCCCGCCGGTTCGTCGGCCAGCAGCAGCGGCGGATGGTTGACCAGGGCCCGGGCGAGCGCCACCCGCTGCTGCTCGCCGCCGGACAGCTCACCGGGCATGCTGCGCTCCTTGCCCGCCAGGCCCAGCTCGGCGAGCAGCTCCTCCCGCTCCGCGCGCGCCCGCTTGGGCGGCAGACCGGCGAGCAGGGCGGGCAGCTCCACGTTGTCCGCGACGGACAGTCCGGAGACCAGGTTGAAGAACTGGAAGACGATCCCGATGCGCTTCCTGCGCTCGACCGCCCAGCGCGCCTCGCTGTACGCGTCCGTGCAGGCGCCGTCCAGCCAGAGGCTGCCGGCGTCCGGACGCTGGAGGCCGCCGAGCAGATGCAGCAGCGTCGACTTCCCGGCGCCGGACGGCCCGGTGATCGCCACGAACTCGCCCCGCCGCACGCACAGGTCGACCCCCCGCACGGCGTGCGCCGGAGCACCCTCGCCGTGGTGCGTCTTGACCAGGCCCTCGGCGAGCAGCACGGGGGCCGGGTCCTCGCCCGCCCCGGGGATCACCGCAGAGCCGACCCCAGCACTCACTCCAGTTCCTCCAGCTCTTCCTGACACCGTTCCAGCCAGTCGAGGTCGGCCTGCAGGTGCAGCATCGCGCCCTCGATGAGGAGGTGGGCGACGCGGTTGTCGCGGTCTTCGGCGGCGGCCAGTCTGGAGAGCTGCCGCATGGTGTTCAGGTACTGCCGCCGCTGTCTGTTGATGAGGGAGACCTGGTCGGCGAGCCCGGTCTGGGGCGCCAGGGCGAGCTTCATGAAGAACTCGTCCCGCACCCGCGGCTCGTCCGCCGTCTCCTCGTACCAGGCCCGCAGTTCGTCGCGCCCGGCTTCGGTGAGGTGGTAGACCTTCTTGTTGGGCCGGCTCGACTGCTCGATGTCCTCGCCCTCGATCAGCCCCGTCTTCTCGAGGCGGCCGAGGGTGACGTAGATCTGGCCGACGTTCGGCTGAGGGTACGCGGAGCCCAGCAGTTGCTCAAGGTCCTGCTTCAGCTCGTAGCCGTGGGCCGGACCGCGGGCCAGGAGAGCCAGGAGGTGCAGGCGCACTCAGCCGTCCTCCCGCTTCTGCTCGAGTCCCCGGATGTGCTCCAGGCCCTAGTATCGCGCATACCTAACAGGTATACATGGCCCCTGACCCGGGCGAGGAAGCCCGGTGCCGGTGGGCGGGCGCGTGCCGGCCGGTGTACGAGGTCGCACAGGGAGGAACCTATGCGGTGGATCCACGCCGCCGGTAGGGGCCTCCTCGTCCTCGTCGTGATCCTGACCGGTTACGCCGCGTCCGGCGCCCGCGCGGGCGAGGCCGCCGCGGACGGGCGGGGGCCGCTCACCCTGGCCACCGCCGGTGACCTCACCGGCTACCTCGGCCCGCTGCTGGAGGGCTGGAACCGCGACCATCCCGACGAGAGGGTCACCCTCGTCGAACTGCCCGACTCCGCCGACGAGACCCGCGCGCAGATGGCCACCGACCTGCGCGACGGCGACCGGCACCGCTTCGACGTCCTGAACATCGACGTCAACTGGACCTCCGAGTTCGCCGCGGCGGGATGGATACGCCCGCTGCCCCGCGACCGGTTCCCGCTCGGCGCCTTCCTGCCGCCGGTCGTCGGCACCGCGACCTACGACGGGCGGCTGTACGCCGTCCCGTACGTCACCAACGCCGGTCTGCTCCTCTACCGCAAGGACGTCCTCGCCGCGGAGGGCGTCCCGCCGCCGCGCACCTGGGCCGAACTGGAGCGGTACGCCGAGACCATCGCCCCGAAGCACGGCCTCGACGGCTACGCGGGCCAGTTCCTGCCCTACGAGGGCCTCACCGTCAACGCCGCCGAGGCCGTCTACTCGGCCGGCGGCAGCATCCTCGGCGACGAGGGCGAACGCGTCACCGTCGACTCCGCGGCGGCGCGCGAGGGCATCGGCTTCCTGGCGCGCGGGGTGCGCGAGGGCTGGATCGCGAAGGACGCCCTGACCTACAAGGAGGAGGAGTCCAAGCAGGCCTTCCAGGACGGCCGCCTGCTCTTCCTGCGCAACTGGCCCTACGCCTACGTCGGCGCCTCGGCCCCGGAATCCGAGGTCGCCGGGAAGGTCGGCGCCGTACCGCTGCCCGGACCCGACGGCCCCGGGACGAGCGTCCTCGGTGGCTCCAACCTGGCCGTCGCCGCCCACGCCCGGCACCCCGACTCGGCCGCGCGCCTCATCGCGTACCTCACCGGCGAGCGCGTCCAGCGCCAGGTCCTCACCCGCGGCGCGCTGCCGCCCGTACGGGCCGATCTCTACGAGGATCCCGAGCTCGTCGAGGCGTTCCCGTACCTGCCGACCCTGCGCCAGAGCGTGCTCACCGCCGCGCCGCGCCCCAAGAGCCCGCGCTACGACCAGGTCAGCCTGGCCGTGCAGGCGGTCGTGCACGACGCGATGAGCGGGCGGCAGACGCCCGAGGCGGCGGTGCGCCGGCTGGCGCGCGAGCTGGCAGCGATCTCGAAGCACTGACCCTTTCTAGTTACGTGTTAGGTAACGCCGACATCTCATCTGACCCCTCGGTGCGAGGAAAAGTCGGTACATAAACCCCCAACCTCTCAGTAGCTTCTGTTCTGTTCGTTGACACCTTCGCGACACCGCTACCTAACATGCATGCACAACAGCGACGGCACTCGACAGACAGGTCCTCGGGGTGAACAGGCACCACTGGTGGCGTGACGCGGTGATCTACCAGGTCTACGTCCGCAGCTTCCTCGACAGCACCGGCGACGGCGTCGGCGATCTCGCCGGTGTCCGCGCCGGACTGCCGTATCTGCGCAAGCTCGGCGTGGACGGGATCTGGCTGAGCCCCTTCTACCCCTCGCCGCAGCACGACCACGGCTACGACGTCGCCGACTACCGGGGCGTCGACCCGCTCTTCGGCGACCTCGACGAGTTCGACGCGCTGGTCGCGGCGGCCCGGCGGCTGGGCGTCCGCGTCCTGCTGGACATCGTCCCCAACCACTGCTCCAGCGAACACCCGTGGTTCCGCGAGGCGCTGGCGTCACCGCCCGGCAGCCCGGCCCGTGCCCGCTTCCACTTCGCCGACGGCCGCGGACCGGACGGCGACGAGCCGCCCAACAACTGGCACGCCATGTTCGGTGGACCGGCCTGGACCCGGGTGACGGAGGCCGACGGCCGCCCCGGCCAGTGGTACCTGCACATGTTCACGCCCGAGCAGCCGGACTGGAACTGGCGCACCCCCGAGGTCGCCGCCGAGTTCGACCGGATACTCCGCTTCTGGCTCGACCGGGGCGTCGACGGCTTCCGCATCGACGTGGCCGCCGGCCTCTACAAGCACCCCGAACTGCCCGACTCCCCGGACCCGGAGGCCGACGCCCGCACCCGCGACTCGGTCAACCCGCTCGCCTGGAACCGGCCCGAGGTGCACGACGTGTGGCGGCACTGGCGCGCGGTCTGCGAGGAGTACACCGCCCGCGACGGCCGCGAACGCCTCCTGGTCGGCGAGGTCTCGGTCCCCAGCGCCCGCGAACACGCCCGCTACGTCCGCCCCGACGAACTCCACCAGGCCTTCTTCTTCGACCTGCTCGGCGCGCCCTGGGACCCCGACGCCTTCCGCAAGGTCATCTCCGAGGCCATGCAGGACATCGCCGGGACCGGCTCCACGGTCACCTGGGTCCTCAACAACCACGACCAGGTCCGCACCGTCACCCGCTACGGCGAACCCGCCACCGAGGGCAGCGGCCTCGGCGCCGCCCGCGCCCGCGCCGCCGCGCTGCTGATGCTGGCGCTGCCGGGTGCCGCGTACATCTACCAGGGTGAGGAACTGGGCCTGCCCGAGGTCGTCGACCTGCCCGACGACGTGCTCACCGACCCGATCTTCCACCGCACCGGCAGCCGCGACCGCGTCCGCGACGGCTGCCGGGTGCCGCTGCCCTGGTCGGGACAGGCCTCCCCGTTCGGCTTCACCTGTGGCGACGGGAGCGCCAAACCCTGGCTGCCGCAGCCGGAGTACTTCGCCGAGTACGCCACCGACCGCGCCCTCGCCGACACCCGGTCCTTCTGGCACCTGTACCGCGACGGTCTGCAACTCCGCTCCGAACTGCCCCAGTTGGGCGAGGGCACCCTGCGCTGGCTCGACACCCCGCCCGGCGTCCTGGCCTTCGTCCGCGGCGACGGCCTGGTCTGCGCCGTCAACTTCGGCACCGCCCCCACGCCCGCGCCGGCCCCGGGCACCCCGCTGCTCACCAGCGGCCCCTGCCCGCCCGGCGTCCTGCCCGGCTCCACCGCCGCCTGGTGGATCGCCGACCTCTGACCTTCCCGACCCAACCCTCCGAAGGGACATCAATGATGATGCGACGACGTACCACCCTGCTCGCCGGCTGCACCACCCTCGTACTCGCCCTCGGCGCGACCGCCTGCGGCGGTGGCGGACCCGTCACGGCCGGCGGCGGTGACAAGGCGCTCAGCGGGCAGTCCGTCACCGTGGCCGGCGTCTGGTCCGGCACCGAGCAGGAGAACTTCCAGAAGGTGCTGGACGCCTTCACCGAGAAGACCGGCGCCGAGACCTCCTTCGTCTCCACCGGCGACAACGTCTCCACCGTCGTCGGCAGCAAGATCGAGGGCGGCAACGCCCCCGACGTCGTGATGGTCCCGCAGGTCGGCGTGCTCCAGCAGTTCGCCGGCAAGGGCTGGCTGAAGCCGCTGTCCAAGACGGCGCGGAAGTCCGTGGACTCCAACTTCGCGAACGTCTGGAAGTCGTACGGCAGCGTCGACGGCACCCTCTACGGCCTCTACTT